>NZ_CP073754.1:0-306137 GCF_018734325.1 Methylomonas paludis | reverse complement strand
GGTTATATAGGCGGAACCATCCAAGGCTTTGGGGTTTTCCTGAATCGCCTCTTCTAATAGCAGCCTGGCTGCTTCCAGGGCTGACAATGCGGTAATGGAGGATTGCACACTGGCATTGGTTATCATGATGGTAGCCTGCCAGATTTTAGGCTCTGCCGCTTGCGGATAGCGCTTACCCAGTTCGACAGCTTTGTCCAGCAAAGCCGGATACAGCTGTCTTTGCTGGATATCTGATTTTGCGTAATAGGCCAGCGCCCACTCACTTTCCAGCTCGGAAATTGAGCCAAGCAAGTCCGCTGCCTGCAAGCGGAGGCTATAAAGTATCAAAAAAACAACAATAGTAGCTTTATTCATACATGAAATATAGCCTATTGCTGACCACATTTCAACATGCTTCGTAACTATTTGTTATTTATTCCAGTCCTTAAATGCATGTTTGGCTAAATTGTTGTTGTAGTAACGCAAATCATGTGTGACTTCTACCCCTATCCAGCTAGGTTTGGCAAAGGATTCGTCAATTTGCAACAATTCTATTTCGGCTACAATCAGACCAGCATTGTCTCCAAAAAATTCGTCGATTTCCCAGACATGCCCATCCCGGGCAATAAAATGGCGCTGCTTTTCTATCCAGGGCTTGACGCATAGTTCGGTGATGATGGTATCGGCATCAACCAAGGGTATTTCGTATTCGAACTCCAGGCGGTGATTGCCGATAGTCGCACTTTTTAGATTCAGCCAAGCCTGACTGTCGGATATTCTGACCCGTATTGAGCTGGTCGGACTGCTGCTTAGATATGCCTGTTTGTAATACACCGAACTCTGTACTTCTGTACGCCAGTCATCATTTGCCAGCAGAAATTTGTGTTCAATTTCTAGTGCCATCAACTCTCCTCATTTTTAGTTTTAGTGCGCTTGGATAATTCTTTATTATAATACTTGGTAATTAGGTCAAAGGCTCGCCGCCCGCGCCTAACTGTTGCTGTTCATTTATTATGGAGAATTAAGATGACTTTCGAATTACCTGCATTACCGTACCCAAAAGACGCTCTGGCTCCGCACATTTCAGTGGAAACAATTGAGTACCACTACGGCAAACATCATCAAACCTATGTGACCAACCTGAACAATCTGGTACCGGGCACTGAGTTTGAAGGTCTGACGCTGGAAGAAATCGTTAAGAAATCCAGTGGCGGCATTTTTAACAATGCAGCCCAAGTATGGAATCACACTTTTTACTGGCACAGCCTTTCTCCTAACGGCGGCGGCGCACCAACTGGTGCTTTGGCCGAAGCCATAGACAAGGCTTTTGGTTCTTTTGAGAAATTCAAAGAAGAATTCAACAAAACGGCAGTGACCACTTTTGGTTCCGGCTGGGCCTGGCTGGTAAAAAATCCTGACGGCAGCCTGGGTCTGGTTAGCACCAGCAATGCCGCCACACCATTAACTACCGAGAAAACCCCATTGTTGACTGTTGATGTCTGGGAACATGCTTATTACATTGACTTCCGCAACTTGCGTCCAAAATATCTGGAAGCATTTTGGGCTTTAGTCAATTGGGATTTTGCCAGCGCAAATTTCGCAGCATAATTCTGTAGGATGCGGGTTAGGTTAATGCCTAACCCGCCCCCCATTCAAATACTTTCAGCACTACCAGCTTAAGCTTTACTACTCACTTCGATTGAGAAGCCAGCCGCTGTCAAATCAATTCATTGGCAATATTTTGTTCCAGAAAGCCTGAGACGGCTTTAGGGTCGCTAAAATTGCCGTAAGCCAGCAACAGTTTTACATATGCCACTTCCAGAGTGGTATTCCAGATGATGTGCAGACCTGCTGCCAGTAATGCCTGTGTGGAGCGGTAGCTCTGCTCGGTCTTGATGGCCGGCGCCAGATATACCTTGATGTCGCGCTGCCGACAAATTTGGCTAAATTCCAGCAAATTATTGAAATCCCCTGAACCTGATACTGTACAGGCGGTGCCGGAGTGATAGAGATCATGCAGTACCGCATCCACTCCCTCCAGATTGAAGTGCCGATAATCCAAACCTGGATAGGGCTTGATCAGTAAGATTCGCGCGGCAAAATTGGCCTGTAAGGCGATAGGTTTAACATTGGGCCTTTCTGCCAGCTCCTGACTATGAAAGCGGCCATCTGTATAAGTCATAAAGCTTTTGGACTGTACGCCGCTAAAATCACCGGATAATGGTAAACAGGATAGCAGGCGGGTTGCCCGATAAATCCGCAGGGTTTGCCCAAAATTTTTATAGGGGACGTATACGCCGCTTAAGCTGAACTGCCTGATAAAGGCTACGGCTGCCTGAAAATTTGACAAGCCGTTGGCATTGACATCTGCCAGTGGCAAATCACTGGAAACCAGCAACAGTGGAATTTTTAAGCTATTAAAATACAGACCCAACGCAGCAGCACTGAATGCCAGGGTGTCTGTACCGTGGGTTAGGATAATGCCGTGAAATTGACAGAGCTCCTCGGCTTCAATAGCCGCGATCATGAGCGGCCAATCACTGGGACGCAAATTTTCGCTGAGTATTTCTAAGGGCTGAATGGCTTTGAAATTGACGGCCTGCGAAGCATGATCTGCTGTGCTGAATATCTGTAGCAGTTGGCGACCAGTTGTTTTACTGGTATCAATAGTGCCCTGCACTACCTGAGAACCGATGGTGCCGCCGGTGAAAACCACTAAGATGTTTTTCATAGTATTATATGCAACCCTTGAATCTTAAAGCCGGGCATCATAAACGTAAACCATGAAAATATCACTGATTGTTGCCATGGCGAGTAATCGTGTGATTGGCGTAAATGGTAAAATGCCCTGGCATTTGCCAGCAGATCTTAAGCGGTTTAAGCAAATCACCTGGGGTGCGCCAATTTTGATGGGCAGAAAAACCTTTGAAGCGATAGGTAAGCCTCTGCCTGGACGTAGCAATATTATTATCAGTTCAAATCCCGATTATCTGGTATCTGGCTGTCAGACGGCGAGCAGCATTGCAGATGCCCTGCATCTGTGCCAAAGCAACCTGGAAGTGTTTGTGATCGGTGGCGCCACTTTATATGAAAGTTTGTTGCCTAATGCTGATTTTTTGTATTTGACCAGGATAAATAAAGATTTTGCCGGAGATACTTATTTTCCGGAAATTGTTGCCGAGGAGTGGCTTGAAGTTGAGAATGAAGCCATAAACAACGACACAAACGTTGATTTTAATTATAGTTTTTCCAAACTGAAACGCAATCCACCTCCAGATAGGCTCTGAACTGACGGGCTTATCCCAAGCCAAGGGCCAATAGGATTGTAAAGTTGTCACAAAACTGTCATATTTGCTTCATACTATTGTCATGCTATCTTGGCAATATGTAACTAGATTCTAAAATACTCTTTATGAAAAACAATATGAAAACACCATTTCAGCTGAAGTCGCTCATTCTTGGATTTGGCTTTGTCTCGTCTGCGCTGATCGCTAATGATGCCTTGGCTGCTGCCCCTGCCACTCTGGACCCTGCGCTGCCTGAATATACTCAAGCCAGCGGCGTTTCAGGCAATATTTCCAGTGTTGGCTCCGATACTCTGGCCAATCTGATGACATTGTGGGCTGAAGAGTTCGGCAAGATTTATCCTAATGTTAATATTCAGATTCAAGCCGCCGGGTCTTCAACTGCACCACCGGCTCTGGCAGAAGGCACTGCTAATCTCGGCCCAATGAGCCGCAAGATGAAAGATAATGAAATTGATGATTTCGAAAGCAAATATGGTTATAAACCAACTGCGATACCTGTTGCCATTGATGCGCTGGCTGTATTTGTCAACAAAGACAACCCGGTGACTGGTTTGTCGATTCCACAAGTGGATGCCATCATGTCTTCAACCCGTAAATGTGGTTTTGCGACTGATATCAGTACTTGGGGACAAGCCGGTCTGACCGGTGGCTGGGCCGGCAAGCCCATTCAGTTGTATGGCCGTAATTCAGTTTCCGGCACTTATGGCTTCTTTAAAGATGAAGCCTTATGCAAAGGCGACTTTAAAAGCAATGTTAATGAACAGCCCGGTTCGGCTTCTGTGGTGCAAGGTATTACCACTTCTGCTAACGGTATCGGTTATTCCGGGATCGGCTATTCAACTTCCGGTGTTAAGGCGATTGCTTTAGCGCGTAAAGATGGCGAAGCTTTTGTAGAGCCTTCCCCTGAAAATGCTATTTCCGGTGCCTATCCTTTATCTCGTTTTCTGTATGTTTACGTGAATAAAAAACCGAATGAGCCGCTTGCTCCGTTAGAGAAGGAGTTTCTGAAAATGGTGTTGTCCAAAACTGGTCAGCAAGTGGTAATTAAAGATGGATATATTCCTTTACCAAGTAAAACCGTGGAAAAAGCGTTGACGCTAATCCAATAATTTTGCAAGGATTGCTGAAACAGGGAGTTTAAGCAAGGATGCTGCAAAGGATGGCTAGACAAAATTATCTGATTTCTTTCTGCGATAGCATCAGATTTTGTAGATAATAAGCCGATAACCGCTAAAGCTGTTGTCGGCTTTTCTATTTTTATGTCGCGCCATGACCAAATGACAAATACGTCTCACTGACTCTCAGTTATGCCTGAAAAAATTTCAAATCAATCTAATTATTCTCTGCTACAAATCTCTACCGGTGATCAGCGTCAGCGCTGGCGTTTGTTGAAAGACAAGCTTGCCGCCTATTGCGTTACTATCGGCGGCTTAAGCATTATTATGGCCATTGTGCTGATTTTCTTTTATTTGTTGTATGTGGTATTTCCGCTACTGCTGCCTGCTCATGCGACAGATATAGGTCGTTACGCCAGTCCTGAGCCACAGCTGGGTAATACTGTGTTTCTGGCCATGGAAGAACAGAATGAAGTGGCTGTACGTTTTACCGATACCGGTAAGGCGGTGTTTTTTAGTGTGCCTGACGGTAAAACCATCGCCATTGAAAGTCTGCCGATTCCTGACCAGGCTCAAATTGTCAGCTTTGGCCACGGCAGCTTCGAAAATGGTGAGGTGATTTATGGTTTGTCAGATGGCCGGGCTGTAGTTGCCAAACATGATTACAAGCTGAGCTATATTGGCAATAAGCGCTTGATTACCCCTACGCTACTCTACCCTTTGGGTAAAGAGGCCATTGTTGTTGATAGCCAAGGCCATGCTTTGCAGCAAGTTGAGGTTAAACTCAGCGAAAAAAATAATATTCTGCTGGCAAAAACGGCTGACAACCGGGTTATTTTGTGCAATTTAAGTAAAAAAGCCTCGCTATTTGACGATGAAGCCGGGCTGGAACGTAATGAAAGCCTGCTGGCCGATGTGGGCGGTCAGGTTGATTTTATGCTGGTTGATAAAGTCCAGCGTAATTTGTATCTGGCTAATCAGCAAGGCGATCTGACTGTTTTTGATATTAACGATAAAACTAAGCCGATTATCAAGCATAAACTGAGTGTAGTTAGTCAGGGCACCTCTATCACCAGTATGGATTTTTTGAATGGGGATATTTCCTTGTTAATTGGGGACAGCAGCGGCTTATTATCGCAATGGAGCATAGTCCGGGACGCGCAAAATCATTTTAGCGTGGAAAAATTACGCGTATTTAAAGTTTCTGACGCTCCTATTAAGGCCATTAGCCCTGAACAACGCCGGAAAGGCATGCTGGTCGCGGATACCGATGGCAATTTTGGTATTTATAACACCACAGCCGAACGCGAACTGATCAAAGAAAAAATTGGCACCGGCAAACCAGACGCCATTACTTTGTCGCCGCGTGCCAATGCCATGCTGGTGGAAACCACTGACGGCCAAATAAATTTTTGGACGGTGGAAAATGAACACCCGGAAGTTTCACTGGCATCTTTGTGGCAAAAAGTTTGGTATGAAAGCTATCCAAAACCGGATTATATTTGGCAATCTTCTTCAGCCAGCAATGATTTTGAACCGAAAATGAGTTTGGTACCCTTGGTATTCGGCACTATCAAAGCTTCATTTTATGCCATGCTGGTGGCCATACCTTTGTCTTTGTTTGGGGCTATTTATACCGGTTATTTTATGGTTCCCAGAATCCGCCAATATGTTAAGCCCGGCATTGAGATTATGGGCGCTTTACCAACGGTTATTTTAGGCTTTTTAGCAGGTTTATGGCTGGCTCCCTTTGTTGAAGTTCATTTAACCGGCATCTTTACTTTATTAATGGCGGTACCGCTAGGCATTATGGGCTTTGCTTTTGCCTGGCAAAAAATCCCTAAGGCATTGCGTCATAAAGTTCCTGAAGGCTGGGATTCTCTGGTACTGATACCTGTGATTCTATTATGTGGCTGGCTGGCGTTTGCGATTAGTCCGCTAATTGATGATGTGTTCTTTAACGGTGATTTACGCACCTGGATGAATACTACTCTGGGTATAGGTTACGATCAACGCAACACTTTGGTAGTGGGTTTGGCCATGGGTTTTGCGGTGATCCCGATGATATTTTCCATTGCCGAAGATGCTATTTTTAGTGTTCCCAAACATTTGACCACCGGCTCTTTGGCTTTGGGCGCGACACCTTGGCAAACAATGACTAAGGTAGTTTTGCTGACCGCCAGTCCGGGGATTTTCTCGGCGATTATGATCGGTTTTGGCCGAGCGGTCGGCGAAACCATGATTGTTTTGATGGCAACCGGGAATACACCGGTGATGGATTTGAGTATTTTTCAGGGTTTACGCACACTATCCGCCAATATTGCTGTAGAAATGCCGGAATCTGAGGTCAACAGCACTCATTACCGGGTATTGTTTTTTGCAGCTTTGGTGCTGTTTATGTTTACATTTATCGTCAATACCCTGGCGGAAATTGTCCGTCAGAATCTAAGACAAAAATACAGTTCATTATGATAAAAGCATGGTTTAGAAGCGGTTCTCCGTGGATATGGATGACCGCCGGCGCTGTCAGCATCAATTTGATTCTGGTTGTGGGATTATTGTTACTGATTGCTGTACGTGGCTTAGGCCATTTCTGGCCGGCGAATATTGTTGAATATCATTATCAGGATCAGAATAGCCCGGAAAGCCTGATCATCGGCGAAGAAGTGGCTACTTCATTGCTACCAGCGGCACAGGCCAGAGCAGCAGGACATGAATTGCTGAATAACGGTGAATATTTAGTGCAGCATTTGGTGAAAACCGGCAATAGGGATGTTTTGGGCAGTGATTTTCGCTGGATACAGGATCAATATGTACTGAGTAAATCAGAGCCTGATGATTTAATTAGTATTGAACGCCGGGAGTGGGGCAATTTCTATGGTCGTTTGTCGGCAGTTAAAGAAAGTGGCAAGTTGATCGCGGAAGGCACACAAGCCTGGCCGGTGGCTCAGGAAAAACTCAGCAGGGCGCTTCAACTTCGGAAGGAAATTGATCACTTGCAAAATAAAAAAGTGGGTGCCATCAATTATGATCTGGAGCGTTTACGGCTTAAACAACGCGCCTTGGAGTTAAAAAGCCAGTGGCAGGATAAGGATCAGGCCGAATTTGCTGCCAAAAAACTGCACTATGAGCAAGAATACAAAACCATACAGGAACAACTGGGCGGCCTTAATAAGGAGTTGAAACTGTATAGTTTGGTGGTAACTGAGGCCGGTAATAAGGAAATATCCATCCCTTTAGCCAGAGTGGTAAAATTGACTAGGCCCAACCAGATGAGTGTGGTCGATAAAACTTTTGAATATATTTCAAATTTCATCAGTTTTGTCAGTGATGATCCACGTGAAGCTAATACTGAAGGTGGGATATTTCCAGCCATTTTCGGAACTGTTTTGATGGTAATGCTGATGGCTGTGGTGGTTACTCCGTTTGGTGTGGTTGCCGCTGTTTATCTGCGTGAATATGCCAAGCAAGGTCTGATAACCCGTATCATCCGGATTTCGGTTAATAATCTGGCTGGTGTACCTTCTATTGTTTACGGGGTATTTGGTTTAGGTTTTTTTGTCTATATTATCGGCAGCGGTCTTGACAAGGTGTTTTTTCCAGAAGCGGCCCCTGCCCCGGTGTTTGGCACTCCTGGTTTGTTGTGGGCATCGCTGACTCTGGCCTTGCTAACCTTGCCGGTTGTAATTGTAGCCACCGAGGAAGGGTTGTCGCGTATTCCCAAATCCATTCGTGAAGGCAGCCTGGCTTTAGGCGCTACCAAAGCGGAAACTTTATGGCGTACGGTGTTGCCTATGGCGAGTCCGGCGATTATGACCGGCCTGATCCTGGCAGTGGCGCGGGCAGCCGGTGAAGTGGCTCCGTTGATGCTGGTGGGCGTGGTTAAACTTGCCCCGACTTTACCGCTGGACGGTAATTTTCCTTACCTGCATCTTGATCGCAAGTTTATGCATTTGGGCTTTCATATCTATGATGTAGGTTTTCAAAGTCCCAATGTTGAAGCGGCACGGCCTTTGGTTTATGCGACTTCATTGCTATTGGTGCTGGTGATTATTGGCCTGAATATGTTTGCGATAGCTATTCGTAATAATCTGCGGGAAAAATATCGTGCACTTGAAAATTAAACTGCTATTCAATATATCCTGACGGCTCTGGAATAAAACGATGACGACAGCACCAACACGTACCCATGGTATTGATATTAATGCTTTGAACCGGGACGATAAATCTCAACAATCAGGCAATATTCAAACCTGCATCAAGATTGAAAATCTTGATCTGTTTTATGGCGAAAAACAGGCTTTGCATAACATTAACATGTCTATGCCCAGAAAGAAGGTGACCGCCTATATTGGCCCCAGCGGCTGCGGAAAATCAACTTTGCTGCGCTGTATCAATCGGATGAACGATCTGGTGGATGGGGTCAGCATAAAAGGTAAGATATTGCTGGATGATGAAGATATTTACGCTAAATCAGTTAATGTATCGGCATTACGGCGCCGGGTGGGCATGGTTTTTCAAAAACCTAATCCGTTTCCGAAAACTATTTATGAAAACGTTGCTTATGGCCTGAGAATTCAGGGCATTAATGACCGGCAAATTTTGGACGAGGTGGTTGAAAAATCCTTGCGCGGCGCGGCACTCTGGGACGAAGTGAAACATAGGCTAAATGATAATGCCCTGGGCATTTCGGGTGGACAGCAGCAACGGCTGGTAATTGCAAGAGCAATTGCTATTGAACCTGAGGTGATTTTGCTGGATGAGCCGGCTTCTGCGCTTGATCCGATTTCGACTTTAAAAATTGAAGAACTTATCAACGAATTAAAGGACAAATATACCATAGTGATTGTTACCCATAATATGCAGCAGGCTGCGCGGGTTTCCGATTATACCGCCTTCATGTATATGGGAGAGTTGATTGAATTTGGTGAAACCAGTGAACTGTTTACCAATCCAACCAAGAAACAAACTGAAGATTACATTACTGGTCGCTACGGTTAAGAGAACCCCATGGACAATAACAAAATTAAACAACACATTTCCCGGCAATTTAATGAGGAGATGGAAGATATTCGCAATAAAGTGCTTGCTATGGGTGGCCTGGTGGAACAACAGGTTGATCTGGCCACCAAAGCCTTTATGGGTTATGACATGGAGGGCGCGGAAACTGTAGTCAAACAGGATCAACTGGTTAATGAGCTGGAAAAAGACATAGACCATGAATGCACGGAAATCATGGCCAGACGCCAACCGGCAGCATTTGATTTGCGTATGTTGATTGCAACCATTAAAATTATTACAGATCTGGAGCGTATTGGTGATGAGGCGGCTCGCATTGCCCGTATGACTATGCGTCTGGAAGGTTCTGATTATTATCAGGATAAATACTACGAAATTGAACATTTACTGGAATTGGTAAAAGACATGCTGAATGGGGCATTGGATGCCTATGCCAGAACCGATGTTGAAGAGGTGATAGAGATTACCGCTCAGGACACCAAAGTCGATAGAGAATATACCAGTATCACCCGGCAGCTGATTACCCAGATGATGGAAAATCCCAGAAACATTACCCGTGCCCTGGATATGCTGTGGACTGCCAGAGCGTTGGAACGTATAGGCGATCATGCCTGCAATGTTTGTGAACATGTTATTTACATGGTCAAAGGTAAGGATGTGCGCCATGTCAGCAGGGAAGAGCTGGAAAAAACTGTGAAAACAGCTCGTTAATTATCATACTCAATACCCCAGGGGGTTCAAATAATGCTGAATTACATTTCCACACCGGTGTCGCGTTCTATCGTGTTAGTGGTTGTAATTGTTGCGTGGATAGGGCTTCTGTTTACGGAGTCTTCCCATCCCTCGGCTGAAATTTTTGACAAAATTGAAGGTTTGGATAAGGTAGCGCACTTTTTTGCGTTTGGAGTGTTGAGCCTGTTGGCTTCCGCAGCCAGTCTGTTGCTTAGCTCCAAACCCAGCCTATCCATATTTTCGGCTCCATTGCTGATTGTGTCGGTTGTCGGTGCTTTGGAAGAATGGTATCAAATGTATGTGCCTACCAGAAATGCCAGTTTTGCCGACTTAATGGCCGATGTTTTAGGGGCAATTTTCGCTATTCTACTGGCTAATTGGCTGGCACGTCTGAACCGTACCCATCAACATTTTCCTACCAATAAAGCCTGATTCCTCAAATTTGGGTGCAGAAACGTGGTGTCGCTTAATATCAGCGACCCGCGCTGTTATTTAAGCTTAAGTTGTTCCGGCTTCTGACCGACCAAGCACTCAACGGTTTTGAGTATCCGTAAACAATTACCGCTATTATCTTAATTAGCAATTTTGGGAAATAGTCTATTTACTATTTATAGACTTTAAGGCTGCTGTGTGAGCAACTATAGCACGGTGATTTGCATTAGAATAAGACCTAATGCCGACACCCATCGGCACTTAACGGGAGCTCAAAATAATGGCTGATAAAAAAATCTATCTACGTCTAGATCAACAAGAACAGCAACACGAACTACCCATTGTCTCCGGCAGTCTTGGGGCCGATGTTATCGATATACGTCGCTTATATGCGCAAACCGGTTTATTTACTTACGATCCGGGCTTTACCTCTACTGCCAGCTGTACTTCCAAAATTACTTATATTGACGGCGATGCCGGCATATTATTGTATCGCGGTTATCCTATTGAACAATTAGCCGAAAAATGCGACTTTTTGGAAGTGTGCTATTTGCTGCTGAAAGGCGAATTGCCGAATGGCGGCGAAATGAAGGGATTTGTGACTAATATCAGTCAACACGTCATGGTACATGAACAATTAAGCCGGTTTTATAGCGGCTTCCGCCGTGATGCCCACCCGATGGCGATTCTGGTTGGTGTGGTTGGCGCTTTGTCTGCGTTTTATCATGATGTGATGGATATCAACAGCAAGGAAGACCGCTATATATCGGCTATTCGGCTGATTGCCAAGATGCCAAATCTGGTGGCTATGTGTTACAAGTACAGCATCGGTATGCCGTTTATTTATCCCAAGCGCAAACTGGGCTATGCGGAAAACTTTTTGCGTATGATGATGGGTGACCCGGGCGATGATTATCTGGCCAACCCGGTACTGGTGCGGGCCCTGGACAGAATTTTGATCTTACACGCCGATCACGAGCAGAATGCATCGACTTCTACCGTTCGACTGGCTGGTTCCAGCGGCGCCAATCCTTACGCCTGTGTCGCGGCCGGCATAGCCTGTTTGTGGGGAGCTGCTCATGGCGGCGCTAACGAAGCTGTGCTGAATATGTTGGCCCAAATCGGGGATGTGTCCAGAATTGGCGAATATGTTAACAAGGCTAAAGATAAAAACGACCCGTTCCGCTTGATGGGGTTTGGTCACCGGGTTTATAAAAACTACGACCCACGCGCCAAGCTGATGCGGGAAACCTGCCATGAGGTGTTAAACGAACTGAACCTGCATGACGATAAAATGTTTAAACTGGCAATGGAACTGGAGCGTATTGCTCTGGAAGACCCGTACTTCGTGGAAAGAAAGCTGTATCCGAATGTGGACTTTTATTCCGGTATCGTCTTGCGGGCTTTAGGCATCCCAACCGAAATGTTTACGGCTATCTTCGCTATGGCGCGTTCGGTTGGCTGGATTGCCCAATGGGATGAAATGATTTCTGATCCGGAAATGAAAATTGGCCGGCCACGCCAGCTGTATCAGGGCGTGACGGCACGCGATGTGAAGTATATTTCCGGTCGTTAATTGTTCTTAACGACTGTCTACACCAAACCGCTCTGACCAGCCATGGTCAGGGCGCGTATTTATAGACTCATGAGTCTATAAATACGCGCCTGAGCCACATTAATTCTTACTATCGGACTTATCGCCACGGGGCAATCAAAAGTCCCTACCCTTGCCCTGACCCGGCCAAGTGCATTCGCAAAACGGGATACACTTGACTTGGCGCTCATCTGCCCTACAAATTCTCGCTGTCCAGTTCGTCCGCCGATAATTTTTTACCCGGCAGATAATTAGGCGCAACGCTAATCAGGATGGTTAAGAAGGTAGCCAGATAGGGCACAGATTGCACAGCCAGTACCGCAACCCATAATCTGCCGCTAAGGTTATCAAAATGCTCAATGGATCGCATAATGACTATGCCGGCAACCAATAATGATAACAGCAGCAACTCCTGCCAGATGATTAATAAACCAGCCACCAAAGGCCCTTGTGTTTCGTATTTCGGAGTACGCATAAAGGGTTTACCAGAGGTAAACAAACCTTGCAGGGTACCGCGCGCAACGGTATGGGTTAAGGACAAACCGGCTAAAGCCGCGCCGAAAGCCTGAAACAGCGAACAATTGACCCGCGCTTTATACAGCCATAATCCGCGCAAAACCTTAAAGCCGAACAGACCAATGGTGGGCAGCAAAAAGGCGTTGACCGGCAGTTCGCTGTGTATTGGGTCCTGAACTATCAGGCCGGTCAGTACCAGACTGGTAATGGTAAATAATAAGGCCAGCGCATCTGAGAACCAGGGCAGCCAGCCGGCAACGAAATAATAACGCTGGGCTGATGTTAAAGCTGACTTTTTATTAGGCAGAAAATGCCGCCAATGGCGTTTGATGATCTGCATGGCGCCATAGACCCAACGAAAACGTTGCGTCATATAGCCGGAGAAGGTATCCGGCATCAAGCCTTTACCAAATGACTCTTTGCAATAAACTGAGTCATATCCGGCTTCATAGAGGCGCAGGCCTAATTCACTGTCTTCACAAATACACCATTCACCCCAAGCTCCCACTTTTTCGAAAGCCGATTTGCGGATCATGGTCATGGTGCCGTGCTGAATGATTGCGTTATATTCATTACGCTGTACCATGCCGATATTGAAAAACCCGGCATATTCCCAGTAACAGATTTCTTTGAAAGAGCTTTGCTCCAGATCGCGGTAATCCTGAGGGGATTGAACAAAGCCGACATTCTCTTGATCGAAATACGGCACCATGGATTTTAACCAGTCGGGTGACAAAATATAATCGCTGTCTATGACCGCAATAATCTCGGCATCGCTGGCGGTGTTGGCCAAGGCATAGTTGATAGCACCTGCTTTGTAGCCAGGCCAATTTTCCAGATGGAAAAAGCGGAACATGGGGCCGAGACGCTGGCAATCCTGCTGGACAGGTTGCCAAATTGCCGGGTCTTTGGTGTTATTGTCCATGACCAGCACTTCGAGATTGGGGTAATCCACTCTGGCTAAGGCCTGCAGGGTTTTACGCACCATTTCCGGTGGTTCGTTGTGGATAGGTAAATGTACCGATATTTTTGGGTAGCGGAACTCGGGATGCGGGGTCAATGGCGCAAAGGTACGTCGGCCTTTTCTGTGCCACAGTACTTCGGCCAACTCCAGGCTCTCGGTCAACAAGACTAAAACTGCCATCGCCTGCATCATCAGCAAAATCGCCCAAAACACCACGGAAAATCCGGTCTGATACTGGGCGGCAGCAATGGAAGCTGACCAGAACAAAACGGAGGCCGCCAGATTAGCGATAATGCCGAAAAACAATTTGCCGGTTAGTTTTAAGCTTTTCCGGGTGAATAAAAACCCCGCCATTAAGATGAAGCTGAGTAATGCTGCGCCTGTGGCCCAGTTGCGCCAAGCTGGATTGGCCAATACATCGCCTTCCATTGGGAATTTAGGCTGTCTGTCGACATTAAACAGACCCCAATAGGCACCAGCAGTACCTTCGATACTAATTTTCCAAGGTTGGTCAAAGGCTTCAACTACGTAATAAACCAGATTTTCTTCGTTGGCGCGATTAAGAAATTCGCGTAAAAATTTGGCCTGATTCGCCAGGGAGGCAGTCGCATGTTTGAACGGTTGTCCATCTGAGGGCCAACCAACCTCGGTAATGACGATTTGTTTACCGGGAAAGGTTTGTTGTAAATCATGGTAACGTTCAAAAATGTAATCCACAGCTGCTTCCAGCGGGATGCCCTCCCAATATGGCAAGATATGTACGGCAATATAATCTACTTCATTAACCAGTTCGGGGTTGGCTTTCCATATATCCCAGGTTTCAGATGTGCTGACTGGTTTCCAGGTACGTTTTTTTACTTCACGAATGTATTCGATGAGTTGTTCAATATCGACATCTTTGCGCAATAACGTTTCGTTGCCTACCAGAGTTCTGACGATGGCTTTGGGATATTGATTGCTAAGGGTGATCAGGCTTTCTATTTCGCGACGGTTTTTCTCAAGATCGCTATCGATCCAAGCTCCCATGGCTAGATGTTCACCATATTTTGCCGCCAGTTCCGGCACGACTTCCATGCCTTCCAAAGAGGTATAGGTTCTAATGGAATGGGCTTTACCAACCAATAGTGCAACATCCTCACCTATTTGCTCTTTGGTTGGATAAATGCCTTTTTGCGGATTGGAATCACGGCGCATCGGACTGAAGGTTAGTCCCATCATGGTTTTATTCCATGACGGCAGCTTCAACGGGTTATTCACATAAGACCAGATTCCCAGATTGACGACTACTAGGAATAATAAGGTAAACAGCGTAGCAATTTTGGCTTTCATTACGAGAAAAATACTCCAATCTCTTTGGAATTGTTTTTATTGTCAAACGAAGCGGAATTTCCGACTCATTTGTGCATTTTTATTAAGTTATTTATTTCGAGACAGGATATCCGGCGGACTACCTTTGCCAGGCAGAGCGACACCGGGAACATTTTGATATGCCTATCTTTTGAAAAAACGCGGCTTAAAGCCGGTTAAGACTTACCATAAACTTTGAAATAAGCTAATTTCATATTTAAAATAAGTTGATTAAGCCGGCCTTAAACGAAACAGAAGCAAGCTGGACTTTATTTTAAGGACAGAGTTTCAACTCGGCCTTTCAACTCGAAATTAAGCTTATCTTCTTTTGCCAACCAACCGATAGCTCTTTGCACATCATTTATGCTAAGCCCGGTTTCGTTTTTAATTTTATTGACACTGGACTCGCCCTGAGTATCCAGAAATTGCCAGACTATTCCAGCAGATTCACCAATTGCATCTATCATTTCATCTCCTCATATTTACGTAAAAAAACTGACATTCATAGGTGATTTGGCTGATTCTTGATGAAAAAGCTACTTAGTTATGATGTTGCAAATCTATCATGTTCGCTTAACGCCCATCAGGCAAAATAATATTGAGTTCCAATGTTTCCTGGTTGCCTTCCTGTTCAAAATTGACTGAAATGGCATCGTCACTAACATTGACATATTTACGGATTACCGCCAAGAGCTCCTGCTGTAATTTTGGTAAATAGGATGGCTGATTGCGGCTTGAACGTTCATGGGCTACCAGGATTTGCAAACGCTCCTTTGCTAACGAGGCAGTGTTAGGTTTGGACGATCTAAAATAATCCAAGAGACTCATTATTTACTCCCGAACAACTTACTGAATAATCCTTTTTTCTCCTCTTCAACAAAACGATGCGGTTTATTATCGCCAAGATAGCGGGCGACGATGTCGGCATACGCTTGTCCGGCATCACTTTGTTCATCCAAAATGACGGGAACCCCTGAATTTGATGCATTGAGAACTGATTTTGATTCTGGAATTACCCCCAATAAATGCAGCGATAAAATTTCCTGAACATCATCAACACTTAACATTTCACCCAATTTAACCCGCTCTGGTGAGTAACGAGACAGCAACAAATATTCTTTAATTGGCTCTTCACCTTTTTCAGCGCGCCGTGATTTACTGGATAAGATACCCAACATTCTATCGGAATCACGCACTGACGAAACTTCGGGATTGGTGACGACAAAAGCATCATCGGCAAAATACATGGCCAGCGTGGCACCACGCTCTATACCGGCCGGCGAATCGCAGACGATGTATTTAAAATCTTTGGCCAGTTCTTCCAGGATTTTACCAACCCCTTCAGTTGTCAGAGCATCTTTATCACGGGTTTGCGAAGCCGGCAGAATGAAAAGATTATCACAACGCTTATCTCTGATTAAGGCCTGATTTAATGTGGCTTCGTTGTTGATAACATTAACCAGATCATAAACCACCCTGCGTTCACAGCCCATGATTAAATCCAGATTGCGCAAGCCTACATCAAAATCAATCACAGCGGTTTTATAGCCGCGTTTTGCTAAACCCATTGATATTGCCGCACTGGTCGTGGTCTTACCCACACCACCTTTGCCGGACGTTACTACGATTATTCTGGCCAATGTTATTTCTCCAAGAAAACACTTAAATTTGGTAACTACTCAGTGTGAATTAAAAATGCTGTTTGTAATTCACCCGCCTAAGCTTCGTATGGAGCGACTACAAGTTTCAGCCGATCTACTAACAAGCCAGGATTTCGCTGATTAGCGCTTAAATTTGTTTAATAATCAATTTTTGATTTTCCAAACTGATTTGTAAGGGTATATGCGCTGCATGTTGGCTTAAATCATCACGTAACTGATAAATGCCGGCTATAGAGATTAATTCCGCCTGTAAATCGGAACAAAATATTCTGCTTTCCGTGTTACCCAGTACACCGGCCAAGGCCCGACCACGCAATGAGCCATAGATATGAATATTACCTTCGGCCAGTATTTCGGCACCAGCGCTAACCGTAGCGGTTACAATCAGATCACCTTTGGCATATACTCGCTGCCCGGATCGAATTGGCTGGGTAATGAGTTTGTTCTCGACAGGCGGGTTGTTAATAACCACAGATTGCTGCTCTGGCGCTAACAATTTTTTACTACTTGTTTTCTTCTCGCTCTGGCCTGAACTTTGTGTCGACGCAGTATGTACAGGCAAACTCATGGTTAAGGATTCGGCATTTTGCTTGTCTGTACCACCACGAATACCAATGGGCATGAAATTGTATTCTCGCAGCAAACCAACGATGGCTGCGACAGATAGCTCAAGATTCTGGGAAGTCAGTTTTTGAAAATCGATTAAAACCGGCGAATTTTTAAAAAACTCTGGAGCCTGGGCTATTTTTCCTCGCAGTTGTTGGGAAATCCCCAATAAATCATTATCAGCCAGTATCAAAACCGGGACGCTAAGCGAAGCACTTTTAAACTCGATAGCAGTTCTTGATGGGGAAAATGTGTCCATTGACATTACAATTTTGTAATCGGCTATTGTGTGGCAAATACTATCATTTTCCCGATAAAAAAACACGGGCATTACTGTTTAAGGCCAATGTTTACCAGTTTATGCTAGTTGCAGCATTAGATTTGATGTTTTCCGCTTACTTGGGCGGAATCACGGCAGAATTTGGCGCAATTCCCGATGCCTGACAATAACATTGGCGCTAGCACCCTGCCATTGTTTGCTCAGGGCTTCAACCAGAAACACCGAGCGATGTTGTCCGCCGGTGCAGCCAATGGCTATGGTTAAATAGCTGCGGTTGTCTGCTTGAAAATGGGGCGCCCAATGGCTAATGAAATGACCGATATCCTGTAAAAACGCCATGACGGTCTGTTCGTTTTGCAGAAAGTCCATGACTTGGCTATCTTTACCGGTTAAGCCTCTTAACTCCGGCAGCCAATAGGGATTTGGCAGGCTACGGGCATCGAAAACAAAGTCGGCATCCAGAGGGATGCCAAATTTATAGCCAAAAGACAGAAACTGGATGGACATGGCACTTTTGTCAGTTTCTCCAATCTTGTTTTTTACCATTTCCCGCAATTGATGATATTGGGTATAACTGGTATCAATCACAATATCCGCGCAGCCTGCCAGAGGTCGTAAAATTTCACGCTCTATATCCAGCGCTTCGCGTAGCGATCTGTTTTCGGTGGTCAGGGGATGGCGGCGGCGGGTTTCGCTATAACGCTTAAGAATGGTGCCTTCTTCGGCTTCCATATAAATGACTTGGCAATCTATGCCGTTACGGCGAATAAATTCTAAGTCGGTCGGGAAGTCCTGAAGTTTATCGGATCGGTTTCTGGCATCAATGCCGATTGCGGTTTTGTTATAAGTAACTTTATCCTTGAGCATGACATGATCGATAAAGTCTTCCAGCAGCAGTACCGGCAAATTATCTATGCAGTAATAACCGCAATCCTCCAAAGTACCGAGTGCGATACTTTTGCCGGAACCAGACAATCCGCTGACTATAACCAGTTTCATAATGTTGGCGATACAAGATTATGCTGATTATCTTGTATCGCCTGACTCCGATTAACGGTGGTTTTGATTTTTTTCTTTAAATTTGACGATTTGTCTGTCTAATTTATCGACCATATTATCAATTGCGACATACATATCGGCCTGCACATCTTCCGCAAACAGTTTTGCGCCACTAATCTGTACGGTTGCTTCGGCTTTTTGTTCCAGCTTTTCCACAGTTAAAATGACATGAATATCCACAACATTATCGAAATGGCGTTTTAAAATACCAATTTTGTCTTCGATATGTGATTTCAATGAATCGGTGACTTCGACATGATGGCCTGTGATACTAATTTGCATGGAATTACTCCTCCTGTTCTAAAAATTTGCTTCCAGATCGGGTTAAATAAGCCTTTTCCGTTGGCTGGTAGACGGGATTGACATCGCCTCGCGATATTTTGCAATGGTGCGGCGTGCGACATTAATGCCTTTTTCGTTCAATAAGTCGGATATTTTACTATCGCTTAATGGTTTGGCTGGATTCTCGTTTCCGACCAACTCTTTTATGAGTGCTCTGATGGCAGTTGCCGAGCACTCGCCTCCTCCGTCGGTACTGACATGACTGGAGAAAAAATATTTGAATTCGATGACACCACGCGGGGTATGCATGTATTTTTGGGTAGTAACCCTGGAAATGGTTGATTCGTGCAATTCCAGTTCTTCGGCGATATCCCTGAGTACCATAGGCTTCATGGCGATGGCACCATGTTCGAAAAAATCACCTTGCTTTTCAACAATGCTTTTGGCAACTCGCAACAGTGTGTCGTTGCGGCTGTGCAGGCTTTTGATAAACCAGCGCGCCTCCTGCAAATGATTTTTCATACTGAGATTATCCTGACTGCTGTCGGCACGTTTTATCATTGCTGAATAAAGCGGGTTGACGCGCAGTTTTGGAGCAATATCCGGATTCAGGCTGACTATCCACTGGTCTTTGATTTTGGAGACGAACACATCGGGCACTACATATTCAACATCGGCTTCCTGTAATTTGGCTGCCGGCTTGGGTTGCAAGGTACGTATCAGCGCCAGTAAGCCTTTCAGTTGATCCTCAGTTAATCCCACCCGCTTCATTAATCTGGCTTGATCGCAGCTTGCCAACAGATCAAGATGATGCCGGACAAAATCAATAGCTTCGAGTCTATAGGGCGTGGTGTCGGGTAATTGCTGCAATTGCAAGCCTAGGCAGTCGGCCAAATCCAGAGCTGCCACGCCAACTGGGTCAAAATTCTGTACCATATGCAATACAGCCAGTACTTCGTCTTTTTCCAGACCATCCAGCTGTTGTTGCAAGCCCTGGAAAATATCGTTCAGATCACTGGAGACATAACCATCGTTATTGACCGCATCGATGATTGCCACGGCAATTGCATAATCGCGGTCAGATATCGGCAGCATTTCCAATTGCCAGATTAAATGGTCGCGTACGGTTTCGGCATTGCCGCGAAATGTTTCGAATTCAAAGGCTTCACTGCTGCCGTCATCTCCTGCCGGCAAGGAGCTTTCATAAACATCGTCCCAACTGACGTCAACCGGTAACTCATCGGGCATATCGGTCTGCGACCCTTCGCTGGTCACTTGGTCGGTATTGTCGATTTTTTTTTCGCGATAATCGTGGTTTTGCAAGTCTTCGTCATCAAGCTCGAGCATGATGTTGGACTCAAGCGCCTGCTGGATTTCCTGTTGCAGATCCAGGGTGGACATTTGCAGGAGTTTGATGGCCTGCTGCAATTGTGGCGTCATGGTCAGACTTTGACCAATTCGGAGTTGCAGGGATTGTTTCATGACTGAATTGACCTATAAACTAAACTTGTCGCCCAGATAAACCCGGCGCACTTCTTCATTATCGACAAGCTGCTGTGACTGGCCCTCGGCGATAACTTTACCACCGTTCAGGATGTAAGCACGATCACAAATTTCCAAGGTTTCCCTAACTTTATGTTCGGTAATCAAAATACCGATACCCCGCTGTTTTAAGTGAGCAATAATTTTTTGCAGTTCCAGCACAGATATAGGATCTACGCCGGCAAATGGTTCATCAAGCAATATAAATTGGGGGTCGGAAGCCAAAGCTCTGGCAATTTCCACACGCCGACGCTCTCCTCCCGACAGGCCTAAAGCGGTTTGCCGGCGTAAATGACTGATGCCAAATTCATCCAGCAAGTCATCAATGATCAGCTCAATCTGACCATTGGTCAAATCATCACGAATTTGTAATACCGCGCGCAGATTATCCTCTACACTCAGTTTGCGAAAAACTGAGGCTTCCTGGGCCAAGTAGCCGATACCCAAACGCGCCCGTCTATGCATGGGATAAAGGGTGATGCGCTGATCATCGAGGAATATTTCACCACTATCTGCCCGCACCAATCCTACCAGCATATAGAAGCTGGTGGTCTTACCTGCACCATTTGGGCCAAGCAAGCCAACCACTTCGCCGGTTTTGACTTCCAGACTGACACCATTGACCACATTACGCTTGTTATAGCTTTTATACAGGTTTTCCGACACTAATCGTGCCATATCATTCCGCCTTCCGTGATTGCTGTTTGGGTTTAATAACAGAATGAACCCGTTTGCTGTCTGAGGCGGTTTCACCAGCTTTCAATAGCGAATTCTTGGTATCGTATTCAATATATTCGCTGGATTGTTTGGCGTCACCTTGCCAAACCGAAGCGTTTTGCATAAAAATCAACAAGTTTTTATCGGGATAGAACTCGTTAATCAATCCCTCGCCATAGATTTCTTCTTTGCCGACTGCCGGCAATTGCTTGAATTTAGACGGTGTTCCGGTTGCCACCAGCTTAGTGATATTACCGTCCTTCATATAAACAACCAATTTTTCAGCATCGATGCGAATACTACCCTGGGTAGCAAACACATTACCGGTATAGGTACTGGTTTGCTGCTTTTCATCGTAATAGGCTTTATTTGAATCAATATAGATAGGCTGTTCCGAGTCGGTCTCGAGCGCTGACACGGCGCTGCAAAATAACAGCAAAAAACAGCTTATAATTTTAGTTAAGCTCATAACGTCCTTTGACCTTGGCTAACAAATTCAGGTTAATAGGACTTACAAAAGTCACTTCCATACCGGTACCCGAAGTCTGATTCGGCGGGCTAATAATTTCGGCCCAAGCTTGGGTTTCAGCATAATTCCGGTCCAACTTGACCTGCAAATCGGCGGTATGGATAGTCAAGGCGCTATTCCGCGCGGAAACTTCACGACTGATCAAAGTCTGACCGTTCAATTTCAGGTTATCGCCATCGGCTGCCAAGACTGCTGTTTCGGATTTAATCAGCCAAGGCGATTGACCGGTACGGTTGTATAGAGTCATAACCGGTTTTTCTAAATATGTTGCACCATCAGTTTTTTGGTGCTGCATTTTATCCGCATACAACTGATTTTTTGGTAAGCCTTCACTATCCATTTGTTTTTTATAATATCCGGAACTAAAAAAATCCAGGTTATTTTCTGCAATTTTCATTTCTACGTCACGTTCTTGGTTCCAACGCACTAAGCCCCAGGATAATAGTGCCACTATTATCAGGCCCAGATAAAGCTTAAGTTCTTGCCAAACCATCATAGATAAGCTTGCAGCACCGTTTCGAAATTACCTTGCACTTGCATGATCAGATCACATACTTCGCGTACTGCACCTTGACCACCACCTGTTTTTGTACACCAATCGGCATAGTGCTTGACGGCAAAATTAGCATCTTGCACCGCTACGGCAAAACCAACCTGATTCATGACTGGCAAATCCAGCAAATCATCACCGACATGTGCGGCTTGCTCGGGCTTTAATTGCAGTTTACCTAATATTTCCGCCAAGGCTAGCCGTTTGTCTTCATGCCCCTGATAGACATGCTTAATGCCCAAATGTTGCATACGCACAGCAACAGATGCCGATTTTCGTCCGGAAATGACAGCAATTTCCACTCCGGTTTGCATCAATAATTTTAGGCCATGCCCATCGCGGGCATGAAAGCTTTTGTATTCATTACCCTGATTATCGAAAAACAGCCGGCCATCGGTGAGAACGCCGTCAACATCGAGAATCAACAATTTCAATTGTCTGATTTTATTTATTTGTTCAGGAGTCAAATCAAACATTATAAAACAAGCCTGTTAAACAATACCGGCACGAACCAAATCGTGCATATTTAAAGCCCCCTGCAAACATTGTTGTTCATCAACAATCAGCAAGGCATTAATTTTTTTGGTTTCCATGATTTGCATGGCTTCTGCGGCCAGAATTTCGGCACTGATAACGCTGCAGCCGCGGGTCATGACTTGATCAAGACTGGTACTGTGAACATTGAGATTTTTCTCCAGCATCCGGCGCAAATCACCATCAGTAAAAATACCCACCACTTTATTTTCCGGATCAACCACGGCTGTCATGCCTAGTTTTTTATCGGTCATTTCCAGCAGAGCCTGACTCACCAGAGCATCCTGGCTAACTACCGGGATGGCGGAGCCGCTATGCATGACATCGGCCACTTTCAGCAATAAGCGCCGCCCCAGACTTCCACCGGGATGAGACAACGCAAAGTCATCACGGCTAAAGCCTTTGGTTTGCAACAGCGAAACGGCCAGCGCATCCCCCATGACCAAAGCAGCCGTACTGCTGGATGTCGGCGCCAAACCCAAAGGGCAGGCTTCTTGGGCCACGGCAACGTTAATATGTACCGTGGCAAATTTTGCCAAACTTGAGGATGGGTTGCCGGTCATGGCTATCAAGGGCACTCCCAGGCGTTTGATAATCGGCAAAATTATTATAATTTCTTCAGTTTCCCCGGAATTGGACAAGGCCAATACCACATCCTGGCGGGTAATCATGCCTAAATCGCCATGACTGGCTTCGCCGGCATGGACAAAAAAAGCCGGGGTCCCGGTACTGGCCAAAGTAGCGGCGATTTTACCGGCAATATGCCCGGATTTACCCATGCCGGTGACAACTACCCGACCTTTACAAGCCAGCATTAAACGACAGGCACTGACAAACTCGGCATTGATCTGCTCAGCCAGCGCTGCTACCGCTTGCGCTTCGGTCTGTATCACAGCCAACGCCAATAAGCGAATTTCTTGATCACACTCCACTTTCGCTACTGCCCTGCATGTAAGGAAATAAAAAGTACACATTATTGCATGTTATTACCGATCTTTTCACCTTGAGTCATTGACTTATTCTAAGCGCCTCATACAAAATAGCCTGTTTGAAACTAAATAATCCTAAAAATTCCAGCAGATGCCTAAAAGTGCAAATCCAGACTCTAATATTGTCAGTGTTGAAAAGCTGAGCTTTTCCAGAGGTTCCAGAAAAATTTTTGACGATATCAGTCTGAACATCCCTCGCGGTAAAATTACCGCCATCATGGGCCCTAGCGGCACAGGCAAAACCACACTTTTAAAATTGATAGGCGGTCAACTTTATCCCGACCAGGGCCGCATTCATTTTGATGGTAAAAACGTGCATAAGCTGAACACCACCGAGTTATATACTTTGCGTAAACGCATGGGTATGTTGTTTCAAACCGGTGCTCTGCTAACCGATATGGATGTTTTTGAAAACGTGGCATTCCCTCTGCGCGAACATACACAGCTGCCGGAATCCATGATCCGGACCCTGGTACTGATGAAGCTGCAAGCGGTAGGTTTACGCGGGGCACGCGGCTTGATGCCGAACGAACTTTCCGGAGGCATGGCCAGACGAGCGGCCCTGGCCCGAGCGATTGTGCTTGATCCGTTGATGATTATGTATGATGAACCTTTTACCGGCCAGGACCCGATTTCCATGGGGGTGTTGGTACATCTGATCAAAGCCTTGAACAGTACCCTGGGATTAACCAGCATTATTGTCTCGCACGATGTTGCGGAGACTGCCGCGATTGCCGATTACATTTACGTGCTTTCAGAGGGTAAAATTATCGGTCAGGGCAGTCCCGAGCAATTGCAAAAATCGGACTCCCCGTGGGTACAGCAATTTTTAAACGGTTATGCGGATGGCCCGGTGCATTTCCATTATCCAGCCAATAATTATTTTGATGATTTATTAGCGGCCACTTAACCTACACCGGCTTTGATATGCTTGAATTTTTTGAAAACCTGGGCAAAACCACACGCACTAGTTTTACCAAACTAGGCCGCGGCAGTTTTTTCCTGATCCACACATTGGCGGGCATTAGCTATGTTTTACCGCGCCCTAGCCTGTTTGTTAAGCAAATGTACTCGGTGGGGGTACTGTCATTTTTGATCATCAGCATCTCCGGACTTTTTGTCGGGATGGTGCTGGGCCTGCAAGGCTTTTATATTCTGTCGGATTTTGGCGCTGAAGAATCCTTGGGCGTGATGGTTGCCGCCTCACTGGTACGGGAACTTGGCCCGGTAGTGGCTGCGATTTTATTTGCCGGTCGGGCCGGTTCGGCATTGACGGCAGAAATTGGTTTGATGAAAGCCACCGAACAATTGTCGGGCATGGAAATGATGGCGGTCGATCCGATTAAACGCATTATTTCGCCGCGCTTTCTGGCTGGTTTTATTTCCACCCCGCTTTTGGCTGCATTATTCAGCGCTATTGGCGTCATGGGCGGTTATATGGTGGGGGTGGGCATGCTGGGTGTTGATGACGGTGCGTTTTGGGCGCAAATGCAATCCAGCATCGATTTTCAGGAGGACATTCTCAACGGGGTGATTAAAAGCGTGGTGTTCGGCTTTATTGTGTCGTGGATTGCCCTGTTTGAGGGCTATGATGCCGTTCCAACTTCAGAAGGTGTCAGCCGCTCCACCACCCGCACCGTTGTCAACTCTGCTTTTGCCATCTTGGGCATTGATTTTATTCTAACCGCACTCATGTTTGGAGATATTTAACATGCAGCACTCAAAGACACAGGACACACTGGTTGGTCTGTTTGTCGCCAGCGGCATCGCCGCTTTGTTTTACATGGCCTTACAAGTCAGCAATCTGGGCAATTACACCGGCAGCGCCAGTTATACGGTAACGGCCCGATTTCAAAACTCTGGCGGCTTGAAAGTAAAATCACCGGTATCGGTTGCCGGCGTGCGGATAGGCAGGGTGTCTGCCATCACCCTGGACAAAGAAAGCCATGAATCTTTGGTGGAAATGCATATTGACGCCAAATACGATAATCTGCCTGACGATTCCGGCGCCAGCATTTATACCGCCGGTCTGTTGGGTGAGCAATACATCAGTATTGATCCCGGCCCAGGTTTGTCCGGCGCATTTCTAAAAAACAACAGTAAAATTGAAAATGTCAGTTCCGCCATTATTCTGGAAGAAATGATAGGCAAGTTTCTCTTGAATAAAGCTGACGAGAAATAATGTCCACATTAAAACTAATCAAGCAAACTCCCGGTTACTATGTCGTAAAAGGCCAGCTAACTTTTGCCGCTATCGACAGACAAACCAGTAAAGCCCTAAAGTTTCAACCGGGACAGGATAAAATCTGCATTGATCTGGCCGCAGTTACCGCTACCGATAGCGCCGGTCTGGCTTTGATGATCGAATGGATCAAACTGAGCCGGATTAACCAGTCAAGATTGCGTTTCAAGAATATTCCAGAACAGATTCTCGCGCTTGCCAAACTTAGCAGTTTAGACAAAAACGAATATTTTGCCAGCGATGCCTAGCATAACGCTTGCCTTAGCCTTTATAACAACCTATACATCTCATGGATAAATTACTGATTACCGGCGGCCAACCTCTTTGCGGAGAACTCCGCATTTCCGGCGCCAAAAATGCAGCACTGCCAATTCTGGCCGCCACCCTGCTGTCCGACACACCGGTCAGCATCGGCAATATTCCGCATTTGCATGACATTACCACCACTCTGGAATTACTGGGACAAATGGGAGTGGGTCTGATGGTCGATGAAAAAATGAATATCGAAGTCGACTCAAACAGCATTAACCGCTATGAAGCGCCTTATGAACTGGTAAAAACCATGCGTGCCTCCATTCTGGTGCTGGGTCCTTTGCTGGCTCGTTTTGGTGAAGCTCATGTCTCCCTGCCGGGCGGCTGCGCGATAGGTACACGTCCGGTTGATATTCATATCGACTCTCTGATCAAGATGGGTGCTGATATCCAGGTTGAAGCCGGCTATATTCATGCTACCGCAAAAAGATTACAAGGCTGTCATCTGGTGCTGGATAAAATTACCGTTACCGGTACCGAAAATATTTTGATGGCGGCGACCTTAGCCAAAGGCATTACCATTATTGAGAATGCCGCCAAGGAGCCTGAAGTAACTGATTTGGCGAATTTTCTGAATAAAATGGGCGCCAAGATTTCGGGTATCGGTACTGATATTCTGGAAGTTGAAGGCGTGGAGAAATTAGGCACACCAGGATTGCATTATGAAATCCTGCCGGATCGAATTGAAACCGGGACTTATCTGGTTGCCGGCGCCATCAGCCGGGGCCGGGTGAAATTAAAAAACACCGACCCGCATATTCTTGACGCTGTGCTGGTCAAATTACGCGAAGCGGGAGCCGATATCACGACTGGTGAAAACTGGATAGAACTGGACATGCACGGCAAACGCCCCAAAGCCGTCACCATCCGCACTGCGCCTTATCCGGCTTTTCCGACAGATATGCAGGCCCAGTTTACGGCTTTGAATTCAGTGGCAGACGGTATAGGCCTGATTACCGAAACCGTGTTTGAAAACCGGTTTATGCATGTTCAGGAATTGCAGCGCATGGGCGCGCAAATTCGTCTGGAATCGAATACCGCGATCTGCTCGGGTACGGCACAATTGACTGCCGCGCCGGTGATGGCCACCGACTTGCGGGCTTCGGCCAGCCTGGTCTTGGCTGGTCTGGTAGCGGATGGCGAAACCCTGGTAGACCGTATCTATCATATAGACCGCGGTTATGATCATATTGAAGAAAAACTGGCGCAATTGGGTGCCACTATCCGCCGTGTACCGCGCTGAGATCTGACTAATCATGTTGACTATAGCTGTTTCCAAAGGCCGTATTTATGACGAAGCCTTACCTTTACTGGCTGCTGCCGGCATTACGCCGATAGATGACCCGCAAAAAAGCCGCAAGCTGATTTTGCGCACCAGCCGTGATGATGTGCAATTGGTTATTATCCGCGCTACCGATGTACCGACTTTTGTTGAATACGGGGCGGCAGACCTGGGCATAGCCGGTAAAGACGTGTTACTGGAACACGGTGCGGAGAGTCTTTACGAGCCTTTGGATTTAGGCATCGCCGGCTGTCGGCTGATGACGGCGGCGCGGGTTGGTTCGCCGGCCATTTCCGGCCGGGTGCGGGTTGCCACTAAATATGTTAAAACCGCACAGCGTTATTTTGCCGACCTGGGCATACAGGCTGAAATTATCAAGCTGTACGGTTCCATGGAACTGGCTCCCCTGGTGGGGCTAGCCGATTGCATAGTAGATTTGGTGGACACCGGCAATACCCTGAAAGCCAACGGTCTGGAAGCGCGGGATTTGATTATTAATATTACCTCCCGGCTGGTAGTGAATAAGGCGGCGATGAAAATCAAACATCAGGCTATCCAAACCCTGATAGACCAAATTGAACATACTCTAAAGCACAGGTGAGCTGATGTCCCTTGTTACCATGACCCGACTTGACAGCCAGTCAGCCGATTTTCACCAACAGTTGCGGGCCAGGCTGGCCTGGGATGCAAGTGATGATTTGGCGATTCACCAACAGGTTCTGGAAATTATCGGCGCGGTACGTCAACATGGCGATCAGGCCGTGGTGGAATACACCAACCGCTTTGATAAACGCCAGGTCAGCAATGCGGCGGAACTGGAATTACCTCAGGTTGCATTACTGCAAGCCCGCGCCAGCATAGGTTCCGATCAGTTACATGCCCTGGAAACCGCAGCCGAACGGATACGCACTTATGCCCAGCAACAAAAGCTGCAAGCCTGGCAATATACGGAGGACAACGGTAATCAACTGGGCCAAAAAATTACTGCGCTGGACAAGGCCGGACTTTATGTTCCCGGCGGCAAAGCGGCTTATCCGTCTTCGGTGTTAATGAATGCGATTCCGGCCAAGGTGGCTGGAGTCGGCGAACTGGTAATGGTGGTGCCCACCCCCGGCGGCGAAACCAATCCGCTGGTATTGGCGGCCGCCCATATCGCCGGTGTGGATAGAGTTTTCACGATAGGCGGTGCACAGGCGATTGCTGCTCTGGCTTACGGTACTGAAACGATTCCGGGGGTGGATAAAATTGTCGGCCCCGGCAATATTTATGTGGCTACCGCCAAAAAACTGGTGTTTGGTCAGGTCGGTATCGATATGATCGCCGGGCCTTCGGAAATTCTGATCATTTGCGACGGCCTCACCAACCCGGACTGGATTGCCATGGATCTGTTTTCCCAGGCAGAACATGATGAAAATGCTCAGGCTATTTTAATCAGTAACTCTAGTGCATTTCTGGATAGCGTGGAATTGAGCATTAAGCGTTTATTGCCGGAAATGGAGCGAGCCGAGATTATTGCCAATTCGCTGATCCGGCGCGGCGCCTTCATCAAGGTTAACGATTTAAATCAGGCTGCGGAAATAGCCAATCGCATTGCTCCTGAGCATCTGGAATTGTCTGTCGCGGACCCAGAGGCCTTGGCGGCACAAATCCGCAATGCCGGGGCTATCTTTATGGGCCGTTATACTGCCGAGGCATTGGGTGATTATTGTGCCGGGCCCAATCATGTATTACCTACCTCCGGCACAGCCCGCTATTCATCACCACTAGGCGTTTATGATTTTCAAAAACGCAGCAGCCTGATTAATTGTTCGGCTGTGGGGGCCGCAGAATTGGGTAAAATTGCCTCGGTACTGGCTCGCGGCGAAAGCCTGACCGCTCATGCCCGTTCTGCCGAGTATCGCTTGTCCTAATGGTTGCCCAATTTGCTATGACGGAACAACTAAATATATGTGCCTACGTCCAGCTGCATTGGGCGCGATTGATGCGCTTCACTACGTTCAGCACATCCTATAGCCGGAAGTTTGTCTCTACTCCTTACCTGAATGATTTAGTTGCTGATGCCTGATAATTTATCTGCCAAACTTTTCCGACCGGAACTACTGTCCATGTCGGCCTATCATGTCGCTGATGCTGCTAATTACATCAAGCTTGATGCTATGGAAAATCCTTATTCATGGCCGGAATCCATCCAGCAAGCATGGCTGGAAACCCTGAAAACTTGTGCACTGAATCGTTATCCTGATCCGGAAGCCAAAGCGCTGGCCGCTGTTTTACGCTCCAGCAACGCTATTTCTGAACATGCCGGCTTGATACTGGGTAACGGCTCGGATGAAATCATCCAGATACTGCTGATGGCACTGGCCCCTCAGGCCAGTGTACTATCGGTAGAGCCCAGTTTTGTGATGTATAAACAAATCGCCTTAAGCCTGAGTTTGAATTATTGTGGTATACCTTTGCGGGAGGATGACTTTGGCCTGGATCTGCCGGCTATGCTGAACGCCATCACCGCTTTGCAGCCAGCGCTGATTTTTCTGGCTTACCCGAATAATCCCACCGGCAATTTGTTTGATACAGCATCAATTCTGGCTATTTTGGCAGCAGCACCGGGATTGGTAGTGATAGATGAAGCTTATGCGCCGTTTGCCGAGGCCAGTTTTCTGCATTTATTGGCCGAGCTTGATAATCTGCTGGTGATGCGGACTGTATCTAAACTGGGGCTGGCTGGATTACGCCTGGGCTTTCTGGCGGGCAATCCGAAAATATTGACTGAGTTGAACAAAATCCGTCTACCCTACAATATTAATTGCCTCACGCAAAGCACGGCTGAATTTGCCCTAAACTATGGCGAATTTTTGTTGGATCAGACTAAAGATATCTGCCAACAAAGGACTGTTGTGTTTAATGCTCTGCAGGCTATGGATCAGATATACGCCTATCCAAGTGCGGCTAATTTTATTTTGTTTAGAACTTTGGATATATCTGCCGATCAGGTATTCACGGCCCTGAAACAACAAGGCATTTTGATAAAAAATCTATCTAGGCAAGGCGGGGTTTTAACGAATTGCCTGCGAGTCACCATAGGTACAGAATCTGAAAATCTGGCTTTTCTGCAGGCCTTAAAAAACGCATTGAATCAGTAAAAACCCTGAATTTAATAGTTTTGAACGGCGGTATTTTTAAGCATTGAATTTCTCTTTACAGCACCGGGCTTCTATAAATGCCATCAGTAAGGTATATTTGCCCAAAATTATAAAAAATTGATGCACAGTGAAATGCATCAAACTAACACAGGAGCGTTACTCATGAACGAACAAGGCGTCGATAAATCCAAACGCCAATTTCTGACCACTGCGCTATCGGTGGTTGGGGCAGTGGGTACAGGTTATCTAGCCGTACCCTTTCTCTCGCAAATGCGTCCCAGTGCGAAAGCCATGGCTGCCGGAGCACCCGTCGAAGTCGATATCAGCAAAATTGAGCCTGGTCAGTTAATCCGGGCTGCTTGGCGTGGTAAGCCGGTATGGGTACTGAATCGCACCCCGGAAGTACTGGCAACATTGGTGACTCTGGATGCCAAATTGGCTGATCCACAATCCGGCGCGTCCTTGCAACCTGAGACCAGCAAAAATACTTTGCGTTCCATTAAGCCAGAAATTTTTGTAGCAGTTGGGCTTTGTACTCACTTAGGCTGTTCACCCACTTTCCGTCCGGAAATTGCCCCCAACGATTTGGGCGAAGACTGGAAAGGCGGATTTTTTTGTCCTTGCCACGGTTCATGGTTTGACTTGGCCGGCCGGGTCTATCGTGGTGTTCCTGCTCCTACCAATCTTGAGGTTCCGCCCTATCGTTATGTGACGGACACCCTCATTATCATCGGCGAAGAAATCGAGGCTAGCAAGGCATGAAACAAAGAATCAACAATATTTCCGATTGGTTTCTGGAACGCTTCCCGCTTTCCGATCTCTGGAACGATCATATGGCGCACTACTATGCGCCGAAAAATTTTAATATCTGGTATTTTTTCGGTTCACTGGCGCTATTTGTGCTGGTCAACCAATTTGTCACCGGTATTTTATTAACCATGAACTACAAACCGGATGCCAAACTGGCTTTCGATTCTGTGGAATACATCATGCGTGATGTCGATTGGGGCTGGCTGGTGCGTTATATGCACTCTACCGGCGCTTCGGCCTTTTTTATTATTGTTTATCTGCACATGTTCAGAGGCTTGCTGTACGGTTCTTTCAAGCAGCCGCGCGAATTGATCTGGATTTTTGGCATGCTAATCTTTGTCTGCCTGATGGCCGAAGCCTTTATGGGCTATCTGTTGCCGTGGGGCCAAATGTCTTACTGGGGCGCTCAGGTAATCATTTCCCTGTTTAGCGCTATCCCGGTCATCGGCGATGAATTATCGTTATGGGTACGTGGCGATTATGTGGTATCTGATGCCACTTTAAACCGCTTCTTTGCTTTTCACGTTATCGCGGTACCTTTGGTACTGCTGATCCTGGTATTTCTGCACATTGTGGCTTTGCATGAAGTCGGTTCCAATAATCCGGACGGTATCGATATTCATGACAACGTTAACTGGCAGGGCAGACCGCTGGACGGCATTCCTTTTCACCCTTATTACACGGTAAAAGATATCGTTGGGGTGGGAGTATTCATGTTTTTCTTTGCCACGGTGATTTTTTATATGCCGGAGATGGGCGGTTACTTTCTGGAACACGCCAATTTTATCCCGGCTGACCCGTTGAAGACGCCGGAACATATTGCGCCGGTCTGGTACTTCACGCCGTTTTACGCCATTTTGCGGGCTGTTCCTGACAAATTTGCCGGCGTAATTGCCATGGGTGGCGCCATTGTGGTGTTATTCATGCTGCCTTGGCTGGATCGCAGCAAAGTCAAATCTATCCGTTATCGCGGCGGAATGTTCAAAAAAGCCTTACTGCTGTTCGTTATCAGCTTTGTTAGCTTGGGCTATCTGGGCACCCAACCGGCTACCCCGCTGGCTACTACTATGGCCCGGCTGTTTACTGCCGTTTACTTCGGCTTTTTTCTGTTAATGCCGCTGTATACCCGCTGGGAAAAAACCAAGCCTGTACCTGATAGACTAACCGATCAACCTAGCCTGGAAGATCGTATTCCAGCTGTTGTAGCGGTTTTTAACGAAGTAACGACACTGACAGCAGTAAATGCTGGAGGCGCAACTACCTATAAAAGAAGTCCGAATCCGGCAGGCATTAAAGCAGTGCTGTTTCGATTTGCAAAAAAAATAATAGGAAGCCTTGAATAATCATGAAACGAATTCTATCCACTCTTTTATTATTGCTTTCCTGCAGCGCCTATGCCAATAGTGGTGGCATTGAGCTTGAGGAGGCCGATATCAATCTGTCTGACACCCTGTCTCTGGAGCGCGGTGCTCAACATTACGTCACTTATTGTCTGGGCTGCCATTCTGCCAAACAAATCCGTTATAAACGGATTGCGTTGGACTTACATCTGGATGAAACGGAAATCCTCAAGAATGTGGCACCTATCGGCGCCGGGATATATGACCAAATGCATTCGGCCATGAATGGTCACGATGCCGAAAAATGGTTTGGTACCACGCCACCCGACTTGTCGTTGATTGCCCGTTCACGGGGTGCTGACTGGCTGTATACTTATCTGAAGGGTTTTTACACTGATAAAAGCAAGCCGACCGGCGTGAATAATTCGGTATTCAAAGACGTGGCTATGCCTAATGTGTTCTGGCAGCAGCAAGGTACCCAAGTGGCGGTGATCAAAAATATTGATGGCCAGGATGTGCTGACTGACTTGCATCTGGAACAGCCCGGACAATTATCGCCCAAGGAATTCGACAAAATGGTGAATGACTTGGTGAACTTTCTGGTTTATGTGGGTGAGCCGGTGCAACTGGAAAGACAGAGCATGGGCAAATATGTGCTGTTTTTTATCCTGATGTTCATTGCGGTCGGCTACTTGCTGAAAAAAGAATACTGGAAAGACGTACACTAAGCATTTACGGCGGAACAAGCCACCTTGTTCCGCCTTCCTCAGCCTGCTGTTTTCGGTCTCTCGCTTCCCCCAAATCCACGTTTAACCGTGATACAATTCGAGTCGAAACAAACCCCGTTACTCAAAGAGGTTATTCTTCGTGGCAAACATCACCAGCCGAAAATCCGCAATGACTCTTTTTTCATCCCCAACCTGCATCATGAGTCATTGTGCACGTCTGGTCATCCATGAAAAAGGTGTTCCTGCCGATATCGAATTTTTTGACCCGAACGATCCGCCCGAAGATCTGCTAGAACTCAATCCCAATGGTAATGCGCCAACATTGGTGGAAAGAGATCTGGTGCTTTATGACGCGCGTATCATCATGGAGTATCTGGACGAACGTTTTCCGCACCCGGCCCTGCACCAGATGGATCCGGTGTCACGCGCCAATACCAGAATGCTGATCAAACGTATCGACCAGGAATGGTATCCGATGCTTGAGGACATCCTGACCAATGGTGAAAAAAAATCCGGTAAAACCAAAAAATCCCTCAAAGAAAGTTTACTGGCTGCCGGCCCGGTTTTTGACGCTACGCCTTATTTCATGAGTGAAGAGTATTCATTAATCGATTGTGCCATGGCACCGTTTTTATGGCGTTTGGGTAGTGTAGGTATCGATATTACCGGTCTGGGAAAAGGCATTACTGCTTATGCTAACCGCTTGTTTGCCAGAAAAGCCTTTCAGGACAGCCTGACCAACCAAGAAAAAGAAATGATGGCTGTTGCTCACAAATGACTCCACTGAAACCTTATCTAATCCGTTCCATTTACGAATGGATACTCGACAACGGCCTAACCCCGTATCTGCTGGTTAATGCCAATTTTCCTGAAGCCGTTTTACCAACTGATTTTATTGAAGACGGTAAAATTGTGCTGAATATTCGCCCGGAAGCCGTACATGGTTTAGCGCTGGATAATGACGAAATAAAATTTAACGCCCGCTTTGCCGGCAAAGCCATGGCCGTCAGTACCCCGACCAGAGCCGTGCTGGCTATTTTTGCCAAAGAAACCGGTAAAGGCATGTTTTTTGACAAAGAACATGAAGGCGAAGATGAAACCCCGCCACCAGCTCCTGTCGAGCCCAAGAAACCGCAGAAGCCGCAATTAAGAGTGGTTAAATAAGTCTATGTTTGCGACAGCAAAACGCCAAACACGTTGGGAAGCTTTGGTGGATTGCCTGGCGGCGAATCCACCCTACCCTCCCAAAAAGGGCTAAATGATCCAAATTACCCAATGTTGCCGCGTCTCTTTAAGCCAAGAAAACCTAACAAGCCAGTGCCAAGCAACCAGATTACATTGGGTTCCGGCACGGCGGCAACATTGCCGGGACTAACTGCCCATGCGTAAAACTGGCTGGTCTTGTAATTGCCGTCCTGGTAGCCATTGCGGGTACCGAAAAACCATGCGCCCTCAGGATCAGTCCCATATTCCGTACCAGACCAGTACGCAGAGGATTGGACATTGCTGAACGGACCTGAGGAAATAGAACTGCCTGCTGTACCACCCAGTTCGTTGTAAAACAGCTCACCTAGCTGACTGCTGATTTGGTTGTAACCATACAATGCATCGTTATCTGGAGTGGTGGGTAAAGCCCAATGACTGGAACCAGCGTAATGTTGGGTATCCAGGTAATTCACAAACGCTAGACCAGCCCACCAGTCTACCCTGCCGCCACTGCCGAAATCCGCAGCAGTCAGGGTGTAAGTGCCATTATCGTAAGCATTGGGGGTGTCATAGATCACACCGCTGCTGGCATTGATGATAGCGGTAACAATGTTATTGTAGCTGGTAGATTGATACGCGCCTTCCCAAGTACCTAACAGATTGGCATCTTGGATCCAGGTGGTATTGAGGCCGCTGTCGTAAATCCCTAAACCGCCGACGGTAGTGGTTAAGGTGGCTTGGGCATTGAGGCTGATGAGACTGAACAGCAGACTGGCAATCAATAAAGTTTTTCCGTGTGTCATGTGTTACTCCTTAGCTTTTATGTTTTAAATTAATAGTGACGTTGCACGACATTTGCAAACTCCAGCGCTAGGCTGGTCTCTAGACTTAAGCACACAGGTATAAGTATAAGCCATGTCTTATAGGCTAGTGGCTATTTTATGTAGGCTAATGAATTAGTATCTGGCTAGCACCTTAACAGGGCAGTCGTACCCCAGATGCTCTTGACGTTGATCATGCTTTTAACTGCATTAACCCGCCAGGACTTTCGGCTAACGGCGACAGTTATTATTGCTAACGAGGCTTGACGGGTTACGATGCACTGCACTGCGTTTAGCACATCTACAACTACTCGCTTTTAATCGGGATATTTGGACGCTGATTAGTTACAATAAAATTATGTTTGGGTTAGTTGTTGATTTATAGTGCAGTTGTAGAAGCCATCATCAAATCCCCTAACCCTGTTTTTCAAAGGGAGGAACTGGTTAGTCGGCTTTTAATCTGAGGACATTTTTTAAGCAAAAAATCTGGCAATTACCCTGTGTAAGGTTGCTGATCTTTTTTAAACAAGTACTTAGCTTAGAACCATGCGCTGCACTGCGTTTAGCACATTACAAGTACATGCTTTTTAAAGCGGTACTGGGACGCTAAGTAGTTACAAATCTGGCATCAAATGTTAACGCAAACATAGCCTTAAATAATCCCCGATCTGACTTTGGCTGCTGGTTTTCCGACATTTTCTCAATTCTACTAAAGACAGTTGCAAATCGATTGCGATAGAATGGCTATCTAGCGGTGGAGGATTAAGATCATGTCCAAAGATATTGCCTTGAATGAGGCTGAAATTGTTGCACGTCTTGCCGGCGAACTGCCGCACTGGTATTACGAAAACGGCTGGATCAGACGCAAAATCAAAACCAGCGGCTGGAAGGCCACGCTGATGGTGGTTAATACTATCGGTCATTTGGCTGAGGCTGCTTGGCATCACCCTGATTTAACGGTGTCCTATGCCTTTGTGATTGTCAAACTGGTCACCCACTCTGCCAAGGGCATTACTGAAAAAGATTTTAGCTTGGCTAAAAAAATTGAAGACGTTGTGCTATGGGACGCCGCCGCTGAATCCGGCGGGGTGTTTGAGGGTACGCCGGACGACCCGCGCTTCAAGTACATCAAAAAAGATTAATCACAGGATAAACGATATGACTGAAATAACAGAAGTGCCGAGTCCTTTCTGCGGTATCGGCACCGACGACTTGACGATACGGGTGGAAGGCACCAGCGTGACAGTCACTGCAAATGGCTGTGCGGTGAATACCCCGGCTTTTGAACGGCCTATTTCCGATACCCAACCCAGGGTGAACGGCCAGACTGTGAGTTTGGAAACAGCTGTAGCGAAGGCAGCGGAAATCTTGAGTCATACCAATCTGCCTGTGTTCAGCGCTTGTGCAACCGATGTCAATGGGATGCGAGCTTTGTTGGCTTTGGCCGATCGTACCGGTGCAGTGGTCGACAATGGTAACTTCAATAACGCCCGGCGCAATTTACTGGCTCAGCAAGATACCGGCTGGATGAACACCACCTTGGCGGAATTCAAAAATCGCTGTGATTTGTTATTAATAGTTGGTACGGATCTGGAAGGTTTTGCGCCGCGTTTCTTTGAACGCTATCTGTGGAATCCGGAAGCCATGTTCGTTGAAGACACATCCAACCGGGAAATTATCTATTTGGGCAAAAACCCATCCGGCACGGCATCAAGCTCGCCCTCCGGCCGCAAAGCCACTGTATATGCTTGTGCAGATGCTGATTTGCCTGATGTCACTGCCGCCCTTTCGGCTTTGATTCGCGGTAAAATCTTACAGGTGGAAAGCGTTGGCGGCTTGGCTATTGCTGATTTGCAAACCATTGTTGCCAAACTGAAAGCAGCAAAATACGGTATCGTCTGCTGGGGTGCGGCGGCTCTGGCATTTGATCAGGCAGAACTAACCGTACAAAGTATTTGCAGCCTGGTTAAGGACGTCAATCAACAAGGCACCCGTTGCTCCGGGTTTCCACTAGGTGGTAAAGAAGGCGATCAAACGGCCAATCAGGTCTGCGGCTGGACCACCGGATATCCGGCCAGGGTCAGTTTTGCCCGGGGTTATCCTGAATATGATCCTTATTTGTTTGAAACCCAAAGTCTGCTGAATAATGGCGAAGCCGATGCCTTGATCTGGGTACAAACTTTTAATATCACACCTCCTCCCAGCAGCCAACTCTCCACGATAGTGCTGGGCCGTTCCGGCATGAAGTTTGAGCAGGAACCCGAGGTTTTTATTCCGGTAGGCACGCCCGGCATAGACCACAACGGCCATGCTTACCGGCTGGATAATGTGGTTGCCATTCGTTTAAAAAAACTGAGAGACTCCGGTCTACCCAGCACGGCTAAAGTGTTGCAGGCCATTGAACAGATTTTGCAGGTATCGTCATGCTGATAAAACTCACCGATGGAACTATTTACGACCCTGCCAGCGGCATAGATGGCCAAAAACTGGATATTTATATCCAGGATGGCCGGATTATCGCCAAACCGGTAGAGGACTTACCGATAGACAAGGAATACAATCTGCAAGGCAAGATTGTGATGGCGGGCGCCATTGATTTGCACACCCATATCGGTGGCGGCAAAGGCAATATCGCTCGTACCTTGTTACCGGAAGACCATCGCATGGATCCGGTGGCGCGTACCAATATTACCCGCTCCGGTAACGGTCACGTGATACCCAGTACCTTTGTTACCGGCTACCGTTATGCGGAAATGGGATATACCGCCGCTTTTGAACCAGCTTTGTTACCGATCAACGCGCGTCAGGCTCACATGGAAATGGGCGATATTCCAATTCTGGATAAAGGCGGCTATGTGATGCTGGGCAGTGATGATTTTCTGTTACGGATGCTGACTGCCAAAAAAGATCAAAAAGCTATTAACGACTATGTGGCCTGGACTATCAATTCGGCTAAAGCCATAGGCGTGAAAGTGGTGAATGCCGGTGGCATCAGTGCTTTCAAATTCAACCAGCGCAAACTGGATCTGGATGAGAAAAATGCCTATTACGATGTGACACCCCGGCAAATTTTGCAAACCCTGGCTAGAGCGGTTAGAGAGATCGGTATCACCCATCCCTTGCATGTACATGGCTGTAATCTGGGCGTACCCGGCAATGTCAATACCACGCTGGATACCATAACCGGTATTGAAGGTCTGCCTATGCATCTGACCCATATTCAATTCCATAGTTACGGCAAAGAAGGCAATTTCAAGTTTTCTTCCGGCGGCGCCCAAATTGCCGAAGCCATCAATCGCAATAAAAACATTACTGCCGATGTCGGCCAGGTGATGTTTGGTCAAACGGTTACGGCTTCCGGCGATAATATGCGTCAACATTACAATCACAAATACGCCAGCCCAGACAAATGGGTGTGTATGGATATTGAGTGCGATGCCGGTTGTGGGGTGGTGCCGTTTAAATACCGCGACCAGAATTTTGTTAATGCTCTGCAATGGGCTATCGGTCTGGAAATCTTCCTGCTGGTTGAAGATCCGTGGCGGATATTCCTGACCACTGACCATCCAAACGGTGCGCCGTTCATGAGCTATCCGCATCTGATCCGGCTGCTGATGGATAAAAGTTTCCGCAATGACATGCTGGCAACTATTCATCCTGAAGCGCAAAAAATGACCACGCTGGCCTCGATTGATCGTGAATATACCTTTAACGAAATAGCGATTCTGACACGAGCCGGTGCGGCAAAAATTATCGGCTTACAACACCGTGGCGCCCTGGCTCCCGGTAACTGGGCGGATATTACTGTTTATACCGAAGATGCCGACCGGCAAAAAATGTTCACCAAACCGGATTATGTGTTTAAGGATGGCGAACTGGTGGCCAAAGACGGCGAGATTGTGCATGTTAAATGGGGCACTACCCATACTGTGAAACCGGAATTTGACCCTTCGGTAGAAAAAGACCTGCAACAGTATTTTGACCGGTTCTTGACCATGAAAGTGGGCAATTTCAAAATCAGCGACGACGAAATTACAGAAGATGGACGCGGCAGCATCACTGTGCATCCATTAAGAGGTACAGCATGATAATCAACGGCGTAACCATAGATAAAACTTTTGCCGAAGCCTTTCCGATGAAGGCGACCAGGGCCATTATCACCGCTCAAAATGAAAAATGGGCGTTGATTGCGGCGCAAGCTATGACCGGATTTGCCACTTCCGTGATCGGCTGCGGTTGTGAAGCCGGTATTGAAAAAGCTCTGGCGCCCAGCGAAACGCCGGATGGCCGTCCCGGTGTTGCCATATTGATATTCGCCATGGGCGGCAAAGGCCTGGCCAAACAGCTGGAAACCCGAGCCGGCCAATGCGTGCTGACTTCACCCACTTCGGCGCTGTTTGCCGGTATTGAAGGCGGCAAACCTATCGCTCTGGGTAAAAACCTGCGTTATTTTGGCGATGGTTTTCAAATTGCCAAAAAAATCGGCGGCAAGCGCTATTGGCGGGTGCCGGTAATGGATGGCGAGTTTTTGGCTGAAGCGACTACCGGCATGGTGGAAGCTGTGGGCGGCGGTAATTTTTTAGTGCTGGCAGAATCCCAACCGCAGGCACTGGCAGCTTGTGAAGCAGCTATTGAAGCCATGAGGGCTGTACCTAATGTGATTATGCCTTTCCCCGGCGGTGTGGTGCGTTCCGGCTCTAAAGTCGGTTCAAAATATCCGACCTTGGGAGCATCTACCAACGATGCGTTCTGCCCTACCCTGAAAGGGGTGACCAAAACCGATTTATCAGCGGAAATTGAGTCGGTGATGGAAATCGTGATTGACGGCTTGAGCAAAGAGGATATTGATAAAGCCATGCGTGCCGGTATCCAGGCTATTTGCGAACTGGGCGCAGCCAACGGTATTAAACGGATCAGTGCCGGTAATTATGGCGGTAAACTTGGCCCCTATCACTTTCATTTGCAGGAGATTATGGCATGAGCGCCTTAACGTTTACAGTGAAACGCCCAACCGAGCAGCGTATCGATCTGTCGCCGCTGGTCTGTCAAAAACTCCGGGATCTGGAACTAAGCCAGATTGCCGCGCTGAAATTACAAACCGGCAATAAACTGGTACGGGTTGATGAGCTGTTTGATGTGAGCGGTACTGACAGCCAGAATATCGTTATTGAAGGTGGGTTTTATAAACTGGATTATATCGGCAAAGAACTGGACGGCGGCAGTATTAGCGTCAACGGTGATGCCGGTGCCTATTTGGGCCAGGGCATGAAGGCCGGCACGATTAAAGTCAGTGGTAATGCCGGGATTTACGCGGCCTGTGAGCTGAAAAACGGTTATCTGGAAATCGGCGGCGATGTCGGCGATTTCGTGGGCGGCGCTTTGCCCGGCAACAAACAGGGTATGAAAGGCGGTACGGTGCTGGTGAAAGGCAATGCCGGCAGCCGGGTTGGCGATCACCTGCGCCGTGGACAAATCCTGATTGAAGGCAATGCTGGTGATTATCTGGGTTCCCGGATGATAGCCGGTACCATTGCCGTGATGGGTAACACTGGCCGTTATGCCGGTTACGCCATGCGTCGCGGTACCTTGCTGTTATGGAATCAACCGCAGATTTCTGCAACCTTTAATGACTGTGGTACGCATACACTGGCATTTTTGCCTTTGTTGTTTGCGTCGTATAAAGATTTAAATTCGCGCTTTGCCGATGCCACAGTTGCGTTTAACCGGGTGCGCCGCTTTGGTGGTGATCTGGCTGAAACCGGACGCGGCGAGATTTTGGTAAAAGCTTAACGTAATTATTTGGCGTAATGTTGTATGGCGTTTTTTTAAACCAGTAGCAGTGTGTTTAGCGCGTCCTGCAAGTGCCTGTTTTAGGCAGAGTTTGCGTTGATAGTTGATTTTGGTTGAAGCGGGATATTGTTGAATCCCGCTGACACTGATTTGATTGAGGCTACGCTGCGAACCCCTCGATTCCACTACGTTGCATCGAGGCTACGGGTTTCGATGATGCCGGCTATGGTAGCCGCGCTACGCAGGGTGTTGTTGATGCGGTACAGGATTTTGTTGAACCCGGCTGACTCTGGTTTGATAAAGGCTACGCTGCGAACCCCTCGATTCCACTACGTTGCATCGAGGCTACGGGTTGCGATGATGCAGGCTATGGTAGCCCATTGTGCAGGGTGTTTTTGGGATAGTTAAACGCCAAACACCCGCGAAGTTTTGGTGGGTTTCCTTCCATCCGGTTAAATTCAGCCCGCTAATCATGTCTTTGCAACTCACCACTAGTAATCACAATCGAGATATCGCCGGACTGCGTTATGTGTATCCGGTATTGTCTCGCCGGGCCGGCGGGTTGTCGATAGGCATTAATCTGAATCCGAACAATGCCTGTAACTGGCGCTGCATTTATTGCCAGGTGCCGGGATTGACGCGAGGCACGGCCCCGGATATAGATCTGGCCTTATTGGCTAGCGAATTGCGTGGTTTTCTTGATTATGTGCAATCCGGGGAGTTTTACCGGGATTTTAAGGTCGAGGCGGCACAGCAGTGCATTAAGGATGTTGCCATTTCCGGGAATGGTGAACCCAGCAGTGTGAAAAATTTTGCCGAGGTAATCCACCTGCTGGGCGATATTGCCAGTAGCGCTGGTATTTTCCCGGCAGCAAAATTTGTGCTGATCAGCAACGGCAGTCTGATTCAGCAAAGCAATGTCCAGGAGGGTTTACGGGCATTGGCTCAATACCAGGGCGAACTTTGGTTTAAGCTGGATAGCGCCAGTTTTGCCGGGCGCAAGCTGGTTAATAATACGGTGCTAGGCCAAGCAAGACTGTTGGAACACCTGAAAATTGCCAGGGCTTTATGTCCTACCAAGCTGCAAACTTGTATGTTGCAGTATCGGGGGCAATTATGGACGGCTAGTGAAAAACAGGCTTATTTAGAATTGTTGAAAGCGCTGCCGGCAGCCGGCATTCTGATCCGGCAGATCATGCTGTACAGCATAGCCCGGCAGTCGTTTCAACCGGAAGCAGACGAGTTGCAAGCTATGCCCTTGGCGGAAATGCAGGCCTTTGCCGACCAGATCAGCGCCTTGGGTTATCAGGTTAGTGTCAGCGCCTAAGTATAAGCGCATATGGGCAGGCATAAGGCCTGCCCACCTCCATCAGGACTATTTCTTTCTGAATTTGCCGTAAAGGGCTTTAAGCGCCGGGATGCCCTGCTCATTGGCTTTGGTCCAAAGCGATAAGCCCAACTTTTTAGTCAAGGCCACTAGCTTGTACCAAAAATCTTCGCCGCCTAACTGTTTAAATTTGCCTTCGACATAAACACTCCATTGCGGGTAACGCTCGCCTTTTGAATTGACAAAGGCCAGATCAAACCACCACATTTCCAAGAGTGACACTATCCACATAAAACCAAAGGATATCGCCATACCGGAACCTGCCAGCATCACCAACCAGGCAAAGCTGGGCGACAGTTTGGTCAGCCACCAGGAAACGATGTCCGCCAACAAAAACACATAAGGCATACCAATAGCCAAGGATTTGTATCTGACCGTACTGGTTTCGCTAAAGCTGAATATCAGCCCCACGAACATGAAGATAAAGGCGATACCAAATAAATGGATATGCGAGACTCTGGTCAGCGAACTGAAGGTTGCCCCCTCATCCTGACTGGCCAATTCTTTTAACACTTTGAAGTCGGTAAAATCCGGAACCGGTGCGCCTTTGCTGTGACACATCACACAACGGTCCTGGATGATTTTTTCCACACCGGTTTCGCTAAATTCCTGACGATCGGCACCATCACGCACCCATTGAATAATCTGAAAGCGTTCCTGATCGGAGGCATTATCCTTCATGGAGCCGTTAAGCTTGGTTTCCAGCATACTGCCGGAACGGTTGCCGTAATAACTATAGACGATATCATCGATAGACAGGCCAAATTTGCCGTCGGCCATACCGTGAGTAAACAGAATCTGAATGATGGCTACCAGATAGCCTATAGCTACGGTACTGAGGTAACCGGTAAATAAAACTTTTTGAGGAGTGTTGAGTTGTCTTAAGCTAGGGAATTCGTTTGCCATAGTAGGGTACGATTATAGCGGAGGAGGTTTGATTATAGTCCCAAAATATAGCGAGTGGCTACAAAATATTGATAACAATACAAAATTTAGGGATATAGCATTTATCCCTGCAATGATTGACGCTAAAATCAGCCGATTTTTTTTAAAATCACTCTGGCTTTAGAACGGCTATGTTTGGGTTAACAGTTGATTGGGCAAAGGTGGTAGAGGCGGGATCGCACCCGCATCTTGGATAAAGGCTAGGCTGCGAACCTCCTCGATTCCACTGCGTTGCATCGAGGCTACATTCGCCTTAATCAGAAAGGGGATGGGCAAAGCCAATTTGGCTAGATTTTAGGCATAAAAAAGGCTCCGTGAAGAGCCTTTTCTGTGGAGTTTTACACTTATTTGGCTTGAACGTTTGTTGCTGTCAAACCTTTGGGACCGGACTCAATCTCGAATTGTACGGATTGACCTGGTGATAAGGTTTTAAAGCCTTCGCCCAAAATCACCGAGTGGTGTACAAAAACATCCTCACTCCCTTCTGTTGGCTGAATAAAACCGAAGCCTTTGGTGTTATTAAACCACTTCACAGTACCTGTTGCCATTTAGAAAACTCCTACAAATTAAAACTAATGATGACACAGCAGTGGAATTATGAATGTTAACCATGGCCGTATCATCCAAAATTCAGTAGCTGTGCGGGTCTAATTGTACTGTGATTTGGCTTTGATAGCTATGCTGTGTTGCTGGTTGCCGCTAATATTAAGAGCTAAGCCGAATGAATTATCTGTTAATTTTTGTGGAAAATGAGTTGGTGTCCTTGAAAACATAAGGGGATTGCCCCATTTCAGCAGCATCATACAATTCCTTGAGGTACGCAAATGCGAATGGATAAATTAACCAGTAAATTTCAGTTGGCGCTGGCCGATGCGCAAAGCCTGGCACTGGGTAAAGATCAGCAATTTATTGATCCTTTACATGTCATGCTGGCACTCATCGACCAGGAAGGCGGCAGCATCAGGCCTTTACTGGTACAAACCGGCGCTCAGATTAATAGCCTGCGTAAGGATTTACAGCAAGCCATCGACAGGTTGGCCAGTGTGGCCGGCACCGGTGGTGATGTGCAAATTTCCAACGAGTTGAGCCGCATCCTGAATTTAACCGACAAACTGGCGCAAAAACGTCAGGATGCGTTTATTTCCAGTGAGCTGTTTTTGCTGGCTGCGCTGGACAGCAAAGGTACGCTGCAAACCCTGTTGAAACAGGCTGGTGTGACTCAGGCGGCGGTGGAAAAAGCCATAGACAATATGCGCGGCGGGCAAAATGTGAATGATGCCAATGCCGAAGATCAGCGTCAGGCTTTGAAAAAATACACCATCAACCTGACCAAGCGCGCCGAACAGGGCAAGCTTGATCCGGTGATTGGTCGTGACGACGAAATCCGCCGCACCATTCAGGTGTTACAACGCCGCACCAAAAATAATCCGGTGCTGATTGGTGAACCCGGCGTGGGTAAAACCGCTATTGTGGAAGGTCTGGCGCAACGTATCGTCAACGGCGAAGTGCCGGAAGGTATTAAGGGTAAGCAATTGCTGTCGTTGGATATGGCGGCGCTGATAGCCGGCGCCAAGTTTCGTGGCGACTTTGAAGAGCGTCTTAAAGCTGTCTTAAGCGATGTAGCGAAGCTGGAGGGCCAGGTGATTCTGTTTATCGACGAACTGCATACCATGGTTGGTGCCGGTAAAGCCGAAGGCGCGATGGATGCCGGCAATATGCTGAAACCGGCACTGGCGCGCGGTGAGCTGCATTGCGTGGGTGCCACCACTCTGGACGAATACCGCCAATACATCGAAAAAGACGCGGCGTTGGAACGGCGCTTTCAAAAAGTGCAGGTGGATGAACCGAGTGTGGCCGACACTATCGCGATTTTGCGCGGCCTGAAAGAGCGTTATGAGATTCATCACAGCGTGGATATTACCGACCCGGCCATCGTGGCGGCGGCAACCCTGTCGCATCGCTATATTGCCGACCGGCAGTTGCCGGACAAGGCGATTGATCTGATAGACGAGGCGGCCAGTAAAATTCGTATGGAGATGGATTCCAAACCGGAAGAAATGGATAAGCTGGACAGGCGTTTGATTCAGTTAAAAATTGAACGTGAAGCGATGAAAAATGAAAATGATGCTGCATCGATAAAGCGTCTGGATATTTTGCATCAGGAAATTGCCGAACTGGAAAAAGTTTATTCCGATCTGGATGAAGTGTGGAAAGCCGAAAAAGCTGCCCTGCAAGGCACATCTTCGATTAAGGAAAAGCTGGAACATGTGCGGCTGGAACTGGAAGCAGCGCGGCGGGCGCAGGATTATGGCCGTATGTCTGAACTGCAATACGGCGAGTTGCCGAGACTGGAAAAAGAACTGGAAATTGCCGCGCAGGCCGAACAACAGCAAACTACTTTAGTGCGCAGCAGGGTAACCGAAGAGGAAATTGCCGAAATCGTTTCCAAATGGACCGGTATCCCGGTGTCAAAAATGATGGAAGGCGAGCGGGAAAAATTGCTGCGCATGGAAGAAGAACTGGGTCATAGGGTCATCGGTCAGCAGGAAGCCCTGAAAGCGGTCAGCAACGCGATTCGCCGCTCACGGGCCGGCTTATCCGACCCCAACCGGCCTAATGGTTCCTTCCTGTTCCTGGGGCCGACCGGGGTGGGTAAAACCGAGTTGTGCAAAGCGCTGGCCGAATTTATGTTTGACACCGAAGAGGCCATGGTGCGGATTGATATGTCCGAGTTTATGGAGAAACATTCCGTAGCGCGGCTGATTGGCGCACCGCCCGGCTATGTAGGCTATGAAGAAGGCGGTTATCTGACCGAGGCGGTGCGGCGCAAACCTTATTCGGTAATTTTGCTGGATGAAATTGAAAAAGCCCATGCCGATGTGTTTAACATCCTATTACAGGTGCTGGACGATGGCCGCTTGACCGATGGCCAGGGCCGCACCGTGGATTTTAGAAACACGGTAATCGTGATGACCTCTAACCTGGGTTCACAACTGATTCAGGAACTGGCCGGCGAAGAAAACTATGTGGCGATGAAGGATGCGGTAATGGAAATTGTGGCCCAACATTTCCGTCCTGAATTTATTAACCGGATTGACGAGGCGGTGGTGTTTCATCCGCTGGATGAGAGACAAATCCGCGCCATTAGTGAAATTCAGATCGACCTGTTGCGGCAGCGTTTACAGGACAAAGACATTGGCCTGGAAATTACCGAAGCTGCACTGGATTTGCTTGGCGAAGCCGGTTTTGACCCTGTGTATGGGGCAAGACCGTTGAAACGGGCGATTCAACGTCAGTTGGAAAATCCGCTGGCTAATCAACTGCTGTCCGGTAACTATGTGCCTGGGGATGTGATTAAGGTCGATGTGGCTGGGGATGGGCTGGTGTTTGGTAAGTAAGGGATAGGTTTTTATTGGGTCGGGTGAGACCACCCTGGCTTTGGGGCTGGGGTGGTTTTTTATTGTCTTAACTTAATTGCCGTTATCGGCCACTTTGCGACACTCAAGAATTTAAGTGTATGGCGGCGATAGAATCGAAAGCAGTCTTTTAAAGTTTGAGCTAACCGGCGTGCATAAGTGGCACGAAGCGCCGCCTATGCACGTCCGTGTTGAGCGAGTTGTCATGCGGCATGTGAGTACTAGCTTTCATGGGATCCAGGTTGTCCGAAGAGATATTTACCTGTATACCAAACCGCTCGCCCGAAGTTGTGGATCAGCTGCTCACCTTGTCTTAGGTGCGAGCGGCTTTGGTCAATGCCTGCAAGCTTGATTGCATCTGTAATTTTTGATCCGGTCGGATGTGCATCACCGACGCGCATATCATAAGCACCAGCAATCTCGGAAAAGACTTGGCGAGCCTTATCGGCCCCAATTTTCTGGGACAGAATATCTTGCAGAAGCTTGTTTGATCCAAGCTTTTCTTTTTCCGCGTGGGTTGAAAGTTTGCGGAGATCGCGAATGTTGAGTCGGTCGGAGAATGCACGGACAAGCTCTTTCGCCAGCCTTAGCAATGACGCCTGGTCCTTGCTATGGAAACGAGATACCTGCTGCATAACTGATTCGTCATCGATATCGTGGCTGAACAAGTCAACACCGAACCTTTCTCGGAAGCCTTGTTCGAGCATTCGCATGCTCCCAAAGAACATTTCCTCTACAGCGTGTGTGGACGCCGGTTGAGCCTTGACTTGCGCCGACAACAATTCTCCTGAGACCTTCCCATCGGGAGCAACGTTATGGGCAGCCCAGACATGCTGTTCCCAAGGTGGGAGACGAGCGATGTCGTAAGCGTAGACTGTTAGTAAATCAGCAGAATTAATACCGAAGTGAGTGGCGTAGCTAGAGGCCGAGCAAATAGCACCGGTCTCCGCCGTGTACCACTTAAGGGCGAAGCCGCGGTGGCCTAGAAGGTCGGTCACTACACTTGAACGAAACCAAAGCCATCGACCAATATCCTCGTTATCCAACTCGGAAGATCCTATGCGTTTGCCGTTAGTCTCGACAATAAACTGAGGGAGACTCGTGTCTGCATCTCCCCCCGCGTCAGACTAGTTGTCGTCTCAAATTTTTAAAGCCAATAAAATTTGAGATTAGAGATGAAAACATATACAAGGTATTCTGAAGACTTCAAAGAGCAAGCTCTGAGAAAAGTTTACAACCGTGGAAACGACCAATCGATTCAGGATATTGCGAAGGACTTGAACGTTTGCTGGCAAACCCTAAAAACATGGATGAAAAAAGCTAAATTGCATAACTCCCGAGATCTACCGTCGAAATCGAAACGCCCTGATGATTGGCGTCCTGAAGAACGTCTCTCAGCGTTACAGAAATCTTATGGCTTGAACGGGGAAGACTTGAATGCCTGGTGCCGTGAACAAGGGTTATTCGTTCATCAGCTTGAGCAGTGGAAAGCTGAATTCTGTCGTCAGGGTGGCGTATCTGAAAAAGGTGAAGTGCATACCCTAAAAGCGGAAATTCATACCCTGGAGCGAGAGTTGTTACGCAAAGACAAAGCCTTAGCAGAAGCCGCCGCGCTGTTGGTTCTGCAAAAAAAGTTCCGAGCGCTCTTGGGGGGAGAGGTCGAATGACTGCCCACGAAGAGCGCAAGCAAGTAATTGTTTTACTGAATGAATCGATAATAGCGGGTGCGCGGCAAGCCCAAGCTTGTGAAGTGCTGGGTTTAAGCGAACGCACCTTGCAGCGCTGGCAGACCGGTGAGACCGTTCATTGTGATCAACGTCCATTACGTGAATATCAACCGCCGCATAAGCTTACCGTCATGGAGCGAGCCGAGGTGTTGGCTGTTGCCAATTCCGATGAATTTGGGCATCTGCCGCCGAGTCAGATCGTACCTCGGCTGGCCGATCAAGGCCGCTATCTGGCTTCTGAATCGACATTCTATCGCGTACTGCGAGCAGAAAACCAATTGGCACACCGTCGCAGTGAACGCCCTGCTCAATCCCGCACTAAACCGCGTGCCCTCTGTGCCACCGTACCTAACCAACTTTATAGCTGGGATATTACCTATCTGCCATCAGCAATCCGTGGACAGTTTTTCTATCTTTACCTGTTTGTGGATATTTTCAGCCGAAAGATCGTGGGTTGGCAGGTGTTTGAAGAGGAAAGCAGTACCTTGGCAGGCGAATTGTTACGTGACCTGTGCCATCGTGAGGGGATACAGCCCAAACAGCTGATACTGCACTCTGATAACGGTAGCCCCATGAAAGGCGCTACCATGCTGGCAACCTTGCAACAACTCGGTGTCATGCCCTCGTTAAGTCGGCCTTCGGTTAGCAACGACAATCCTTACTCAGAATCGCTCTTTAAGACCTTAAAATACCGGCCAAACTATCCGTTAAAGCCGTTTGCAAAGGTGACGGATGCTCGTGACTGGGTAACGAGACTGGTGGAATGGTACAACCACGAGCATCGCCACAGCGCCATCCGGTTTGTCACGCCAGCGCAACGCCATGAAGGCTTAGATCAAGGCCTACTGGTTAAGCGTAAAGCCGTTTATGAGGCTGCCCGTGATCGAAACCCGAAGCGATGGACTGGTAACACGCGGAATTGGGATTGCATCCAAGCAGTCCACCTTAATCCTGATAAGCCAGTGACTAACAGTAAACCTAATACAGAGGAGACAACTCAGAACAAAAATGCCGCTTAAGATTTAAACGTCGAGGCGACAACTACATTGACAATTTCCGATCTCCACGAACTCGCACGCTTTGAGATTGGTGTTCAATCCATTCATCCCGCCAGAACTCACCCTCAATCCGAACACCCTGATAACCGCCACGTTGACCTTGCGAGCTTTCATGGCTCGTGTTTTGGTCATTTTCTGGCCCCATCACAGGTGCGTCTTCATCTTCGTCGACGTCCGTTCGCCAAGCATGGAACATTGCCCAGCTTCCTCCGAAAACGTCATTAATGTCACGGATTCGGAGCTCAAATCGGCCTCCATTTCGCTCCTCTTGAAGTTCTGTCAAATCTGCGTACTCACTGCCTTCAAGCAATGGCACGTTTTCCACTCTTTGCCGGTAATAAGAGAGGCGAAGTGAAAGATTTCTTGCGGCCAAATAGTCAAGGAGGAATTCTCGCTTGATCTCGATCAGCTGATGTTCACCTCTTTCATTGAAACTCTCACGGGCTACTACAACGAAATCCTCTTCTGGCCTAACCCAGTTCGTCCCTTCTTTTATCAGTCGGAGCGCAACTACTAGGTCAGGATTCAATATCCATTGCTTTCCACCAACGACAGGCTGAGGATGCTCGAAGACGAGATTAACACCTATTGGCTCTTTGTCGTTGTATTGAAATTGATCAATGGATGCGTAATAGCCATCGTCATAAGCATAAGGTGCTACGGTATGCCCTATTCCAATATCACTCCAGCCTAGGCGATCTTCAACCAAGTTTCGATGCTCTGGCGGGAATGCGGCAGACCCACAACCAAAATAGTCACCGATGTAGCCTATATCTTTGACATTTCCCTTCTCGTCAATTACTAATGCTCTTAACGGAACCCAAGTGGCGTTGGAGAATGCTCGGCGAGTTTCTTTTGTTTGGAGAATCCAGTCTTTTTTCATTTCAAATTTTCTGCCATCAACTCATTGCAACGTCGGTACCAGCCGCATAACGACAAGGGTAACTTGACGGTAAAGGCGTAGCGAGATAGGAGCGTAGCTTTTGCCGGTCAAGTTGACCCGCTGGTTAGCCATTCATTACTTTCTGCCCGCACGAATATCTATAAGGAGTGAATACGATGTTGCAAAATGTATTGCCTCAATTGGCTCCCACAGTGAAATAACCGCCTGACTCTGGTTGTTGTCACCGTCAAGAAAGTAACCGATATAGTGGTCATTTGACCATATGAATTTCAACTCAGCCGAGGAAGGCCGCATCGCGGCCTGACGTCGGCTGGAGTGCCGTGTTAGACATAACCTTTGCTCCGCAACCAGTGATGTACAAGAGTCTCGACCAATGCTCTAGCCTCAGAGAGAAGCATTGGAGATTTCGGCGGCTCGGTGTGCTCTTTTCCATGTCTTGCATCATCGCCGACGGCGTTTGGGCTGTTTGCGGTATGTTTGAATGTCTTGACTTGCGTTTTCGTTGACCAATCGTTTTCAGCAATCTTGTTAATGCCTCCAACATCATTTTCGATTACCTCAAATATCCTGTACAAGTTAACCCAGTCGTGCTGTCCCCCCGCGTCAGACTAGTTGTCGTCTCAAATTTTTAAAGCCAATAAAATTTGAGATTAGAGATGAAAACATATACAAGGTATTCTGAAGACTTCAAAGAGCAAGCTCTGAGAAAAGTTTACAACCGTGGAAACGACCAATCGATTCAGGATATTGCGAAGGACTTGAACGTTTGCTGGCAAACCCTAAAAACATGGATGAAAAAAGCTAAATTGCATAACTCCCGAGATCTACCGTCGAAATCGAAACGCCCTGATGATTGGCGTCCTGAAGAACGTCTCTCAGCGTTACAGAAATCTTATGGCTTGAACGGGGAAGACTTGAATGCCTGGTGCCGTGAACAAGGGTTATTCGTTCATCAGCTTGAGCAGTGGAAAGCTGAATTCTGTCGTCAGGGTGGCGTATCTGAAAAAGGTGAAGTGCATACCCTAAAAGCGGAAATTCATACCCTGGAGCGAGAGTTGTTACGCAAAGACAAAGCCTTAGCAGAAGCCGCCGCGCTGTTGGTTCTGCAAAAAAAGTTCCGAGCGCTCTTGGGGGGAGAGGTCGAATGACTGCCCACGAAGAGCGCAAGCAAGTAATTGTTTTACTGAATGAATCGATAATAGCGGGTGCGCGGCAAGCCCAAGCTTGTGAAGTGCTGGGTTTAAGCGAACGCACCTTGCAGCGCTGGCAGACCGGTGAGACCGTTCATTGTGATCAACGTCCATTACGTGAATATCAACCGCCGCATAAGCTTACCGTCATGGAGCGAGCCGAGGTGTTGGCTGTTGCCAATTCCGATGAATTTGGGCATCTGCCGCCGAGTCAGATCGTACCTCGGCTGGCCGATCAAGGCCGCTATCTGGCTTCTGAATCGACATTCTATCGCGTACTGCGAGCAGAAAACCAATTGGCACACCGTCGCAGTGAACGCCCTGCTCAATCCCGCACTAAACCGCGTGCCCTCTGTGCCACCGTACCTAACCAACTTTATAGCTGGGATATTACCTATCTGCCATCAGCAATCCGTGGACAGTTTTTCTATCTTTACCTGTTTGTGGATATTTTCAGCCGAAAGATCGTGGGTTGGCAGGTGTTTGAAGAGGAAAGCAGTACCTTGGCAGGCGAATTGTTACGTGACCTGTGCCATCGTGAGGGGATACAGCCCAAACAGCTGATACTGCACTCTGATAACGGTAGCCCCATGAAAGGCGCTACCATGCTGGCAACCTTGCAACAACTCGGTGTCATGCCCTCGTTAAGTCGGCCTTCGGTTAGCAACGACAATCCTTACTCAGAATCGCTCTTTAAGACCTTAAAATACCGGCCAAACTATCCGTTAAAGCCGTTTGCAAAGGTGACGGATGCTCGTGACTGGGTAACGAGACTGGTGGAATGGTACAACCACGAGCATCGCCACAGCGCCATCCGGTTTGTCACGCCAGCGCAACGCCATGAAGGCTTAGATCAAGGCCTACTGGTTAAGCGTAAAGCCGTTTATGAGGCTGCCCGTGATCGAAACCCGAAGCGATGGACTGGTAACACGCGGAATTGGGATTGCATCCAAGCAGTCCACCTTAATCCTGATAAGCCAGTGACTAACAGTAAACCTAATACAGAGGAGACAACTCAGAACAAAAATGCCGCTTAAGATTTAAACGTCGAGGCGACAACTACATTGACAATTTCCGCTGTTGACCAAACAATCTAAAGACTTTTCTGACAGAATCATCCATCAGACTAGCTTGCAGCCAAGTCGGTATTGGGTCAGCTGGCTTGTGCTCTTCAATTACATTTCCTTCTGAGTCCACGACTGATAGGACAAACGATTCCCGAACATGAATCGTATCAGACACATGCATATGGAACGTCTCTGTTCCATCGAGACGATGCTCAAGAACACCTGATTCAGTGATACCCAGGTTACCCCCAAGTGCTAGCTTTGTTGCCCCGTTCAAGACACCAAGAATTTCTTCCGCAATCTCAAGAACCTCATTGGCTGTCTTGCAGTTATTGAACCGGGAGCTTGCTAAGTAATATTGTAAGCGCTCAATTATCCGCGTAATTCACAACCCTTATGGGCCCTGTCAGACTATCCCCACGCTATAAACTTGGGATTTACGATGGCATCAACCGAAAGCAATACCGATCACGAATTCTGGCAACGCCATATCGAGCAATGGCACACCTCCGGGTTATCTCAAGCCAGTTACTGCCGCCAGCAAGCGCTACTTGTCCATCGATTTAGTTATTGGAAGCGCAAGTTCCTGGCAGAGTGCGAACCGATTTCGCCTGATCCAAAAAGCGGCTTTGCCCGAGTGCAAGTAGCGGCACCTGTCGCCACACCTTCCTCGCCGGGCTTGTCCTTGTGCTTTCGGGATGGCATCCGGTTGACCGGGATTACGCAGACTAATCTGGCTTTGATTAAACCCTTGCTTGAGGTATTGCGGTGACTTATATCATGCGCCCCGCCTTGGAACTGACAGAGGTCTATCTTTACCGGCAAGCCATTGATTTTCGCAAATCCCATCGTGGCCTGGCGGCGATTATTGAGTGTGAGCTCGGCCATAATCCGTTTGATGGTGGGCTGTATGCGTTCACCAATCAGCAGCGAACTAAAATCAAATGTTTGTTCTGGGAAAACACGGGCTTTGTCCTTTATTACAAGGCTTTGGTCGAGGATAAGTTCAAGTGGCCGAAGGGTGATGAGGCACTGTTAACGTTAACCGGTCAGCAGTTGAATTGGCTTTTGGATGGCTATGACATTAGCGTCATGAAAGGCCATAAAAACCGGCATTATGAATCTGTTTTTTAAGGGAAATATCAGTATTTACGGAGTGAAATCGCGTATAATATCAGCATGATTTCACCTCACTTTCCTGCCTTAGAACACGATGATTACTCGGCTGTCTTGTTGCCGGGGATGCTCGCTGAATTACTTGAAAAAGCACAACGCGTGGAGTAAGCGCTTAATAAAGCACGTAGTACCCCTATCTGGCAAAATTCTGATTTTTAAAATTCCAGGGCAACAAGGCTTCAATTTTTTCAACCGTATCGGCATAAGGCAGTGCTTTGAGGACTTGGGTTAAATAGGCGTAGGGTTCTATTCCATTAGCTTTAGCCGTTTCAATCAAACTGTAATGGATTGCGCTGGCTTGTGCGCCTTTGGGGCTATCACTGAATAACCATGCTTTGCGACCAATCACAAAGGGACGAATAGCGTTTTCAGCAAGAATATTGCTGATGTTCAATTCCCCATTCGAGCAATACACCATCAGCTTATCCCATTGATTACTGAGGTAAGTCATGGCCTTGCCGGTTAAACCGTCCTTCGGCACTTTGTGTTGATTGTCATCCAGGTACGTTTTCAGTTTTTTCAAAACAGGCAGGCTTCTTTTGCAGCGTTGCTGAAATTTTTCTGCGGCGCTCAGTGTTTTGATCTGCCGCTCTATCATATAGAGTGTATTGATTAAACCCAGGATGTGATCCGCTTTGCTCGCCTTATACGGTTTACCTTTCTTCGGTTTGGGTTGCGCATCTTGAGCCTCTTTAAATTTGCGGCGCACATGATCCCAACAACCTAGTTGGGTAATGTTGTTAATAAGGCACGCGGCATTGTAGCCAGCAAAGCCATCGGTTTGCAGATAACCCTGAAAACCATCAAGCAGGCGCAACGGCACGTCCTGGCTGCGGGACGGATCGTATTCAAACAACACGCTAGGTTGTCCAGGCGGACCGCCCAGTGTCACCCACATGAATTTATCCGAGGTCGCCGGTCGCCCCGGTTCTTTGAGGACCTGCACCCGTGTTTCGTCGGCCATGATGAGGTTGCCGGCCTGTTGATGATCCCGGAGGAGATTAATCAAAGGTTGCAAGGGTCTGGCCAGCGCGATGACCCAGTTGGCTAGCGTGGCCCTTGAGAGTTCGCCGCCATAACGGGCTAAGATGTTTTCAAGTCGATAAAGCGGTAAGCCATCGCAGTATTTATAGATGAGTACAGAGCACATCAGGTCAATGCTACCCATTGCACCCGGAACAGGATGCTTGGGCAGAACGGCAGCTATAATCCGGCGTTGCATCTCATCTTGACTCGGTTCCAGAAACACGGCTTTTTCTTGCATGTATTCTAAAACCCGTACTTGTGCGGGGATAATGTCCAGTTCTTCTTTGACTTTAGTAAAGAAGGTCGTAATGGCACCGGCTTTTTCTTCATCGCTCAGCTTGATAAAGATTTGCTCGCGGGGTAAGTTGTCGGCAAACGGTTTACGTCCCGGTTTTTGCTTAGTTTGACCGGCCTCAGGGGATTCGGACGCAATGCCGGACGCAATCGCCTCGACTTCGTCGACCGCTTCATCCGTTGCGGTTTCAAAATCCACCGTGGCTTCAATTTCAGCATCATCAAATAACGAGATTTGCCCCGACTGTTCACTCGAAGGTGCAAAGCGTTTGACTTTGGATAACCGTAGCGCTTCTTCGAGTAACTCAATCCGTTGTTTGAGCGAGGCAATGACTTCGGATTTAAGTTCAACGGTTTGCGTTAACTCATCCACGCGTTGTGCTTTTTCAAGTAATTCAGCGAGCATCCCCGGCAACAAGACAGCCGAGTAATCATCGTGTTCTAAGGCAGGAAAGTGAGGTGAAATCATGCTGATATTATACGCGATTTCACTCCGTAAATACTGATATTTCCCTTAAAAAACAGATTCATAATGCCGGTTTTTATGGCCTTTCATGACGCTAATGTCATAGCCATCCAAAAGCCAATTCAACTGCTGACCGGTTAACGTTAACAGTGCCTCATCACCCTTCGGCCACTTGAACTTATCCTCGACCAAAGCCTTGTAATAAAGGACAAAGCCCGTGTTTTCCCAGAACAAACATTTGATTTTAGTTCGCTGCTGATTGGTGAACGCATACAGCCCACCATCAAACGGATTATGGCCGAGCTCACACTCAATAATCGCCGCCAGGCCACGATGGGATTTGCGAAAATCAATGGCTTGCCGGTAAAGATAGACCTCTGTCAGTTCCAAGGCGGGGCGCATGATATAAGTCACCGCAATACCTCAAGCAAGGGTTTAATCAAAGCCAGATTAGTCTGCGTAATCCCGGTCAACCGGATGCCATCCCGAAAGCACAAGGACAAGCCCGGCGAGGAAGGTGTGGCGACAGGTGCCGCTACTTGCACTCGGGCAAAGCCGCTTTTTGGATCAGGCGAAATCGGTTCGCACTCTGCCAGGAACTTGCGCTTCCAATAACTAAATCGATGGACAAGTAGCGCTTGCTGGCGGCAGTAACTGGCTTGAGATAACCCGGAGGTGTGCCATTGCTCGATATGGCGTTGCCAGAATTCGTGATCGGTATTGCTTTCGGTTGATGCCATCGTAAATCCCAAGTTTATAGCGTGGGGATAGTCTGACAGGGCCCATAAGGGTTGTGAATTACGCGGATAATTGAGCGCTTACGGTGGACGGTAGAATACCTGTTTCACAGGGTATCAAAACCTCGGATTTAGTCAAAACCACTGTTGGCCTTTTAAGTATAGGCAAAAGCGACTTCGAGGCTGTTGAGCCGTTTCGTGAAGATCGTTTTTTCAAGAAGGCATTGGATGTACGTAAGGTTCCCGGCAGCGTGTGGCTGCGGCAACGTCTTGATCGTGTCAGCGGCAGCCTGCTGGAGCCGGTGGATGATCTATCGATACGACTCATCGAACGAACAGAAGCCCCAATTACGCCGCATAAAGGCTACGTCTGTCTGGACATGGACACCTTCGTCATGGATCAGAGCGGTACCAAGAAGGAAGAGGTGAGTCGAACCTATCAGGGAGTGGATGGCTATACGCCTGTCGCGGCTTATTTGGGCAATGAAGGCTGGTGTATAGGATTGGAACTGCGTCCAGGCCGCTGGCATTCATCGCTGGAGATTGATTATTTTCTAGAAAGGCTGTTTCCTCGAGTTGAGCGCTTGGTTGCACCGGGTTTGCCGTTGTTATTACGCAAAGACTCAGGGTTTGATAGCGCCAAACTGTTATTTACGGTTGCGGCTGAGAAAGAACGCTGGGCAGCCATGAACAGGCGCTTTGAATACTTGATCAAGTGGAATCCAAGACGGCAAGATAAGACATCCTGGTTAGAAAAAGCGGAAGCGGCCGGCGCCTTTGTTGAAAAACGCCCCGGTAAACGGGAAGCGTTAATGACACTGACGGTGGAACGTGCTTGGAAAAAACAGACTCGCCCCTTCAGACTGGTCGTGCGGATCATTGAACGCACGAGCAATAAGCACGGCCAGATGCTATTACTGCCGGACATTCAACTGGAAGGCTGGTGGACGAGTCTGGAGGAACCCGAAGAAACCGTCATTGAACGCTACCGCGACCACGGCACCCATGAACAATTTCATTCGGAATTCAAAACTGACCTGGATATGGAACGCTTACCATCTGGAAAGTTTGAGACCAACGACTGTCTATTGAGAATGGGTATGTTTGCCTATAATTGCTTGCGACTGATTGGTCAACTGGGCTTGACTGGCGACTTGGCGCCAATACGTCATCCGGCAAAACGACGGCGGTTACGAACGGTGCTGCAAGAAGTCATGTATCGAGCAGCCCAGGTGATCCACAAAGCCCGGCAATGGTGGCTGGACTTAGGGTGCGCCTCACCCGTGGCAAAAGTATTCGCTTATTTACAAGAGCGATTGGTGGTGCAGCCTGGCTTTGCATCAGGATAAGCGGCGCGAAAGCTGAGATGCTGGTTACGAGCTGATTCTCCGGGTAGAGAAGAAGATTGCTTGTCTTGGCGTCAGGTTTTTCATCTGGCGATGCCGGCAATACCATGGAAACGATTGATTTTTGCGACTGAGGGCTTGATGAACGGCAGTTAAATTTCGATTGGTGGTAGATTTTTTTAAAAAACGCGTCTGAAACGCGACTGCCCTCACTTAAACCGAAAGGAACACGGATTCAGGAAATTTTATTCGCCGCCACTAGTATCAAAGTTTGATTCAGATTACACCAATTATCTGGATAAAATTCAGTTTTAACAAATCGCTGTAACTCAAATATTCCAATCCGTGCATGAAATACCAACCGTCAGACGACGTATTGTCAGCGATACTCGATATATCTCGTTACAAACATTTTTTTACGGTATTTCGTTGCCGTATGGATTGCGACTTATCGCCTTAGCCTATTCATTATTCCATTTTTTGGAATTAAATATTGTAAATTTAGGATATTCTTGATTTTTACGTTCTCCGTTAAAGTTTACTCACCCCAAGCATTGCGGGTAAACCACTTAATCAACATCAGAAGTGGAGAATTATCATGAGCCGCATTAACATTGTAACTACTGAAACCGCTAATACTGAACAACTGGCTTTATTGCAGGCCATTCAGTCTAAATTGGGCATGGTGCCGAATTTTTTGAAAGTGCTGGCCAACTCGCCTACGGCTTTGCGGGCTTTTTTGGGTTTGCACGGCATTGCCAGTGAAGGCCGTTTAAGCCCGCAAACCAGAGAGCGGATTGCTTTAACGGTGGCGCAGCAAAATAGCTGTGAATATTGTGTGTCTGCGCATACTGCGCTTGGCCGTAAAACCGGTTTAACGCTTAGTGAAATTGAGTGCAATCGTTTAGCCAGCAGTGAAGATGGCAAAGCGGCGGTTGCGGTAAAATTCGCTCGGCCTCTGGTGGAGATTATCACCCATGTGGGGATGAATATATTGACCAATATGATAGGTAAAGCCAGCCGGGTGGAAATCGACTTTCCCAAAGTTGAGCTGAAAATGGCGGCCTGAACCTTAAACTTTATGGTTAATCCGGCGGCAGTTGCTGTCACCGGTATTACAGGAGAATGAGCATGGTGACTGCGTTTGCCCAGATTGGGTTTACGTCCAGTCTTTAGGTTAACCGTGATTTTGAATGAGCTGACGAAGCTGAGATGGGCATCAGTGAGTTGGGGGCTGAATTTATTAACCGGCGTGATTGTTTTTATCAGGCCACGGTATCGGAATCCGGCTGGCCTTATGAGCAGCATCATGGCGGCCCCCAGGTTTTGTAAGGACATTGTTGAATCTCGCTGACGCTGGTTTGATTAAGGTTGTGCTGCGAAGCCCTCGATTTCACTAAGTTGGATCGAGGCTTCGGGTCGCGATGATGCAGGTTATGGTGGCCTCTGTTGCGTTGGGTGTTTTGAGATGGCTAGACGCCAAACGCCCGCGTAGTTTTGGTGGCTTGCCTGGCGGCGAAGCCACCCTACATGGTTGACGAAGCTGAGATGGGCATCAGTGAGTTGGGGGCTGAATTTATTAACCGGCGTGATTGTTTTTATCAGGCCACTGTATCGGAATCCGGCTGGTCTTATGTGCAGCATCATGGCGGCCCCCAGGTTTTGTAAGGACATTGTTGAATCTCGCTGACGCTGGTTTGATTAAGGTTGTGCTGCGAAGCCCTCGATTCCACTACGTTGCATCGAGGCTACGGGTCGCGATGATGCAGGTTATGGTGGCCTCTGTTGCGTTGGGTGTTTTGCGATAGCTAGACGCCAAACGCCCGCGTAGTTTTGGTGGCTTGCCTGGCGGCGAAGCCACCTTACATGGTTGACGAAGCTGAGATGGGCATCAGTGAGTTGGGGGCTGAATTTATTAGCCGATGTGATTTTTTTTATCAGGCCATTGTATCGGAATCCGGCTGGTCTTATGTGCAGCATCATGGCGGCCCCCAGGTTTTGTAAGGACCTTGTTGAATCTCGCTGACGCTGGTTTGATTAAGGTTGTGCTGCGAAGCCCTCGATTTCACTACGTTGCATCGAGGCTACGGGTCGCGATGATGCAGGTTATGCTGGCCTCTGTTGCGTTGGGTGTTTTGCGATAGCTAGACGCCAAACGCCCGCGTAGTTTTGGTGGCTTGCCTGGCGGCGAAGCCACCCTACATGGCTATATTTGCGTTAATAATTGATTTTGGTTCAAGCGGTATAGGGAATTGTTGAATTCCGCTGACGCTGGTTTGATTAAGGTTGTGCTGCGAAGCCCTCGATTCCACTGCGTTGCATCGAGGCTACGGGGCGCGATGATTCAGGCTATGGCAGTCCGCTGAACTTGGATACTGAATAGTTACAAACTTTTTAAACACTCACACCTTTACTGATCAGGAGTTTTCTATGAGTACCAATGAAGCGGCTCGGCCACCTTTACCGCCGTTTAACTACGAAACGGCAAGCCAAAAAGTCCGTATGGCGGAAGATGGCTGGAATGGCAAAAATCCGGAGCGGGTGGCGCTGGCTTATACGGTTGACAGCCAATGGCGTAATCGGGCTGAATTTCCGGTAGGCCGGGAGCAGATCATCGCTTTTTTGACCCGGAAATGGGCGAAGGAGCATGAGTATCGGTTAATAAAAGAGCTGTGGGGTTTTACGGATAGCCGCATTGCGGTGCGATTTGCCTACGAGTGGCACAATGATGATGGTGAGTGGTTTCGTTCTTACGGTAATGAGAACTGGGAGTTTGATGCTAACGGTCTGATGCGGCGGCGTTATGCTTCGATTAATGATTTGGCTATTACGGAGGCTGAACGTCAATTTCGTTGGCCGCTTGGGCGGCGGCCTGATGATCATCCTGGACTTAGTGAGTTGGGGCTTTAACTCTGCGGGCAACGAATTAACGGGATATGGCTGCTTGCAGCTCAGTTAAGGCATTACGGTAATTCTTCAGCGAATAATCGTACGCTGATAAGAATAGATACTTGGACGCTGAATAGTTAGCCCATTTTTAAAGTACCGCGCAATCACACTGCCAGCACCGCGACCAGGGCTGCCAGAGCACCGACCAGCAGGCTGGCTTTGTCTTTTAGGGCGAAGATGACCGGGTCGTCGTGCATTTCGCCGCGATGGGTTTTTAGCCAGATGCGGCTGATCCAGTACAGCAGCAGGACACACAGGCACCAGATGACCTGGGGGTGGTGGTACAGGGCCTGGATATCCGGGGAGTTGATATATAAAGCCAGTACCAGTACGCATAAATAGCCGGAAGAGCTGCCCATACTGTGCAGCATGGGCAGATCCTGGATGCGATAGCCGCGCCCGGCGGCTTTGAGTTTGCCCTGCCGCTGCATGGCATCCAGTTCGGCATAGCGTTTGACCAGCGCCAGACTGAAGAATAAAAACACCGAAAACAGTAACAACCAGAACGACAAGGGCACGGCGATGGCGGTGGCACCGGCAATGATGCGAACGGTGTATAAACCGGCCAGGGTGATGGTGTCGATTAAGACGATGCGTTTCAATCCAAAGGAATAGGCGATGGTGAGCAGATAATAGCCGGCCAGCACTAAGCAGAATTTGCCGGGCAGGTTGAGCGCCAGCAGCAGGGTTGCCAATAGCAGCAAGGGTATCAGCACCAGGCCGTAAGCCAGCGACAGGCTGCCGGATGCGAAGGGCCGCCGGCATTTTCTGGGGTGTTCGCGGTCTACTTCCAAATCCAGCATGTCGTTGAGCAAGTACACGGAGGAGGCACAGAAACCAAACGCCAGAAAGGCCATCAGCGTCTGTTGAACGCTAATAAAGTCACTCAGTTTATGGGCAGCCGCCAAGGGCACGAAAATCAGTACGTTTTTGGCCCACTGATGCAGGCGCATTGCCTTTAGGATAGGCCGCAGCAAGCCGTTGGACTTGGGGAATATTCCGGCTATTTCGGCTATTTTTTCCGCTTGTTGCTGCAATTTTGCCCCGGCATTTACGGTGATGGCGGCACGACTTTCTGCCCAAATCGCTAGGTCGATATGGGCGTTGCCACAGTAATCAAAAGCTTTGGTACCAAATTGCTGCACCAGTTTTGCGGCTTTTTTGCGCCCGGACAGGTTAAGCTGATCGGTACTGGCCAGTACTCCGTTAAAAATCTGTAAATGGGCGGCTACGGCATCTGCCAGACGCTGATTGGATGCTGTACATAGCCAGAGTTGACGACCGGCCTGCCGCTGACTGTGCAACCAACCCAGCAGGGCTTTGTTGTAGGGTAAGGCGGCCGGGTTGAGGCTGACTCGTGCGGCAATTTGGGCTTTCATGGCGGCTTTGCCTTTTAATAACCAGACCGGCACCAGAAAAACGTATAAAGGATTACGCTTGAGCAGCAATACTAAGGTTTCCAATAATAGATCGCTGTGTATCAGGGTGCCGTCCAGATCGACACATAAGGGTATTGACAAGGTTTCCGGCTGATCGTCCGGTACTTTGATGCGCCGGTCTGGCTGGGGACGCAGCATGAATACGGCTATCCAGCCTATCAGCACGGCAAACCACAGGGTCAGCAGGCGGCAGACCAGGGTTAGTAGAATGGCATCCGGCATGGTATAGCCGTGTGCAGCAAGCAGGGCCACCATCAGGGCCTCGGTGCCGCCCAGTCCGCCTGGTAGAAATGACAGGGCGCCGACGATCACGGCAATTGAGTAGATGCCTACCGCCGCACTGACATCCATGCCTACTTCGGGTGGGATGTTGCCCAGTACCATCAGGCCCACACCTTCACAAGCCCAGGCTATCAGGCCCAACACAAAGCCTTTGAGCAGGATACCCGGCTGCAGCAGCGCTCTGGCGGAAAGCAGGGTACACAAGACAGTATGGATAATGCGCCGGAAAAATACCGGCAACCAGCTTTGTGCCTCCAATCGCTGCATGATGGCTGACCAGGGGGCAATGGTTAATAAGGCCATGATGACGATGATGACGGCAACCGCTCCCCAGATCAGGGATTGATAGCTGGAGTATGCAACTGCCAGGGTTGCCAAGGCGATCATGGCCAGCAAATCCAGCAGGCGTTCTACAAAAAACGCTGCTGCGGTACTGGTCAAGGGAACACCGGATTTTTGCAGATAACGGCCTCTGACCATTTCCCCGACTTTGCCTGGCGACAGGGTAAAGGCAAAACCGGCAAGATAGGTCAATGCCGAGAAACGAAACGTCAAACCGTGCCCCAGGCGTTGGAGATAGGCTGTCCAGCGCATAACGCGCAGCAAATAATTCAGCAGGGATAAGGCCAGGGCCAGCAGCACTTTATCCCAGGCCTGAACCACCGGCAGTAATTTGATCTGGGCGATGTCAGCCCGAAACGAGATGACACACCAACCCAAAAAAACCAGCAAAACTGCGTAATACCATAATCCTTTATATTTCATCACTGACTTGACTCCTGACAATTTTTAAACCTAATGCTCACGCTGCACAGTATACCAAATTAATTTTGTAGCCCTGCGCCATACCACAAAACCATTTTTGTCGGATTTACGACACAGCTTTATACCAAAAATTTATTTAAAATCAAATTATTAACAAATGGCACACCGGTTGCATTGTTTATACCAAAACAGCGAGGTGTGGCTATGAAATCGAGCAAAGATATTGCGGAACTGTTAGACGAACCGGCTTGTGAGCATAACAAGAAGGAAAAATCCGGTTGCGCCAAACCCAAACCGGGTACGGCGGCCGGGGGCTGCGCTTTTGACGGCGCCCAGATTGCCCTGCTGCCGATTGCCGATGTGGCCCATATAGTCCACGGCCCGATAGCCTGTGCTGGCAGTTCCTGGGACAACCGGGGTACCCGCTCTTCTGGCTCGGAATTGTACCGCACCGGTATGACAACTGATTTAACTGAACAGGATGTGATTATGGGCCGCAGTGAAAAGCGGCTGTTTCACTCTATCAAACAAGCTATAGACAGTTTTAATCCTCCGGCGGTGTTTATTTACAACACTTGTGTGCCGGCTTTGGTGGGCGACGATATTAATGCCATCTGCAAATCCGCCCAGGAGCGCTGGAATGTTCCGGTGGTGCCGATTGATTGCGCCGGTTTTTATGGTACCAAGAATCTGGGTAACCGGATTGCCGGTGATGCTATGGTTAATCATGTGATAGGCACCCGTGACCCCGACCCCTTACCGCCTGGCAGTGAACTGCGCGGCATTAAGATTCATGATGTGAATCTGGTGGGTGAATACAACATTGCCGGGGAGTTCTGGCATGTACTGCCTTTACTGGATGAAATGGGCCTGCGGGTATTGTGCACGCTCTCCGGGGATGCCCGGTTCCGTGAGGTGCAAACTATGCATAAGGCTGAAGTGAATATGATGGTTTGTTCCAAGGCGATGGTGAATGTTGCCCGGCGTTTGCAAAAACAATACGGTACGCCGTGGTTTGAGGGTAGTTTTTATGGCATCACCGATACTAGTCAGGCTTTGCGCGATTTTGCCAGGGTGATAGACGATCCGGATTTGATTGCCCGCACCGAAGCCATTATTGAACGCGAGGAAAACCGGATTCGCACCGAACTGGCTCCCTGGAAGGAACGTTTGAAAGGCAAGCGGGTACTGCTGTTTACCGGCGGGGTGAAAAGCTGGTCGGTGATTTCTGCTTTGCAGGATTTGGGTATGGTGGTGGTTGCCACCGGCACTAAAAAATCCACTGAGGAAGATAAGGCTCGAATTCGGGAATTGATGGGTGAAGATACTTTAATGATAGAAGACGGCAGTCCGAAAGCGCTGCTGCAAATCGTCCGCGATTACAAGGCCGATATTCTGATCGCTGGTGGCCGGAATATGTATACCGCGCTGAAGGCGCGTATCCCGTTTCTGGATATTAATCAGGAACGCGAATTCGGTTATGAAGGTTATCAGGGCATGCTGGAGTTAGTACGGCAGCTGGCTTTGACTATGGAAAGTCCGGTATGGCAGGCGGTGCGGGCTCCGGCGCCGTGGCGTAGTGGCGTGACAAAGACGGCATTGGCCGAACCGGTCAGCGACTTGCAATCACAGGCGGCTTGATATGGCTGAGGTACTGAAACGCAGTAAAGCTTTATCGGTTAATCCTTTAAAAGCCAGTCAACCTATGGGTGGTTCGCTGGCCTGTCTGGGTTTTGACCGGGCCATGCCTATGTTACATGGCTCTCAAGGGTGCACGGCATTTGCCAAGGTGTTTTTTGTCCGGCATTTCCGTGAGCCGATTCCTTTGCAAACAACGGCGATGGATCAGGCCAGTTCTGTGCTGGGCGCTGATGAGAATGTGATTGAAGGTATTAAGGCGATTGCCGAAAAATCCAATCCGGCACTGGTGATGGTGTTAACCACTGGGCTGGCGGAAACTCAAGGTGCTGATGTACACCGCAATGTTCGGGAGTTTCGGGAAAAATATCCGCAATATGCTCATGTGGCTGTGGTGGCGGTTAACACACCGGATTTCACCGGTTGTGTGGAAAGTGGTTACGCGGCGGCTGTTTACGAATTGATTAATGCACTGGTACCGGAAGCAGCTGTGGCGGGCACTAAGCCGGGTAATCGGCAACGTCAGGTTAATGTGCTGGTTAGTCCGATGCTGACACCAGGCGATTTGGAAACCTTACGTCATTTGATTGAACAGTTCAATTTGCGACCGGTGATTCTGCCGGATATTTCTGATTCCTTGGACGGTAGTCTGACTGAGGATGAATTTTCGCCGGTTACTATCGGCGGTACGCCGATTTCTGAAGTGTATACGCTGGGTGAGGCCAAGGCCACGCTGGTGATCGGTGCGTCTTTGTTCAAGGCCGGTGAACTGCTGGAGCAGAGAACCGGGGTGCCTAGCCACCATTTTGATCATTTATATGGTTTGCAGGCCAATGATGCTTTGATTATGGCTTTGGCCGAAATCAGTGAAGTGCCAGTACCGGCAGTTATTGAGCGGCAGCGCGCCCAATTGCAGGACGCTATGCTGGATACCCATTTTATGCTTGGCCAGTTACGGGTGGCCATTGCCGCTGACCCCGATCAATTGAATGCTTTTATTCATCTGGTGCAGGGTATGGGGGCAGAAGTAGTTGCAGCTATCAGTGCGGCCAATGCGCCGATACTGGCCACTACTCCGGTTGCCAGTATTAAGATTGGTGATCTGGAGGATCTGGAATTGCTGGCTAAAGAGCATAAGGCGCAATTGCTGATTGGTAATTCGCATACTGTTGCCAGTGCCGAGCGCTTAGGGATTCCAGTGCTGCGCGCCGGTTTTCCCCTTTACGACATCATCGGCGGTTATCAGAAAACCTGGATAGGCTATCGCGGCACCCGTCAGGCTCTGTTTGATCTGGCCAATCTGGTGATTAATTTTGCGCATGAAGAAATCGAAGTTTATCACTCGATTTATGCGCAAAAACCTGAATCAGAACGTAATACTAGTTCAGCAACATGTCATTAACTCGCCGCATGCACATTGTGCATAACCATGAACAGAGAGTGCCTATGGAAACTGCTATTAAAGTCGCTTTTGCTACCTCGGATATGCTGCATGTCAATCAGCATTTTGGTTCCGCCAAGTCATTTGCCGTGTATGCGGTAGATCCAGAAAACGCGGAAATACTGGAAGCCGCTCAATTTGGTGAATTGGCCCAGGACGGCAATGAGGACAAACTATCGGTAAAACTGCAATTGCTGGACGGCTGCGCGGCGGTGTATTGCCAGGCGGTTGGTGCTTCGGCCATTAAGCAGATTGTGAATCATGGGATTCAGCCGATCAAGGTACATGAAGGCAGTACTATTAAAGACTTAATTACTGATTTGCAGAATGAAATGAAGTCCGGGCCTTCCAGTTGGCTGGCTAAAGCAATCAGTCTGCATAAGGGCCCGGATCTGAAACGCTTTGATGAAATGGAAGATGAAGGTTGGCAAGAATAGGTCTTAATCATCCGTCTTGACCATCAGGTTCAATCAAAACTATCCAAATGGTGGGGGTTGCCCCACCTGAATATTAACTAACAGGAGAATTACCATGACTCAACCCGCTCTTGCCGTGGAAAGCGGCGACCCTTTCATGACTTCAGATGTGGTGGTGGAAATGCTCAAGCAATTGCGAGCAATGGATACTTATGACAAATATGAAGGCTGGTCACAGGAAAAAATTATTGATCCTTTGGTATTGACCAAGGAGCGCAAACGGGAAATCCCTATCGTTGGTGATCCGGATGAAATCACTTTGGCGCGGGTAAAGGCTTATTACAACAGTATTGCCTGTCTGATCGAGAAAAAGTCCGGCATGATGGCGGTACCGGTGATCAATATTACCCATGAGGGTTTTGGCCGGGCTTTTGTGCTGGTGGGCAAGCTGATTGTGGTGGATAAAATTCTGCGTGATGTGCATCGCTTCGGTTTTCCGAGTCTGGCGGATTTGGCTGAGAAAACTGATCTGGTGGTTAATAAAGCTGTTGCCTTAATCGAGCAATACCGGGAAGTTGCGGAAGCCTGAGGTAGATGATCATGAGCGAAGTCGATTTGAAAGTATTGGAAAAAGAAGTGAAAAAAACCAAGCGTCTGGCTAGTGAGCAGGCTATGGCTTTACACGATTTGATTGAAGACCGCTTACCGGATGCTTATGGCGAGTTGATGGGCATAGCCCAGGCAACGTTTGATGCCTGTCAAGCCTGGGATGAAGCCAACAAGAAATTTCAGGCCGCCAGCAGCGGCTCAGTCTGAGGAGCCGTTATGAGCGAATTTATTACCGGAACGACTTTTGGTGGTACGGTTTGGACGCCTGCTTATGTAACCAATCTGAATCCACGCACCTGTATTGGTTGCGGACGCTGTTTTAAAGTGTGTCCACGCGATGTTTTTGATTTGGTTGACAAGGATGAAGTGCTGGAAGCTGAGCAGTTTGATGATAGTTATGCGGATTTTGAGGACGATGACGATAACAGTCAGGTAATGACGTTGAAAAATCCGGCTGATTGCATAGGTTGCGAGGCCTGTTCTAAAGTTTGCCCTAAAGACTGCTTTACTCATGAACCTAAGATTGCGGCTTAAGCCGACTGCTGCTGTTGTGAGCGGTGCTTGCCGCTCCGGTGATTGATTACTACTGCCCATATTTCCCTACAGGAGCCTGCCATGCCTAGACCCGAAAAACATGTTTTTGTCTGCACTCAGAATCGCCCGCAGGGGCATCCACGCGGCTCCTGTTCCAGCAGTGGCTGTGCGGAAGTGATGAATGAGTTTATGAATGAGATTCAATCCCGTAATTTATTCGAAAAAATCGGCTTGACCAATACCGGTTGCATGGGTCCTTGCATGCTGGGACCTAGTGTGCTGGTTTATCCTGAAGGGATTATGTATGGCCGGGTGACTAAAGATGATGTGAAAACCATTATTGATCAGCATTTATTGGGCGGTACACCGGTTGCTGCCTTGCAGGCCCCTGCCGAGGTCTGGTAATCATGCAGGCGCTGTCGGTGCTTGAGGAGCGGGTACTGTTCAGCCCCGATTTACCTGAAGCGGTTAATCAGTTATTACAAGCCGGTGTAGTGGCCAATCATGTCGACAGACCCAGGGCCGAAGCTTTGTTTAAGCAGGCCCAGCAACTGGACGGCAGCTGCTTGCAAACTTATTTTGCTCTGTATAAATTTTATTTTTATCAGGGTCGTTTGGATGAAGCCGAACGTGAAGTTCACGCCGGACTGGCCGCTGCCGCTCTGCAGGGCGGCTTTCCCGGCAATTACCGGCAGTTGGCAGCTGTTGCCGCATCTTGGGATATGTACGCCAGCGAGGTTAGTCTGTTTTATTTGTATACGCTGAAAGCCTTGGCGTTTATTAAGCTGCGCCAGGATCAGACTGATGATGCGCAGTATATTCTGACATTATTAAAGCAACTTGATCCGGAAGACCGTTCCGGCGGCTCGGTGATTATGCAGTTGGCCCAAGCTTTAAACGAGGATTAGTATGAGTAGTAGCGATGTAAACATGCAGATTGATGAAAAACGTGTCTATGGTCAAACTGTATGCGGAAAGATAGCCGAATGTATCGCTAAACTGGGTTTTCCGTTAGAACTTAAGTTACCAAGCCCGGAATTTGATGCGGCGGTGTTTCATTTGGTGGTAGATCCTTATACGCAAAGTCAGGATTTGACCGGCTATTGGTATGATACGGCTAAGCAGCGCATCGGCCAGATCAAATTTTATGGCGATGGTAGTTTCTACGCGGAATATGATGTGGTGCAACCCCACCCTACTAAAAAGCGCTGGTTTGTGGAAGCTATCAATGCCTGGGGTAAACTGGATAATATTAAGGTGGAAGCTAAATTACTGGATATCCCGCAATAAGCCCTTATGCATAATCCCAAGCGCCTCTATGAATTACTGATTGATTATTGCAGCAGCAATGCTGTGATTGATCAGGTGTTTATTGGTCTGGTGTGGACGCTTTGCCGTAATTCGGCTCACAACGGTGCCGGGTTAGCTATGAGTCCAGGCTTGCCCACTCGTACCCTGCCCTGGTCCGGGACATTATCAGGGATGGCGTTGACCGATATCGCCGCCTGGATTTTGGAATGGGAACCTTATAAAGCCACGGTGGCGATGGCTGCTATCAATAGCTGTATCAACAGCAGGCCATTGCCGGACTCGATTGGCTTGGCTAATATTAGCGAATATCCCAATCTGGCAGTATTCGATTATTTTTTACCGGACTTACAGGGTAAAAATGTGGTGGTGATAGGCCGTTATCCGGGTATTGAACGCTATGAACAGCAAATGCGGCTGACCATTTTGGAAAAGCAGCCGATTGCGGCCGATTTACCTGATTCTGCCTGTGAGTTTTTGTTGCCTCAGGCTGATTGGGTGTTTTTAACTGCCAGTTCAATTACTAATAAGACGTTTCCTCGCTTGGCAGAATTAGCCGGCAATGCAAAAACTGTCTTAATGGGGCCGACCGTGCCTTGGTTGCCGCAGCTCCATGAATTTGGCATTGATTATCTGGCTGGGGTGGAAGTTAATGATGTAGAGACTTTGCAACAAACTGTGGCTCAGGGCGGTGGGGTAAAAATTTTCGGCAGCGGTTTGCGTTACCGGATTGCCGATCTGAACCCAAATCAGAGTATGAGCTGGCTGAAACAACAAATTGCCGATTGCGCTGCGGAGAGATCCCGGTTGTCTGCGGCGATGGAAGCTTGGTATAGCGCCGGTAATAGTAGCCGTTTTCCGGATTACGCTTTGCTGGAACGAGTAAATATCCGCTTATCGCGCCTGGATAGCAGCTATAAACCTCTCTGGGATCAGTTCAGTACTGTTTGAGGCATGACCGATCTTAGCGTTTTCAATCATCATCGGTTATTGCTGTATTACAAGGGCGATATCAGTGCGTTAACTTTGTTTGCTCAACAAGCAAACGGCAGTGTGTGCTTTCCCAAGGCCTTACCGGCATTATCTGAAGCGCTGGAGGAGGACGAGGTGGAGTCAAGCAAGATTACCATGCACCCTGCCGCTCTGGTGAATGTGATCAACCGGATTTTACGGCTGGATACAGATTTGTTACGCGCTGAGCCAGGCTTTAGTGAGCAGATTGATGCACCCGGTGGGATTATTACCGTTTATATGGCCCGCTTTACGGTGCTGGATCCGCCACATAAACTGATGTCCAAGTTGGATTGCTGTTTAAAAACCCTGCCAGCTTTACGCGGCAGACCACCGGCAGAAATGGAATTGTTACGCCGCGCTTATGTAAAAGTCATGGAGTCTTGATATGTTCGATTTCATGGATTTTGGCAGCGAAGATGATCCAGTTGCCGCACCAGATGGGCCTTATATTCCCGAAGCCGCTGAATGCATGCGTTGCGGGATGTGTGTAAGTCATTGCCCTACCTTCCGGTTGTTTGAAATTGATGAAGAAACACCACGGCGGCGAATTCGCACTATCAGCAAAATATTGGTGAGCCAAGAGCCAGTGAGTTCAGCTGAACATCAGCATTTGCGCAATTGCGTGCAATGCCGGGCCTGTGAAACGGTCTGTCCAAGTCGGATGGCTTATGGTGCGCTATTTGATCAAGCTCTTGCGACTGTGGCTACTGCGCCAGGACGTTTGGCCAAACTGGCTTTGTGGCTGATAGACCATAAAAACTGGCGAGCTGCACTAATGCCCGCGCTGGTGTTTTATCGAAAATCCGGTTTGCAGGCGCTACTTAGAGCGACCGGTATTTTGCTAAAACTCGGTGTGGCAGAGACTGATGCGATCATGACTACTCCGGCAATGACTGCTTTAGCCGGGCGTTATCGCACTTCACTCCCCTGTCGTGGTCGGGTGGCCTTATTCAGCGGCTGTATTGCCGAGCATTTTGACCGGGAAAATTTGACTGCCGCCATTAAGCTGCTGAATGCGATAGCTTATGACGTGCTGGTACCGGCCCAGCAAAGTTGCTGCGGCGCTATCCACCAACATAATGGGATCACCTCCCAGAATTTGATTGAAAATAATCTGGCGGTGTTTAATGCTCTTGATGTTGAGGCGGTGTTGTATGCCGCATCCGGCTGTGGTGCCATGTTGCATGAATATCAAAGTGAAGATACCGCAGCTGCCCAAGTTTTTCATGAGCGCTTGCAGGATATTAATCAGTTTTTACTCAGTCATTGGCCTACCGAACTTAAACTCAGGCCTGCCAGCATCAAGGTAGCAGTCCATGAACCTTGCAGTCAACGCAATGTTCTGAAAAATCAGCAGGCTGTTTATGCTTTGCTGGAAAAAATCCCCGAACTGAGTATTGCGCCATTGGCAGACAATAACCTCTGTTGCGGGGCGGGCGGCAGTTATATGCTGACCCATCCCGGCAATGCTCAACGCCTACGGGCAATGAAACTGGATTGTATATCAGCAGCCCCGGCTGATGTGGTGTTAAGCAGCAATTTTGCCTGTACGGCTTTTTTGCAGCGTCATGGCGCCAAGTTGTGCCACCCGGTAAAGTTGTTAGCCTTGCAGTTACCAATTAATCAGCATTAGGCTTTGATTTAACCTTGCTTTTAGCGTTGTTCGGCCTTAATACATGGTTACTGACTTAGCTTAATCAATTGCTGCGCAGTGGCATAAGCAATTGGCATTGCCAGGCCTTGTTTATGGATTTGTTCTGTGACAATAGCGCCGGAAATCAACATGACTAATTGGCCCGCTAATTGTTGCGGTTTATTGATGCCGGCTTGACGGGCCAATTCGGTCAGCATTTCGGTTAGGGTTCGGTAAAACTCGGCAACGGCCTGTGACACGGGGTGAGCCGGATCAGCATATTCTGCAGCCGCATTAATGAATGGGCAGCCGCGAAAACCCGGACTCGCCAATATCTTCGTAAACTCGTCAAATACCAGCAGCAGTTTGTCAGCAGTCTGATCAATCCTTTTGGCTTGTATGCCTGAATGGATCTGGGCCAGCAAGTCTTGAGCATTTTTACGCAAATACGCCACCACCAAAGCTTCTTTGGAAGGAAAATATTTATACAGCGTCATTTTGGCGACACCGGATGCGTTGACAATTGCATCTATCCCGGTAGCTTGGATGCCATGACTATAAAACAAGCCGGAAGCTGTATGAAGTATATGTGCCTGAAGATTACGCGCCATAAAAATTGTGAAAAATAATTTGAAATTATACAGACCAGTCTGTATTATTTCAATAGACAGATCAGTCTGTCTTTTTTTCTGTTTTTAAACCTCGCGGAGAATGCTTAGATGATCACCCTATATGGCCTGGCCATTAGCAACTATTACAATAAGGTCAAACTGGCACTGAAGGAAAAGGATATTCCATTTACTGAGGAGTTGACTGCGCCTAGCCGGGATACGCAGATATTAGAAAAATCCCCGCTGGGTAAAATCCCCTTTATTAAAACTCCGGACGGTTATCTTTCGGAATCGCAGGCCATACTGGAATATCTGGAAGAGGCTTTTCCTGACCAGCCTTTATTTCCGACCGATACCTTTCAACGCGCTAAATGCCGGGAGTTTATTCAGCATCTGGAACTGAATGTGGAATTGGTGGCGCGACGCTTATACGGGGAAGTGTTGTTTGGCACTCCGGTTTCCGCTGAAGTGAAAGAAGAGGTTTATACCAAGTTGACGACTGGCTTGTCCGGTTTGGCCAGACTGTTCCAGTTTAGTCCTTTTGCATTAGGTGCACGGTTTGGGGTGGCGGATGTGGTAGCTTGGCCACATTTGCAGGTGGTGGGCTATGTCACACAAAACATTTACGGCAAAAATTTGGTGATTGAACTGATTCCGGGTATAGAAGCTTATCTGAACTTGATTGAAAGCCGACCGCATGTACAGCAGGTCAGCGCTGACCGCACGGCGGCACGGGCTAAGTTTTTTCAAAATAAATAGCGGCCTGACCCTCGATGGTTTACAACGCACACTGCAGGATCAGTTGGACCCTGCAGTGTTTAATGGTTTAGACCGTTTGCCGGATTGGGGTGATGAGTAATTTTGCCAGTTTAAGCAAACCGATCGGCAAGGCGCTGTACATCACGGCGGCACCAAGATATGAGGGGTAATATAAGACAAAACCCTGAGCATATTGGCTCCAGGACATATCGCTAATTTTATCTGACAGTAAATAGAAGCTGGTATCCGAGATAAAAAATGCCGCTGAAACGGCCATAACCAGCCAGACCAAGGTTTTTGCGACAGCGGTCAGGGTAGACATGGCCTGTTTGCCACAATATTTGCCGGTTTGCCAGAGCAGTGCATAAGCGGGCAGCAAAAAGGCATAAGCGAATGAAATACAATAATCACTAACGCCTAACTGGTTAATGGCTAGATAGTCTATTAAACCGGCTTCTATTAATAAGGCGACCAACAAATAGCGTCCACTTTGCCAGAATCCGGCCAGAAAAAACACCGCCAGAGAAGCGTCCGGTAAGGAAACAGCGGTACCAAAATGGTGAAATCGGGTGGCGGCCATCAACAGCATTAAGCCGACTGCGGCAGGTCTAATGGCTAATGCCTGTGTTACATTCATAGTTAAACTCCGTTAATTTTGCAGCTAAATAAATAGTAAATAGGTGTCATCGCTGGCCTAAACTTTGATAAGACGCTGTGTCAGTAAGGAATTTACTGCCAATATCCTCGCTTCCGCGTTGCTTATTGAGGCTAAGCATAGTAAGTTTGGCTCCACAACAGCAAGATGGATCATGTTGTTTATTATATGCCAATGCCGCCCTGAGTGGAGAATAAGCCAGACTTAACCAGAACAACCCCACCTCCCGAAACCCTAGAAGGTGGTTTTTATCCCGCCGTAGCCGGCGATGCTGGAGGTGCCGTAGCCATATATTTCTTCATAGCGTTTATCCAGCAAGTTATCAATGCGACCAATCAGTTGTAATTTTGGATGAAGATCGTAACTGCCGGACAAATTTAACAGGGTATAGCCGGCCACTCCAGTCGGATCTACATCTGCCTTATGACCGACTACCAGCACGTTGACATGCAGGTGGGCTTTTTCCAAGAAGCGGTAATCGATATCAAAACTGGCTTTGTCATTGGGCCGGCGAATCAGCTGACTACCGGTATCTAAATTTTTGGTCTGTTGGTAGGTGTAGGTGCCGCGTAAGCTTAAATCGGTATAGGGCCTTACTTCAAAAAACGTTTCTACCCCGCTGGCTTTAGCATGACCGATATTCTGATTCAGATAGTTTTGGGCAATATTACCCTGAATCAGATTATTAAAAACATTATTAAAGTAGGTGGCGCCGGCGGTAATTTTGTCGTGCCATAAATCCTGTTCCACCCCGGCATCCCAATTGACGCTGGTTTCGGGTTTGAGATTGGGGTTGCCGGTACCATAAATGATATCGTAGAGCTGTTGCAATGCGGGGGCTTTAAAGCCGGTGCCGTAACTGGCTTTTAACCGACTACCGGTTTCTTTGATCAGAAACGATTCGTTGGCACGCCAGGTGACATGACCGGGAAAACGGTTATTATCATCATATCTAACCCCAAAAGTGGTGAAAGATCGTTCAAACAGCTGCAGCTGATCCTGTAAATAATAGCCCTGGGTGTTCATGGTCTTGATCGGGATAACGCCGGATGAACTACCATCATAAGTGGCCGAACTATGTAAGCTATCGCCTTCTTCTTCTACGCCCATTGTGGCTGTATTGGCTTTATTGATGTGAAAAATACTCTGATAATCCAGTTTTAATTTTTCACCCAGATTTTGCGCTGTCCAGCTATAAGGATTAACCGGTGCATACTGGTTTTGGTTGATAGTGCCCCGGTCACTGCGGCTATAGGCCAAGCCTAAGGTTTGCTCCCATTTGCCGTCAAACAATTGTAAATGACCAAAGCCCCTGGTAAACAATTCATGAAAGGTATTCCATTCGTTCTGGTCGTCACAATTTGGGCCACCGCAATCATCCAGAAAAGCCTTGCCGCCGTTATAACGCATGGTCATACCCAAATCCAACGCATCATTGACTTTGACATTGCTGCGTCCACTGACGGTTGTGTTGCGATAGGCATTGGGACTGCTATTACCTTGCAGATTTTGATCGGCCGCAGAAAAGCCATTGGTCTCATATCGTGAGGCATCCAGGCTGTAGTTGACCCGCTGGGTGCCGCCAGACACCGCGCCGCCGGTTTTCCAGGTGCCGAAAGAACCGCCTTCTGCTGTACCTGTGAATTTTGTCGGGCCCTGACCTTTTTTGGTGATGATGTTGATAACACCGCCGATGGCGTCTGAGCCATATACTGCGCTGGCGGCACCGCGCAATACCTCTATACGCTCTATATTGTCGGTTTGTAGAAAGGCGAAGTCGAATCCACCGGTTGGGCTTGATGGGTCATTCATCTCAACACCGTCTATCATGACCAGGGTGTGATTGGAATTAGCACCGCGCATAAACACTGAAGTCTGCTGCCCCTGACCGCCGGCACGAATCACATCCAGGCCAGGTACGGTACGTAAGGCGTCCGCCACACTGGTCAGGCGCTTAGCAGCAATCTCTTCGCCGGTAATCACAGTAACAGCACTACCGATCTGATTTTCCGGGGTTTCGGTGCGAGTAGCTGTGACGACTACTTTGCCAAGCTGTTGAGCTTGATTGTCATCGTTATCACTGCCGGTAGTACTGGTATCTGCGTGTAAATTAACAGATAAGCTGACACCCGCCAGCATTAAAGAACTGAACAAAATTTTTTGCATATTGTCCTCTGCGCCCGCCGCGCATTCGGGTAAAAAACGACAGAGGGGAAAGGGTAACGAAACAGACGAAGACAGAGGCTTAGACCATTCCGTAACAGCCCGCCGCTGTCTCGAATGATCTCTCTGGCCAGTCTCCGGGCTCATAAGTGGCGATTAACCTGAACTACAAACCTTCCCACGCTTAAAGCACAGTGGCATAAATGCAGTTCTTTACTTATCTACCGTTGCGGGGGCAGCGTCGGCTTAAGCGGAAAACTTTTCCACCGTACCGACTTCCTGATTAAGCTAAGCGGCTGATTACAGCTTAGGCACCTGAAAGATTCCTTTCCATTGTATGGAGTAACAACTTATTTTTCAAGAAAATTCCAGTTTTTAACAATTACACAGCATTATTTTTTCGGCTAATAAGTAAAAGCGTACAACTGCTTTAAAAACCAGATCGTCATTCCCGCGCAGGCCGGAACCCAGTTCACAGGCACTGCCCTCGATACCTGGATTCCCACTTACTCGAGAATGACGCTTGGCTATAGAGGTTAAGCCTTTGCATTATTTTAATCGTTAAGACTTCTTAATTGCCCAAGCCGTTAATAAATTTCACTGCATCCCGCTGGGTGAGTGCCACAATCCAGGTTTTTACCTGTCTATCTGGTGCTGGAATTCCGTCAGCTGTCAAGCAACTTATGCACATCAAAACCAGTACCAGTAAAACTGTAAAGAACTTGACAAAATAACTTATTGAATTTCTGATCAATTTTATAAGCTATTGATTTGTTATCACAAAAATTGTTGATCATTTTTTATACAATCTGACAAAAAACCAACAATACCGGTAGATAAGCACCACTAATGACATCTAATCCACAGAGTTATCCACAGCTTTTGTGATTAAACCGCTGTTATCCAGTGGGGATAAGGGCTTAGCAACAGTATTCAAGAAAAGCAGTTAGCTTAATACTCTAAACAGGTCAATGCTATGGCCGGGGATTTGTTAAACTATACCAACAACGGCGCTATTGGCGATTTGCACACCAGCCTATCTGATTTTGAACCGGCTACAGCATACAATTACCAAACGCCCTATTATCAAGCAGCCCACACCGCTTTTTGTCAGACAGACTCTGGCGCTGTTTGCGATTTTTTATTAGCAATGGTTTGAAATGAACGACGAAGAATATGAAATAGATGATGACGAATTAGGTGAACCTTATGCTATTCGTCCCAATAAAACCCGAATCAAGAAAGAAATTGCTTCAGTATTTGCGATGGCTGAAGAGATATGCCAATTATCAGCCGCCCAAATTGCCGAATTTGAATTACCGGACAGCATAGAACAGGCCTTGCGGGATGCCGGCAAAATGCCGTCTAATTCCGCCAGAAAGCGCTTGTTGAAATATATTACCGGACAGCTTAGAAACCTGGATACCGCAGCGGTAGAGGAAAAACTGGCACGCTTGAAAAACCGCAGCGCTCACGCGGTAAGGGAACATCATCAGGCTGAGCGTTGGCGTGATGTGTTATTGGCTGACAACGGCACGGAGCAACTCACTCAGTTCATCAGTGAATATCCATTGGCCGACAGTCAATATTTAAGGCAATTGCAACGTAACGCCCAAAAGGAAATCAAGGAAGCCAAACCACCCAAATCTTCCCGTTTGCTGTATCGATACCTGAAGGAATTAATCAGCGGCGAGGAGATTCAGGAAGAAGACGAATCTGTTTAATTACAGCAGTTTTGCTCCGTTGTTAGCCTAAGCGCTCTATCATGCCTTCCACCTGTTTGGCGAAGGCTTTTAGGTCGCCTTTCTTGACGGTTTCGCGTGGGATAACGATAGCCGCATCAATATCGACATAGATAAAAACATATTCTTTATGCCGTTCAACCCGCAGCATTTCCCGCCAAGCCGTTTTGTGTTTGCCGCCAGGTGATTTTTCCTGGAGAAACTCCGGCTCTATGGTCAACACATGAATACCGAACAGGGCTTTTTTCTCTGCTTCGGTGTAATGTTTGAAAAACTGCCGACGCATATCCATTTTCATGATGTACGGCGAACTTACTGCCCAAGCCACGGCCAACACTGTTATATAGGCTGTGGTCAGCATATCCACATAGTAAATATAATAAAACAAGCCGACAAAAAACATGATGCCAGGCACAAATAAGCGATTCTGACGGATTTTTTTCTGCAACTCCAGGTCACCGGCTACTCTTAGCTCATTAAAATGAACCAGATCTTGTTCCCGGAATTCGTATTCAATTTCTAACATTGTAGTTAACTCGATTTTTATTTTAGATTATTTTACTTGGCGTGACATGAGGACAGACCCGTGGAATAAGGCCTGTCCTCCGTCATGCTGCTTCGAGTGGCAAGCAGTCACTACCGACTCATTTAAGTACAGGACATATTATTTGTCCGGCTTATGATAGCGTTAAACTGGAAAAACAGTGTTTGATTTTTATTCATCCCTGCTTAATGCATTTTAATTTTGGCATGAGTACTGCGTCGAAACAGGTTTGATAAGCTCAACATGGCGGTACGGAAATAGCCATGAATGGCAACCTGATGCATTTTATATAGGGATAAATACACCATATAGGCAATGAAACCACCTACGCTGACGGTACCCATCAGACTGCCCATCAAACTACCCACCGTGCTGTATTTACCCAAGGAAACCAGTGAGCCGTAATCCTGGTAAACAAAAGTCACCGGCGGTTTATTTTTCAGGCGGTTGAGTATAGTTTTGGCTACCGTGGCGGCTTGCTGATGAGCGGCCTGGGCGCGGGGCGGTACATTACCTTTATGTCCGGTCCAAAGGCAGGCGGCACAGTCTCCGATAGCATAGACATTTTCATCACTGGTTTGCAGATACTGGTTAACGACTAACTGGTTGATATGGTTCGTTTCCAGACCATCCAAATTTTTCATCCAGTCCGGCGCTTTGATGCCGGCTGCCCACACTTTCAAGTCGGCATCAAATATTTCACCGTCATGGGTCAAGACAGTATTTTCGGTGACTTCGATCACTCTGCGCCCCAACTTCAAACTGATATCCAGTTTCACCAGTTGTTGCTGGGTCGCCAGCGATAAGCGCGGTGGTAAGGCCGGTAGTAATTGGGTGGCGGCTTCAATAATAGTGATTTTAACCTTGTCCGAATCTTCCAGACCATAGGTGGCAAGCAAGCGGGTAACCTGATGTAGTTCAGCGGAAAGCTCCACTCCAGTCGCACCGGCACCGACGATCACTATAGACAAGGGTTTATCTTTAAGACTATTGGCACCGGCATAGGATTTAATGTAATAGGTTTCCACCAATTGTTTTTGAAACCGGAATGCCTGAGCAGTGGTGTCGATGAACATACAGTGCTGATCTACCCCTTTGATACCGAAGGTATTGCTGACACTGCCGGTGGCCATGACCAAAACATCATATTTAAAGGTGCGCCGTGGAATTAATACCACACCTTGATCATTAACGGTAGGACTAACGTAAATCTCTTTTTCCTGACGATTCAAACCTTCCATTCGGCCCAGCCGAAACAAAAAGTGGTTGCGATGAGCCTGGGCAAGATACTCAATTTCTTCAGCTTCAGCTAATGTGCCGGAAGCGACTTCGTGTAATAACGGTTTCCAGATATGCGTGGAAGAAGCGTCCAATAGGGTAATTTCCGCCAAACCGGCTTTACCCAGTTTATGTCCCAAATAAGTCGCCAATTCCAAACCGGCAGCTCCGCCCCCAACAATCAATATCTTATATATATTCTCTGCCATTTTTCATCCCCACAGTAGCGGCCGCAAAACGGGCCAAACAGTCTATCCATGCGCCGTTAGCAATTTCCCTGTTTATCATTATAACCAATCACAACCAAGCTCACCGATTTTACCAAGCCCGTAAATCTTCATTTAATTTTGAGTTAATTTAAGTCTGGTTTTATATCACGACCAGTACCCACTGAGCTGAGGTGTAGTGTATAATTTAATAGATTTGGTCATGGCAGAGAAGATCATGCCAGGAACTTCAGGTTATTGATAATGTTAATTCACCAGACACTCAATCTTGAATAATCTTTGAACCTTGCTTGGTTAATAATAGCAATTAACTTGATAGCTGCCCAAAACGCAGTGTTTCCGACATTACTTATTGAGCCCATTTTTAATTTTTTTCGCTAAGGCCTTATTCTCGTGACCTCAGACATCAAAGCGGTAATTGTCACCAATGTACCTGCCCCGTATCGGGTTCCAGTATGGCGGCGTGTCGCTGAAACTGATGGCATTGATCTTGAGTTGGTGTTTTGCGCACAACCGCATATTGATACATCAACCGACCCTACGGATTACGGTTTTAAGCTTAATTTTCTGGCTGGCCGATATTATGCTATGCAACGCCGTTTTATGCATTTTGATTTGCATGTTTGGCAATTATTAAGCCGGTTACGGCCAGATGTAGTAATTACCACCGGCTATATTCCCACTTTTTTAATCGCTTTTTTGTGGACGCAACGCTTTGGGGTGCCTCATATAGCTATGACCGATGGCACTTTGCAATCAGAAAAAATTCTGACTTGGCTGCATCGCTTGGTACGCCGCGTGGTTTTGGCCCGCAGCAAGGCTTTTGTAGGCGCTTGCCAAGGATCACGGGCTTTATTCAGATATTTTGGTGTTGCCGATCAGCATATCCATTTAGCCTGTCTGGCAACAGATAATGCCAGATTCAGCACACTACCGGCAACCGATGGTGCCGATTTTATTTTCTGTGGTCGTTTTGTTGCCCATAAACAGCCATTGTTTGTGTTACATGTGGCCAAGGGTGTGGCTTTACGACTAGGCAGAAAGATCAGAGTGGATTTTGTCGGCAATGGTGAAATGGTCGCACAAATCCGTAAGCTAGGCGAGGAATTACAAGAACATGTCATCTGCCGTTTTCATGGCTATGTCAGCCAGGATGAATTACCGTACCGCTATGCCGATGCCAAGATTTTTATGTTCCCTACTGAATGGGATCCTTGGGGCGTGGTTGCCAATGAAGCCTGTGCAGCAGGCTTACCTGTTTTGGTATCCCCCTATGCGGGAGTCGCTTCGGAATTGGTGGTCGATAATTTTAATGGCTTTGTGCGAGAGTTGCAGGTTGAACTATGGGTGGATGCCGCAATTAAATTACTTGAGGATACTGATCTATACCAACGATTTTCGGCAAATAGCCGTCTGCAAGTCAGCCAATATAATTTTGACCAATCGGCAGACGGCTTAATTCAGGCCATTCAACAAGCTGCTACAGAAAGCAATCCTTAGCATCTGCAATATAAAAATGCTGTTTGAGAAAAACGTTTAGCAGCAATTCACTATATACTATATCCGGTCATACTCAAGCTTGGGCTATGGTGCATATCAAGCAGCAGGGATAGCTGAAAACTTGCAGGTTTAACGCTACTTTGTTTGCATGATCCATAAATTATCAATTCAATTAAGAATCAGCGATGCCGGAAATTATTATTGCTACGATTATGCGCCCATATGGAGAAACCGGCGTACAAACCCATATTAATTGTTTTCGTGAGTTTCTTGACAGTCAATCTATAAAAAACAGATTGATTACCTCATTTTCTTATTATAAATGGCTGGTTTATCCGATTTTTGCTGTCAGAAAAGTGCTGGATAAGCTATCCGGCCCCTTAAGTGTCTGGTGGTATCGATATTGGCATGCTTATTTTTTACGCCTGGCTTTGCAGCAGCAATTGCCACTGGTAAAACAGGGTATTATTTATGCCCAATGTCCGGTTTCGGCCGCTGCGGCTCTGACAGCCCGGTCATCCAGAAATCTGCCGGTTATTCTGATTGTGCACTTTAATATTTCCCAAGCAGACGAATGGGCCGGCAAAGGCTATTTGCAAACTGACGGCGGGTTATATAGATCTATCCGAAAATTTGAGGCCGAGGTATTACCAAAACTGGATGGTTTGGTGTTTGTCTCACAATTTATGCACACTGAATTAACTAAACGCATACCGGCTATTGCCAAGGTTCCTTACGCCATCATTCCCAATTTCTTACCCGATCCAGGTCTGACTGCCAACCAGCTTATCGACGCTGATTTGATCAGCATCGGCAGTTTGGAAAATCGAAAAAACCAGCAATACGCACTGGAAATATTAGCGGCATTGCATAAACAAGGTCTGATGTTGCGTTTAACCATCGTTGGCGAGGGTCCGGATCGAACCAAACTTGAACAATTGTGTGCGGTTTTGCAGATTCAGGATTATGTAGTTTTTCGCGGTTTTGTAAAAAATGCCGCCGCGCTGATTGATAACCATATAGCATGTATTCATACCGCGACGCTGGAAAATTTGCCGGTGAGCCTACTGGAAGCCCTGGCACGCGGTCGTCCGGTATTCGCACTTCCGGTAGGCGGTATTTCAGAAATTCTGGGTGAAGCCAATAGCGTAGGCCTGGCTTTGCCTACCGATGATGCTAATGCTGCCGCACTTGTGATTGCTAACGCCATTAAGGATAAAAATTGGCTGCACAGGACTGGGATAACGGCCCGGCAACGTTTTTTAGACAAATACCAAAGCTCGGTAACGGCTAAACATCTGCTGAATTTCTTAAGCAACCCCAGACACAGCATAAATTAATGGAGGAAAACATATGCGCATAATCTTCGACGCCTATGAACTGATTCAAGGGCAAGGCAAAAGCCTGGGCATTTATAACTACGCCAAAAATCTGCTTAAAGCGTTGGTCGAGGAGATTGATGATAAAACCGAATTATTGGTTATATGCAACAGTGCCAATCAACACGATTTTAGCTATCAGCATCCCCGAGTTCGCACCATATTGGTTTCCGCAACCCCGCCGAGAAAAATAGCCAGATTAATCTGGTTTTTTGGCAGAGCGGCCATTGAAACCCGAAAACTGCAGGCAGACGTGTATTTTTCGCCCAAAGGCTTTTGCCCGAAATTGCTTAAAACCCTGTCACCAGCCCTAAAAACAGTGGTGATTATTCACGACTTGATTCCACTATGGTATGCCGAACATTTCCCGGGATATTTTGGCCGACTGGAGGAATGGTTTATCAATAATTCCATCGTTTCCAGTACCAAGTATGCAGACCGAATTATTGCCATTTCCCAAGCAACTAGGGATGACATTGCTGCACGTACTGGCCGAACCCAAGGAGTGGCAATGATATATAACGGTATTTCGGTACCTGCACCAGGTCCCCGCCCTTACCCACATCCCTATATTTTTGCCATGAGCTCGACCTTGCCGCACAAGAATGCCGAAGGCATATTGGCGGCATATCAGGCTTATCGTCATCAGACAGATTCACCATTACCGCTGTTTATATGCGGCATCGAAACAACCGCGCAAGACGGAGTCACATCGATAAAAGCAGCTTATGCCAGCGAATTACATGCCTATTTTGCCTATGCTGAACTGTTTTTGTTTTTATCCTTCACTGAAGGCTTTGGTTTTCCGCCGCTTGAAGCATTGGCACATGGCACGCCGGTGTTATGCAGTGATATTCCGGTATTACGCGAAATTTCCAAAGGCACCGCTAATTATGTGGCTCTTGATGATAGCGCAGCAATAGGCCGCAAAATAGTTGAATTGCTGAACCAGGAAAACAGCGTGGAGTTACAAAACCAACGCCGGGCGGTATTAAATGAATTTACCTGGGCAGCTTGTGCAAAAGGTGTATTAAAATCCATACTTAACTGATAGCAACAGGACTTTTCTCTGCCCTGAATAGTACAATAATGGTCAGTTATTTACCGCTGGGGAATTAAGCCGATATCTTCCGGCAAGGCCTGAAAACCGATTTTTGCCAATGGTGCTTTACTGCAAAAACTGACTTTAGTTGAACTAATCTGGCTTACACAAGGATCGGCCAAAACACTGTTTTTCTCTACCCCCAGCTTTATCCAATCTTGCCAATTCACATCACCTAATGTATTTGGCCTATCCAGTATATTGTAGAGCACCTTAAAATTACCCAGAGTACTCCAGACGATATTGTTTGAAATATCGTTGGACTCTGCCGGCAGAATATATTGCACAACCGGGCCATCTTGTTTATTGGAGATGATGATATTGCTTTTGATGGTATTGCCTTCCGGCCAGATATCGTTATGCATAGGCAAGGCCAATGCCGGGTATCTGTTCCGCCAAAGTTTGCTCAAATAGGGTACATCGCGCAGGGTGTTGCGATTAAGCGACCACACGTATTCTGGCCAACGGGCATCCACGCAAATTGCACACTCTTTGCTGAAAAACACATTGTTCTGTATGATATTATCTCGTCCACCACCCAACTGTATGGCCAGTGAACCGGCATTATTGAAAATATTACCATAGACAGTAACCCCACTCATGCCGTCATCCAGATAAACCCCTACTGCACCTTTCTGGGCATATTCGACAGTATTCTCGGCAGTATTGATTCGTTGAAATGCGTAACCATAGATATCATGCAAACTATTGTAACGAATTACATTTCCACGGTCTGTCCAATTCCGTCCATCATAAACCGCGCCGCAATCAGCCGCTTGCTCACAAACATGACTGATTTCATTTTTTTCTAAGAGATGGTCGTTACCGCCGATTGTCACACCGCCGCCAGAACCATGATCAATTAAATTATGGGTGATGAAGCTACCGACACCTCTGGTTTCTACCGCAGGACAATAAGTTAGAATTAAATTGGCAAAATCGTGAATATAGTTGTTATGCACTATATTATTAGCGGCTTTCAGCGTTTTTCGCTCACCACCAGACATAGAAATACCACCCTCACCGATATCATGAATATGGTTGTTGATAATACTAATATTGTTGCTATCTATGGCTTCTATCGCAGAAGCATCCACATTATTAATTTCCAAGCCATCCATTTTAATATGATGGGCCTGTTTAATACTGATAGCAGCATCGGTGGTATAACGTAAAGTAAGATTACGAAAACTGATATAACCTGCCTGGGAAATACTTATCAAATTATTAAGTGCCGAGATTATAATCCTTTCTGGTTTTGCGCCAGCGGCAGTGATAAATAAAACCCTGTTATTGCTGTTATCATAAAACCATTCCTCTTCAGCATTTAATTCGGAACGAATGTTCTGCAGATAAAAGCGGCGCCCGCTCAATATGGGATAAGCTGTTTCAGATTGTAGAGTGATTTGATTATTTACACTATCGATTTCCGCTACCGGTAGATATTGATCCAGCCAATCGTTACTGGCGAAAATATGGATTTGCAGTAGCTGCGACTGCTGCGCTATGACGGGAAGCGCCTGAAAACTGGAGAATTTGGTTTTTTCGGTTAACGCCTGCTTAATATGAGCCCAGCCGGTATCTGGCCAGCGCGCCAAATGATACCGATGTTCATTAATATATAAATGAAACGGACTAAAATAGCTCTTTTTACGGGAATCAGCCGGGCGTTTGATATTATCAAAGTTTAAATCGGTGACTGGACAAGTCCACAATTGCCCGGTGTTTTCGCAATTAGATAGTGGTTTGCCACCGGTCAGTATCACCGGTCCGTTGTCGGCCTGCCAAATAATTTCCCGGCCCGGCACACCAGAGTCTCTTAAATCGAATACTAATGGCTGATCCAAACTATAAATACCGGTACCAATATGAATAATCACCGGCTCTTTAAACTGGGCACTGGTTTTTAGTGCTCTAACTGCTGATTGTGCTCTTGCCAGAGTTTGATAAGGACCATTAGTTTGATCATATTGTTTGGCAAATAAGCCGTTTGCCTGGTCATTACCCTCAGGTGAGACATAAAAATCTTGAGCATAGCCACTAGATAAGACACTTAAACATGCTATAATCAGAAAGAAATAATGTAATTTATTCAGTAATTTCATGCTGTTATTCGCTTTTTAGAAAAATCTAAATTTATATGTTTAAAACTGTCCATATTCTTGGTCTACAGTTCCCTATTCTAACTTATGATACAACACTTGATTTGTTCGCAACCTGGATAGATGAAAAAACCCCTCATCAGGTATGTATTGTCAATGTTCATACTATTACCACCGGTTTATGGGATAAGGAACTGAATGCCGTAAATCACCGTTCTTTATTGACCATGGATGGTATGCCGCTGGTTTGGTACGCCAATCTGGTACGCAATGCCAATATCAACAACCGGGTGTCCGGTCCAGATTTAATGCAAAAATGTCTAGCAGCCGGCTGCAGTAAGGGATGGAAGCATTTCTTTCTGGGCAGCCGCCCTGAAACGCTCCAGGATCTGGTCAATCTGACAACAGCTCAGTATCCAGATGTCAAAATCGTAGGCTGGCATTCCCCGCCTTATCGAAGCTTGTCTGCCGCGGAAGACCAGCAACTAGTGGACTTAATTAATGCGGCAAAGCCCGACTTTCTTTGGGTAGCCTTGGGCGCACCCAAACAGGAAAAGTGGATAGCCGCCCATTTGCCGAAATTACATGCCCCAATACAAATTGGGGTAGGTGCGGCTTTCAGCTATCATTCCGGTCATATAGCCCGGGCTCCGGCCTGGATGCAACACCGGGGCCTGGAGTGGCTGTACCGATTATTTCAGGAGCGGCGTCTGCTGGGACGTTATCTGCTTTCAAATCAGATTTTTTTACTTTTATTCCTTAGAGATTTGTTGCTGGCAAAAGTATTCCACCCGATTAAATCCTGGCTAGGTTCAAAATGCCCTATGCCACAAGTTAGCAAAGATCATAACAGCTCCAGCCAGGAAAAAACGGAAAAATCCAATTTATGACTATGAGTTGATTTGCTTAATCTTGCCACGTCTCTTTAAGCCAAGAAAACCTAACAAGCCCGCTTTTGTGGGTAGTTTAGAGAAAGTACAGCGGCTATTTGGGCAATTGGTAACCGTATTTTTCGATGATAGCCTGAGCTGGTGGGGATTTCAGGAATTCCAGCAAAGCCAGTGCCGCCGGATTTTCTGCTCCGGTTTTTAACAGAACGGCATCTTGACGAATTGGGGTATATAAATCAGTCGGCACAATCCAGCCGGAACCGCTGCCGATTTTGCCGTTTTCTATGACTTGCGACAGGGCAATAAAGCCCAATTCAGCATTGCCGGTACTGATGAATTCATGGGTTTGGGCAATGTTTTCACCTTGTACGAACAATGGTTGCAACTTTGCCAACAATCCTTTATTGCTTAATACTTCCAAGGCCGCAGCCCCATAAGGCGCCAGCTTGGGATCAGCAATGGCCAAATGTTTAAAATTGCCATTGCTGAGAATTTGACCTTCGCCATCCACATAATCATTGGCATTAGACCAGAGTACCAGCTTACCGATAGCATAGGTAAATTGACTGTCGGACACAGCCAACCCCGATTGCACCAATTTGCTGGGATTTTTTTCATCTGCCGCCAAAAATATTTCAAATGGCGCGCCATTCTCCAACTGTGCGACAAATTTACCGGAAGAACCGAAAGACAGGTTGACGCTATGACCACTGGCTTTTTGGAATTCTGCAACAATTTCGTTCATGGGCTTGGTGAAATTGGCGGCCACCGCGACCAAGGTGGTTTCTGCCCGAATCTGGCAAGTTGCCAAAATCAGGCAGACACTGACTATCATACGTTTTAAATCATGCTTAAACATTTTGACTTCCTATGGGTTAACAATGTGTTGATGACAACTTAATGTGCAGAAATATCTGCAGAGGCTGATCCGGTTGCCCCCAGATAATAGTAGCCGTCACCATGATTGACCACACGCTGATAAGGCAGTGCATCTAGTTCATTAATGTATACCAAGGCATGGGTTTTAATCAGGCAATAAACAATTTCACCTTCCTGTAAACCCATATTGCGGCAAGCACCCGGTGTGATTTCGACCAGCAGGGTTCCACCACAGTCAACTTGGACAATAACGCTTTCACCGCTGGGAATCAAGGCGCAAATCCGGCCTTTGATTTGATTTTGAATGGAGATACCTTCGATGTAACTACGTGACAGGGCAATATCCCTAGCCCGAATTGATACCTGAGTTTGACTGCCGACTTTAAATTGGGGGCGTAACGGTAAGGTTAAGGGCAAACCAAAGCTATCTGCCATACTGCAGCCGGCTATACGGTCATGATGCCGTATGTTCACCGGTAAAATATTGTCTATCTGGCATATTCCCAAGTAGCTGAAAATATCCTGCTGTTTGGCTACTTCACGCAACGAACCGCTACGCAAGACCTTACCTTGTTCAAGTACCACCAGTTGATCGGTTAAATCCAGTATCTCACCTAAGGACTGGCTGGCATACAATACCGGCAGACCAAACTCGTCTTGTAAGCGCTTCAGAATCGGCAGCAGTTGGGCACGAAAGCCGTTGCCTATGGCAGCAAAGGTTTCATCCAGCAATAATATTTTGGGTGCTTTTAACAAAGCCCGCGCCAAAGCCACCCGCTGCCGTTCACCAGCAGACAGCAACTGGATAGTATCATCAAGTATTGTCCCCAGTTCCAACAAGCCAATCAGATAATCCAGCTTAAACAGGCGGCGCTGTTTTAAGGTGCGGTGATAAGCCGAGTTTAAATTATCCCGCACTGTTTCACTGGAATCGGCGCAGTCTATTTGCAAAACTGCACCAACCGGGCGTTGTTCACGCGGCATGATGATGCCTTTGCGGCTATCGAACAATATCTTGCCGTTAAGACTGATATGTCCGCTTTGCGGCTGAATAGTTCCGGCTATCAGACCCAATACCGTACTTTTGCCGGCACCGGATTTCCCGAACAAACCCACACTGGTATCGTGTACCGAGAATTGTGTGGTCAGATCAAAATGACCCCGACGTAGCTTTACATTCATATCCAGCAGCATGTCCCAACCTTATATTCCCCATCTGCGTCAACCATACTGGTTAAGCACAGATTTGCTTGATTTAACTTGGCACGGCCAACAATACCGCACCGGCTTTAAACACGGCAGTTGCGATTTGACCTTTTTGTAAGCCCAACGCTTCTACACTATCATTGGTAACGGTAGCCGCTATTTTTTGACCACCTTTTAGTTCAATATCAATCTCGGCATTCACCGGGCCATGTTTAACTTCAGTGATAGTCCCGGCCAACTGGTTGCGGGCCGAGATTTTGTAACTGCCGAAATCACTGATAATGATGATTTGCGGGGCTTTGACCAGCGCGATAACACTCAAACCGGTTTTAATACCCAGCGTTTCGACCGATTCTTTAGTTACTGAAGCGACGATGGTTTCGCCACCGGCCAGACCGACATGAACTTCAGCATTGACAGTACCGATACGCAGATCAGTTACTGTACCGTTGAATTGATTGCGCGCACTTGTTTTCATGTTAAGTTCCTTATCTGGATTGTGGTAAAACCAATATCATACAGCGACACAGAAACTTTTTCTGGGTAAACTCGCTTGAATTTTTGGAACCAGCGCCTAACACCCGTTGAGATGACAAGCAGAACAGATAACACAGCAAAACACAGCTCGCTAAGCTCTAGTATATTTCGCTATATATAAAAGTAAATAACGATTTAAGAAATTGTCTGTTTTATTTTAATAAACAATGCTCTAAAATTAGATATAATTACTTAGGACAAGCTTTTTATTTATTCCTTTATAAACAATTATTTAGCTTGCAACGCTGCGCAGCACTGCGTTTAGCACAGCCCACAAGCACCTGTTTTTAAAGGAATACTTGAATGCTGTGTAGTTACAATTAGACTATAGCGTTCATTCACCCTGTCTCTGGAAAATCATGACCAAAAAAACCAAGCCACTACAAAACGCTGCATGGGTTCAGGGCGAAATAAGTCTGGCCGGAACGCTGGATAAGCGAATGATCAAGTTATTAAGAGCCATAGATGAACTGGGCTCTATCAATCAAGCAGCCAAACAAGTCGGCTTGAGCTATAAAGGCGCCTGGCAAATTATTGAACGCGCCAATAATTTTTCGCCTAAGGTCTTGATTTCCACCGCTACCGGCGGCAGCAAAGGTGGCGGCACCAGTTTAACCAGTGCAGGCCGGGCGTTATTGGCCCTGTTTACCAGTCTGGAGTATCGTCATCAGCAATTTTTACAACAATTGAATCAAGAATTGGAGGCCGATACCGATACATTGCTGCTGCTGAAACCCTTGAACATTAAAACCAGCGCCACCAATCAATTGTTTGGCACCATCGTCGCCATCCAGACCGGCAGTATTTATGTTGAGGTGTTAGCCGCTTTAAAAGGCGGGGAGAATATTGTGATTTCTCTGACTATTGCGGAACTGGAGTCCTTGCAAATTAGTATTGGTCGCGAAGTTTTGTTGCTGATTAACAGTACCGAAATTAATCTGTTAACCGATTTGGCAGATTATCGCTTATCGGCGCGTAATTGTTTGCCTGGCAGTGTCATCCGTATCCATGACGATGGTATTGAAAGTGAAGTGGTATTGCGTTTGCCTGGTGATGACAGCCTGACAGTGATGCTGACTCAGCCCAGCACTGCAGCATTGGGATTGGCACCAGGGGTACCGGCTTACGCGGTATTTAAAAGCAATGCAGTGATTTTAGCGGTAATAATATGAATCAAACCCCTTCCGAAGCAAAACCGAAACCGATTTGCCCATGCAGCGGTACTTCCGTAGCCCAAATCAAGGCGCTGATAGGCGAAGGTATAGTTAATCTGGACAGAATATCCAGAATTACCGGTGCCTGTTCGGGCTGCGGCGGTTGCGAAGCGGAAATACTGGCGCTATTGGCTGAATATAACCATAGTCAGATAGCTGAAGCAACTGCGCATCCCTAGCGGTGAAAGCTAAGGACGCGCTGCACTGCGGTTAGCACACCCTACAATCGCCTTTTTTTAAAGGCTTGGGCGCCGAATAGTTACCCCGAATCTAAATTAACGCAGTCATTTGAATTAATCGCTGGAATCGGTACCCGTTGGCCGGGTATTCGGCTCGGGACGGAAAGTTTCAGCGGCTGGTTGTGCTGCCGGCTGTTCGGATTTTTGGGTGCGTTCGGCAAACTCATAGGCGTAACTGGTACCTGCCTGCTGTCTGGTTTCGTTTTCGCCATGATTATTGACGTTTACCGGTCTATCCTGATGCTGATGATTACCCTCTACGCCGCTATTGGCATCCGGTTTTCTGTCTCCGGCATTACGCGGCCGGCGGCGATTACGGCCACGGCGCGAAGTACGTTCCTGCGTCCCAGCCGGATTATTAGCCGGTTTGGCAGCAGTTTCGACTGCCCCGCTATTTTCCGTCTGCGGCTTGGCTTCCTGAGGATTTGGGTTTTCCACCGCTGCATTGGGATTGTTCGGATTATTGGGGTTGGGGTTACGTTTATGGCGCTTGCCATTGCGACCGGCAACTCTGTCTTTACGATTATTGTTGCGACCCTGTTTGGGTTTTTCTTCGCTATTGGCTGCGGGTTTTTCGCTGATATCAGCTTCTATGGTTTTGCCTATCAGTTTTTGCCAGAACCGCTGAATCAGACTGGTTGAGGTTCTTTTGTTTTGTACTGGTACCGGGGCATCGGGCAGAAACTCTTTTACAGCGGCTTTTTCGAATTTGGGTCCGGCCTGTTTGGCGAATTCCGGGACGCTGATATCTTCTTCCTTGATATGCTGATGGCTGGCTTTATCTTCCAGACCCTCCAGAGATTTAATGCGCTCTATGTCGTAGGACGGGGTTTCCAGATGTTTGCTGGGCAATACTACGATGCTGACGCCTAAACGAGCCTCAAGCTCCTGGATGGCTGCGCGCTTTTCGTTGAGTAAAAAGGTCGCACAATCTATCGGTAAATGAGCAATGACGCGCTCGGTACCTTTTTTCATGGCATCTTCTTCAATCAGACGCAACACGGCCAGCGTGACTGATTCGACATTACGGATGGTGCCCTGACCTTTACAACGCGGACAGGTTAGCTGGGTGGAATCGCCCAATGACGGTCTTAGGCGCTGTCTGGACATTTCCATCAAGCCGAACCGGGAAATGCGGCCAATCTGGATCCGGGCCCGGTCGATTTTTAAGGCATCGCGCAACCGGTTTTCCACATCGCGCTGGTTCTTATTGGACATCATATCGATAAAATCGATGACAAATAAACCGCCAAGGTCGCGTAGACGCAATTGTCTGGCAATTTCATCCGCCGCTTCCAGATTGGTATTGAGTGCGGTTTCTTCGATATCGCTACCCTTGGTGGCACGGGCAGAGTTGATATCGATAGAGGTCAGTGCTTCGGTGTGGTCTATGACGATAGAGCCGCCCGATGGCAGGGTGACTTCGCGCTTATAGGCCATCTCGATCTGGGTTTCGATCTGGTAACGGCTGAACAAGGGCACACTATCCTGATAAAGTTTGGCTTTATGCAGATTGTGCGGCATCACTTGTTTCAGGAAGTTTTGCACCAGCTTGAATGAGGCTTCCTGGTCGATGAGGATTTCGTCGATATCACCGCGTAAATGATCGCGTAATGCCCGAATAATGACATTGCTTTCCTGAAAGATTAAAAACGGTGCGGTCTGTTCGGAACTGGAGCGGTCGATGGCTTCCCACAGTTGCATCAGGTAATTTAGATCCCATTGCAGTTCTTCGACATTTTTGTCGGAACCGGCTGTGCGGATGATTAAGCCCATAGTGTCCGGTATTTCCAGAGCCGCCATGGTTTCACGCAATTCGCTACGGTTTTCGCCTTCGATACGTCGGGAAATACCGCCGGCTTTGGGATTATTGGGCATTAACACCAGATAGGTGCCGGCCAGACTGATATAGGTGGTTAAGGCCGCACCTTTGTTGCCGCGTTCTTCTTTTTCGATCTGAACCACAATTTCCTGGCCTTCCCGGACACTGGCTTTACCGGCCGGCTTACCATCTTCAGTATCATGACTGCGGTATTGCGGAGCAATTTCCTTTAAAGGCAAGAAGCCGTGTTTTTCTGCGCCGTAATTGACGAAGGCCGCCTCAAGACTGGGCTCTACTCTGGTGATAATACCTTTATAAATATTTGATTTTTTTTGTTCTTTTGAAGGAACTTCGATGTCGAAATCGTAAAGTTTCTGACCATCTACCAAAGCAACACGCAGCTCTTCGGCCTGCGTGGCATTGATAAGCATTCTTTTCATTATTATTCCTTGTATTCTATGCATCCAATCTAGAGATGAAACAGGCTTGATTGTCGCAGATAAAGGCGGCGTGGTTTCCCAAATTTTTATTGTCAGCGGCCAGCGTGAAAAAAACAGCTATCATGCTCGTTTTCTGGAAGCGGTAAGGGGTTGTGCTTACCGGGACGGGCGCTTGAATTAGGGGAAATCTGTTATACCGAACTCTATTCAAAGGATGCAGGTCACTCATCATGGGCTGAGTGATAAAACCCGAAAAATTCTTAGGTTAGTAAGGGTATAAATACCCGAACATCTAGTGTCTAAATTTTTATAATCCGAAGTCAATCCGAGGATAGACCATCCTAATATAACAAGCTTTGCTCATGGCAGCAATTTTAAACCATGCTTGGCGATATATTGTTATCATTTGTCACATGAAGAACCCAGAAAACCAGATTAATTCACAAGTCCATTGGCTGGAGATAACCGAGGCAAACCACGAACAACGCCTGGATAATTTCCTGATTGGCTATCTTAAAGGTGTGCCCAAAACCCGAATATACCGGCTGGTCCGCAAAGGCGAGGTACGAGTCAATAAAGGCCGGGCCGATGTCAGCTACAAGCTGGAAATTGGCGATATTGTGCGTATTCCACCGGTAAGAGTGGCGGAAAAACCGGCTGACATTATTGTCCAGCCCAGTTTGAAATACAGCCTGGAAAACCACATCATTTACGAAGACGATGGCTTTATCGTGTTAAACAAACCTGCCGGCTTTGCTGTGCATGGCGGCAGCGGCATCAATTCCGGCGTGATTGAGGCCTTGCGCCAGATCAGACCTCAGCAGAAATTTCTGGAGCTGGTGCATAGGCTGGATAAGGAAACATCCGGCTGTCTGTTGATCGCCAAAAAGCGTTCGGTGCTGAAACTGCTGCACGAGTTGTTCAGAGGGGACGGCATACGCAAAACTTATCTGGCCCTGCTGGCCGGCCAGTTCAAGCATAAAAAACAGGTGGTGGATGTGCCTTTGTTGAAAAATATCCAGAACGGCGGCGAACGCATGGTCGTGGTTAGTCAAGCCGGAAAATCTGCCGAAACGCTGTTTACCCGCTTAAAACAGTTTCAGGATACCACTTTGGTTCATGCGGCCCCTAAAACCGGCAGAACCCATCAGATTAGGGTACATGCCGCCTGGTTGGGCCACCCTATCATAGCCGATGACCGCTATGGTGACGATGCCACCAATAAGGCCTTTAAAAAGCGCGGCCATAAACGCTTATTTTTACATGCCGAACAATTACAATTTGCCCATCCGGTCACTGGCGCAGCCTTAAGTTTTAACGCCCCATTACCAGAAGATTTGGAACTTTTACTCAGCCATGAAAAACCGCTTTGATTTAATTATTTTTGACTGGGACGGCACGCTGATGGACTCGGTGGACTGGATAGTGCATTGTATCCAACAGGCTGCCGAACAATATGACTGCCCGGTGCCGCCGACCCAAGCCGCCAAGGACATCATTGGTTTGAGTATTGAAAACGCCATAGCCGCCTTATTTCCGGATGTTGATGAGACCAAACGCCAATTGATCGTCAAACAATATAGCCGGACTTTTTCGTCCCGGTTAATCAGCCGCGCCGACCTGTTTCCGGGCGTGTATGAAATGCTGCAACAATTGCGCGAAAGCGGCTACCGTCTGGCTGTAGCGACCGGGAAAAAATCCACCGGTTTGCAACAGGTGATGCAGGCTTGCCAAGTAAGCGATTTGTTTTGCACCACGCGCAGCTCTGATCAGACCGCATCCAAACCCGATCCGCTAATGCTGAATGAAATTGTGACGGAACTGGGTATTGATAAGCAGCGTACCTTGATGATAGGTGATTCGATACACGATTTGCAGATGGCGCTCAATGCCGGCATAGCCGCAGTTGGCGTGACCTGCGGCGCACATTCTGCCGATATTTTAGAACAATACCAGCCTTTATTTTGTCTGGATTATCCTACCGATTTACTGGAATTATTTAACGAGGCTTAACCGAGTGACAAACCATCAGGATCAAGAACAACATGCCGAAACCCAGGCAAGCGGTTGGGAAAGACAGCTAATTGAAAATCTGGCCTTGGCCGCCCTGCAAGAACAAAAAAAGGCCCGACGCTGGGGTATCTTTTTTAAACTGCTGGCATTTGGCTATCTGAGCGCGATTCTGGCTTTCTCGATATATCCGGAATTTAGTGGGGATATGAGCAACGGGGATAAAAAACATGTCGCCATTGTCGATGTGCACGGTGTGATCGGCGAGGACAGCACGGCTAAAACAGTGATTGCCGGTCTGCAGGATGCCGTCAAAGATAAAAACACGCTGGGGGTGATTTTGAGCATCAACTCACCTGGCGGCAGTCCGGTGGAATCTGCCTATATTTACGAAGAAATCAAACGTCTGAAAAAACTCCACCCTGATCTGCCCTTCTATAGCGTGGTGGCTGATATTTGTGCATCAGGCGGTTATTACGTGGCGGCAGCCAGTGACAAAATCTATGTCAGTCAATCCAGCCTGATAGGCTCTATTGGTGTGATCATGAACGGCTTTGGCTTTACTAATGTGATGGATAAACTGGGCATTGAGCGCCGCCTGCTGACCGCCGGTACCCACAAAGCCTTACTGGATCCTTTTTCGCCGGTGAAAAAGGAGGAGGCCCTGCACATGCAAACCCAACTGGATGAAGTGCATCAGCAATTCATTACGGCGATTAGGGAAAGCCGTGGCGATCGAATCAAGGCAGCCGATGCCGGGCAATTATTTTCCGGACTGGTCTGGGCTGGTACCGATGGTGTGAAACTGGGTTTGGCCGATGATTTCGGCAGTATCGATTCGGTGGCCCGCGATGTATTGGGTACTGAACAAAAGGTCAATTTTACTCCGCAGGAACATTTGCTGGATCGTTTGGCCGGCAAACTGGGCGCAAGTTTTGGGCATAGTATCGGCAGCATGTTGAAACTGGATGGTTTGAATTAGCGAAGTGACTGCGCTATTGATACAAATCTTAAATGAATTGGTAATTATTCAGCATAATATTGTATGACCTTTTTAAACAATCAGTTAGCTTGAAATGATGTGCTGCCCTGCGTTTAGTGCATCCTACAGCTGGGTGTTTTTTAAGGCTACGTTTGGGTTAATAATTGATTTTGGCTCAAGCGGTAGAGGGCATTGTTGAATTGCGCTGACCCTGGTTTGATTAAGGCTACGCTGCGAATCCCTCGATTCCACTGCGTTGCATCGAGGCTACGGGGCGTGATGATGCAGGCTATGCTAGCCCGTTGCGCTGGGTGTTTTTGCGATAGCTAAACACCTAACACCCGCGAAGTTTTGATGGCTTGCCTGGCGGCGAAGCCACCCTACATGACTAAGAAATTTGTAACTATTCAGAGTAGCCTCGATTCAGCGTTGCGAAATTGAGGTTTTGACGTTTAAGTGATTTGAGTAAACGGCTTTGAAACATCCTATTGGATTTTTGGGGCAATCTGCTTCGATGTTCCTCGATTCCACTGCGTTGCATCGAGGCTACGAGACTACTTTTCAATAGGCTGAATAGTGACAAAAATTTCCTGGTAAAGTCTTAGCCAACATCCCCTGCGGCAACAATATCCACTTGCACCCAGCCCCCTGGCCCTGTATCGTTGCCGCCAACCTAACCTATGCCTACAGACTGCAAATGTCCGATTCTGCTGCCCCAAAACTGATACTCGTTGATGGCTCGTCGTTTTTGTTTCGCGCTTTTCATGCCGTGCCGCCGTTGACTAATGCCCGTGGCGAACCGACTAACGCCATTTACGGGGTATCCAATATGTTGCGTAAATTGATCAGTGATTACAATACGCCTTATTTTACGGTGGTGTTTGATGCGCCGGGCAAGACTTTTCGGCATGATTTATATGATGAATATAAATCTCACCGGCCACCAATGCCGGATGAGTTAAGAGTGCAGATTCAGCCGCTGCATGATTTGATCCGTACTCTGGGTTTGCCTTTAATTATTGAAAACGGTGTGGAAGCGGATGATGTGTTGGGCAGTCTGGCCCAGAATGCAGCCCGGCAGGGCTTGGAGGTGATTATTTCCACCGGCGACAAGGATATGGCGCAATTGGTGACGGAGCAGATCACTCTGGAAAACACGATGACCAATAGTGTGCTGGACATTCAAGGCGTGATAGACAAATTTGGGGTGAAACCGGAACAGATTATTGATTATCTGGCCTTGATGGGCGATGCGGTTGACAACATTCCCGGCGTGCCGAAAGTTGGGCCGAAAACCGCCGCTAAATGGTTGCAGGAATACGGTGATTTGGACAATCTGATGGCACATGCTGATCAGATTAAGGGCAAGATAGGCGAGAATTTGCGCAGCAGTCTGGCGCAATTACCCTTATCCCGTACTTTGACCACGATTAAATGTGATGTAGCTTTGCATTATTCCTTGGCGGATTTGAAACGCCGCGAGCCGGATATTGCCGGCTTGCGCGAGCAATTGGGTAATCTGGGCTTTAGCAGTTGGCTGAAAACCCTGAACGAAACCGGCAGCGCTCAGCCGCAAACCCCAGCACCGGCTCCGGCTGTGCCAGTTAAAGATTATCAATTGATTCTGGAACAGACTGAGTTTGATAGCTGGTTGAACAGACTTGAGCAGGCCGAGTTGTTTGCCTTTGATACTGAAACCACCAGCCTGAATTATAGCGAGGCCGAAATTGTTGGCGTGTCATTTGCGGTGACAGCCGGACAGGCGGCTTATGTGCCGCTGGCGCATGAATATACCGATGCTCCGGTTCAACTTGAGCGTCAGGCTATTTTAAACCGCTTAAAGCCGCTGCTGGAGGACGAAGCCAAGGCCAAACTTGGTCAGAACCTAAAATACGATGCCCATGTGCTGAGCAATCATGGCATTACTTTGCGCGGTGTTCGTCACGACACTATGCTGGAATCTTATGTGTTGAACAGCACGGCCAGTAAACATAATATGGATGATCTGGCCAAGCATTATTTGGGCGTGGACACCATACATTATGAGGATATTGCCGGCAAGGGCGCCAAGCAAATCGGTTTTCAGGAAGTAGCTGTCGAACAGGCCGCTGAATATGCCGCCGAAGACGCCGATATTACCCTGCGTTTGCATCTAACCCTGTCTGAACAACTGCAACAACACCCGCGCTTGTGGGCTTTATATAATGATATAGAAATTCCCTTGCTTGGCGTGATAACCCGTATTGAAGCCAACGGGGTGATGATAGACAGCGCCATGTTGGCCCAGCAAAGTCTGGAACTGGCTCAGCGCATGATCAGCGTGGAACAGCAGGCGCATGATTTGGCTGGATCGGTATTCAATCTGGGCTCGCCGAAGCAGATACAGGAAATTTTGTATGACCGTCTGAATTTGCCGGTTTTGAAGAAAACCCCCAAAGGCCAACCGTCTACCGATGAATCTGTACTGCAGGAGCTGGCGTTAGACTACCCTTTGCCTAAACTGATTCTGGATTTTCGCAGCCTGAGTAAGTTGAAATCGACTTATACGGATAAATTGCCGCAACAGGTCAATGCCAAAACCGGTCGGGTGCATACTTCTTATCATCAAGCGGTGGCGGCTACCGGACGTTTATCTTCCAGTGACCCCAATCTGCAAAACATTCCGATTCGTAGTGAAGAAGGCCGAAAAATTCGTCAGGCTTTTATTGCACCGCCCGGCTATGCCATGGTGGCGGCCGATTATTCGCAGATTGAGTTGCGTATCATGGCGCATTTGTCCGGTGATGCCGGCCTGCTGGCGGCTTTTTCGCAAGGGGTGGATGTGCATAGCGCCACTGCAGCGGAGGTATTCGGTGTGGCATTGGATCAGGTGACTCATGATTTACGCCGTTCCGCCAAAGCCATTAATTTTGGTCTGATTTACGGTATGTCGGCATTTGGCCTGGCTCAGCAGTTGGGCATGTCGCGCAATCAAGCTCAATCGTATATTGATTTGTATTTCAGTCGTTATCCAGGGGTGAAGCAATATATGGATAATATCCGCGAACTGGCCCGGCAGCAAGGTTATGTGGAAACGCTGTTTGGCCGCCGCCTGTATTTGCCTGATATCAATGCCCGCAATCCGGCCCAACGCCAATATGCCGAACGTACCGCCATTAACGCCCCTATGCAGGGCAGTGCCGCCGATATTATCAAACGCGCCATGCTGGCTTGCGATCAGTGGATATACCACAGTGGGGCGGATTTAAAAATGATTATGCAGGTGCATGACGAACTGGTGTTTGAAGTGGCGGACGCTCAATTAGAGGACTGCATTGCCAATATTCGCCGGATTATGAGTGCGGCGGCTGAGCTGGATGTACCGCTGGTGGTGGACGTGGGAAGCGGCCTGAACTGGGATGAGGCGCATTAATGCTTTGCTACCCAAGTTGTCAGGCAATGTGATTCCCGGATTCCGCTATCGCTGCATCCTGGCTACGCTGGACATTTTATATATCAGGCAATATCGGTGTCGATGGCTGGGGCTTGCTTGCTGTTTTGGGAAAACAGAAACCATTCATCAAGTAATTTGTGCAGTTCTTTGGTGCCGGTTTTTTTCAATGAGGAAAATAACTGCAAACTTATCACCACACTGACTTCGCTTAAATCACGCTGGACTTTCAACAAGGTATTTTTGGCCGCGCCAAAATTTAATTTGTCGGCCTTGGTGAGCAGAATATGCAAAGGTAATTTGGCGTGTTCACACCATCTGACCAGTTGCCAATCAAACTCGGTGAGCGGATGACGAACATCCATTACCAGTACGATGCCGCTCAAGGCTTTGCGTTCGTGCAGATATGTTTCCATCATGGCGTGCCAATCCCGCTTGACGGCTTCCGGCACTTTGGCATAACCGTAGCCCGGTAAATCCACCAGTTTACGTTTGGCATCCAGCTCAAAAAAGTTCAGTAACTGGGTGCGGCCCGGCGTTTTGCTGACCCGCGCCAGAGCAGTTTGCTGCACCAGCGTGTTAATGGCGCTAGACTTGCCGGCGTTGGAGCGGCCGGCAAAAGCAATCTCCATGCCCTGATCTGGTGGTGCGTCCTTGAGGCGGGGCGCACTGCAGATGAATTTGGCCTGGTGGTACACTGGATTCATCGCTATCTCGCTAAGTGAAAATAAATCGGTTAGAATCGGTCTATTATAGCGACTGATCGGCTTTATAGGCTTGGATTAGCGTGTTTAATACATTTTTGCAGTAAATCGGGCTGCGGAAGGAGGCCGTAGCGACGGGGAAGTAATGGTTTGACAGAGGTTCCCGTTGGACTTGGTTTAGTTGGAAATGGTTTGGCTGAGTACCTGACCATAGAAAAATCCCCTGCCCTTTTGCAAATAGGGAGAGCAGTTTATTGGCTTACGCCGGGAACTATCCGATAGATAAAAAATAAGTCACTAACTGTCTTAGCGACCGGTGACGTATAAAAAAATAATTATTCAGCCTAAATTTGGATGATCCTTTTTAAATAAGCATTCAGCTTCGAATGATGCGCTGCACTGCGTTTAGCGCATCCTACTACTGCCTGTTTTTTAAAGTGATACTTGGACGCTGAATAGTTACTAAAAACAATACTTACTGATTACATTGATTAATATTCCTCACAGGGGTCCATAATGATAAAAACACTGCTGACTGTCTCCATTTCTTTTGCGCTGCTGGCTGCACCCGGCATTGCCGGCGCTCAAGGTAATGCCGGCCCCGGTAAAGCCAAAGCCGCATCCTGTGCCGGCTGCCACGGCGAAGATGGTAATAGCCAAATGCCCGGTTTTCCAAAACTGGCCGGTCAACATAAAGCCTATCTGGTTAAACAATTACAAGCCTTTAAATCTGGCGCCCGGATATCGCCAATGATGGCGGCTTTGGCTGCCGGCCTGGACGATCAGGCGGTTGATGAAATTTCCGAATACTATGCAAACAGCAAAATCTCTGCTAATCCGCCACCTGTGTTGCCAGTCAGCGATGACGATGATGATGCGCCGGCCAAAACGGACGACCAGAAAAAAGCTGAATTGACCACGCTGATTGCTCAGGGTAGTGATTTATATCGCAACGGTAATCTGGCCACGGCTGTTTCTGCCTGTGTCGCCTGTCACGGCCCTTACGCTGAAGGTAATAAGCCGGCGGCATTCCCGGCTCTGCATTCTCAACATGCCGATTATCTGATTAAGACTCTTTCCGATTTCAAAACCGGTGTACGCAGCAAAAGCAAAGAAAACATGATGCACATGATTGCGGTAAAAATGAGTGATCAGGAAATCAAAGCGGTTGCTTACTACATTTCCACTTTAAAATAAATTTGATAATCAGGGAGCATTATCATGTTGAAAATTTTAGCCTTTTTGGGATATTGCCTTTTAGCTGCCGGCCAAGCACATGCTGATGCCGGCTATGAAACACTGAGCCCGGCTCAGCCTGTACAGAACCCGGACAAAATTGAAGTCATCGAGTTTTTTTGGTACGGCTGTCCGCATTGCTACCATTTTGAACCTGCGGTCAGTGAATGGTTAAAAACCAAACCGGCCAATGTGGAGTTTAAGCGTCAGCCTGCCATTTTTAGCGATTTGTGGGGCAAACATGCCAAAGCATTTTTTACTGCCGAATCTTTGGGTATTCTGGATAAAGTCCATGCCGATTTATTTGATGCTGTACAGAATAAAAAGCAAAAACTGGCTACCGAAGATGAGTTGGCGGCATTTTTTACTGCACATGGCGTGAAAGATGAAGACTTCCGGGCGGCTTACAATTCTTTTGCGGTTGACGCGAAAATGCGTCAGGCGGAAAGCCTGGGGCCGCGTTATGGTATTACCGGCGTACCGACTTTGATTATCAACGGCAAGTACCGGGTTACCGGGCCTTCAGCCAAATCTCAGGACAATATGCTGCCAGTTGCTAACGAGCTGATTAAACTGGAAAGTCAGGCCAAATAAGCTGTTGGCTGCTTTCAGCCTGGGTTGGTGTGACTAACCCAGGCGTTCCCGGCACTGCAATCAGTGGGCTAGACCTCTTCGGCCAGACGCCGGTAAATTCCACCAAAACTGCCGTTACTCATCAACAGCACATGGCTTTCTGTGCCGGCTGCTGCTTTTACCAAGCCTATTATGGCATCCAGATTATCGATGATCCGGATATTCTGGTTGTATTGTAATAAGCTGCTTAAATCCCAACCCAGGTTGTCTGGCTGGTAGATGATGGCGTCATCGGCTTCGGCCAGCGATTCGGCCAGTGATTGGGTATGCACACCCAGACGCATGGTGTTGGAACGCGGCTCGACGATGGCTATGATTCTGGCTGACCCCACTTGTTTGCGCAAGCCGTCCAGGGTGGTTTTAATGGCGGTGGGATGATGGGCAAAGTCGTCATAGACGGTTATGCCCTGACGTTTGACAATAACTTCCATCCGGCGTTTGACATTCTCAAAGTGGTGCAAAGCCTGGATGGCAGCGGCTGCCTGAATTCCGATATGTCTGGCAGCGGCTATGGCTGCCAGGGCGTTGTAGACATTATGCCGGCCATTGAGTGACCAGTGTAACTGGCCCTGGAACTGGCCCTGAAAGCTGACGCCGAATTGACTGCCGTCTGCTGCCGATAACTCGGCTTGCCAATCGGCGGTCTCACCGATTGCGGTAGTGACTACCGGGGTCCAGCAACCCTGGGCCAGCACATCGCTGATATGCGGATCAACCACTGGGGCTATGATCTGGCCTTCGCCCGGCACGGTACGCAGTAAATGATGAAATTGTTTTTTGATGGCATCCAGATTCTCGAAAATATCGGCGTGATCGTATTCAAGATTATTGAGAATCAAGGTGCGCGGCCGGTAATGCACGAATTTGGAGCGTTTATCAAAGAAAGCGCAATCGTATTCGTCGGCTTCGATAACAAAGAAATCCGACTCGCCCAGCCGGGCAGAGATACCAAAGTTCAACGGAATTCCGCCAATTAAAAAACCGGGCTTAAAGCCGTTATATTCCAGAATCCAGCTTAACATGCTGGTGGTAGTGGTTTTACCGTGCGTCCCTGCCACGGCCAATACCCAGCGATCCTGCAATACATGTTCCGCCAGCCATTGCGGGCCGGATACATAGTGCAGCCCACGATTTAACACAGCTTCCACTTCCGGATTACCGCGCGACAAGGCGTTGCCTATCACCACCAGATCCGGCTTAATATCCAGATTTTCGGCTTTATAGCCGTTCATTAGGCTAATTCCCTGTTCCTGCAATTGAGTACTCATGGGCGGATAGACATTCTGGTCCGAACCGCTGACGGTATAGCCTAATTCACGGGCAATTAGGGCCAGTCCACCCATAAAAGTACCGCAGATACCTAATATGTGAATGTGCAAAGGTTTAGACTGTTGACTCATGGTTTTGTGGGTTTGGCATGCATAAATTTTATTTTTTAGCCGACGGATTGCTGTATATTTCCAGCTATATCCAGTGTAGGGTTATTATACCGGACGTTGATCTTGCGTTTAGCGCTAACTTACGTTGAAATATCCAGTTTATCAGCCACATGACTCCGCCATGAGCGAAAAAAATAAAATTTTAGTCGAGGCTACGCCCTATTATATAGAGGCGCAATCCTCACCCGAACAAAATAGGTATGTATTTGCTTACACTATCACTATTACCAATGTGGGTGCTACACCAGCCAGACTGATGACCCGCCACTGGTTGATTACCGATGCTAACGGTAAGATTCAGGAGGTGAACGGCGAAGGGGTAGTGGGTGAGCATCCATATTTGCACCCCGGCGATTCATTTCGTTATACCAGTGCCGCCATGATAGAAACTCCGGTGGGCGTGATGCAGGGCAAATATCAAATGCTGTCTGATAACGGCGAAAGCTTTAAAGCGCCTATCCCCAAGTTTACCTTATCCATTCCGCGTATTTTGCACTGATGGCGATTTATGCGATTGGTGATATCCAGGGTTGTTACGCTGAGTTTCGCCGCCTATTAGACCAGATTAAATTTGATCCGGGGCATGACCAGCTCTGGCTGGCCGGTGATCTGGTCAATCGCGGCCCACATTCGCTGGAAACTCTGCGTTTTGTCAGAGGGCTGGGCGGCGCGGCTATTACGGTACTGGGCAATCATGATATGCATTTGTTGGCGACGGTGATTTTACAGGTTAAATCGTCCAAAAAAGATACTTTACAGCACATTTTAAAAGCCCCGGATTGTCAGGAATTGATTCACTGGCTGAGACAACAGCCACTGTTTTACTACAATGAGCAGTTCTGTATGTTGCATGCCGGTTTACCGCCGCAATGGGATTTTGCCCTGACCCGCAAACTGGCTCTGGAAACCGAACAAGCTATGCAGGGCGTAGATTATCTGGATTTTTTTAAAGCCATGTACGGAAATCAGCCCAATATCTGGCGGGATGACTTACCGAAAACTGAGCGTTTGCGCTTTGCCGTGAATTGTTTTACCCGTTTACGTTTTTGCACAGCTGCCGGAGAACTTGATTTTAGCAGTAAAGGCGCACCCGGCAGCCAACCGGCAGGATACCTGCCCTGGTTTGCGGTACCGGGCCGGCAAAGCCTGGATATGCGTATCATCTTTGGTCACTGGTCAACCTTGGGGTTTTATCAGGGCTTTAATTGTTATTCGATCGATACCGGCTGTCTGTGGGGCGGTCAGTTAACGGCATTGAAGCTGGCTGATGAACCGCAACGGATTAGTATTGATTGTCAGGCCAGCCAAAACCCGCTGGAATTTGATTAATTCACGCGGCAACAGGCCATCGCTATCGGGCTCCTTGGTCTGAGACTTTTGGGGAAATGCTTCATTGCTATCGTTGAGGAGGGCAGCGTTTCCAGATTAATTGGCTTTAGGGACAACGACGCTTTAATATTTGGTTCGAGCCGTGGAAAGTGTATTGGCTTCGATTCCCGGATTCCGCTGCGCTGCATCCGGGCTACTTGCTTGGCGCGAATGAGGGTGTTTTGTGGTCGGTGCAGATATTGACTTTGAACCTGTCTGGCTTTGGATTTTAAAATTAAGACGATGCCTTAATGCTTGGTTATAGCTGTGGCAAGTGTATTAGCTTCGATTCCCGGATTCCGCTGCGCTGCATCCAGGCTACTTGCTTGGCGCGAATGAGGGTGTTTTGTGGTCGGTGCGGATATTGACTTTGAACCTGTCTGGCTTTGGATTTTAAAATTAAGACGATGCCTTAATGCTTGGTTATAGCTGTGGCAAGTGTATTAGCTTCGATTCCTGGATTCCGCTGCGCTGCATCTAGGCTACTTGCTTGGCGCGAATGAGGGTGTTTTGTGGTCGGTGCGGATATTGACATTGAACCTGTCTCGCTTTGGATTTTAAAATTAAGACGATGCCCTAATGCTTGGTTCTAGCTGTGGCAAGTGTATTGGCTTCGATTCCCGGATTCCGCTGCGCTGCATCCGGGCTACTTGCTTGGCGCGAATGAGGGTGTTTTGTGGTCGGTGCGGATATTGACATTTAACCTGTCTGGCTTTGGATTTTAAAATTAAGACGATGCCTTAATGCTTGGTTCTAGCTATGGAAAGCGTATTAGCTTCGATTCCCGGATTCCGCTGCGCTGCATCCAGGCTACTTGCTTGGCGCGAAAAGAGGTGTTTGTGAGTCGGTGCGGATATTGACATTTAACCTGTCTGGCGTTGGATTTTAAAATTAAGACGATGCCTTAATGCTTGGTTCTAGCTGTGGCAAGTGTATTGGGCTTCGATTCCCCGGATTCCGCTGCGCTGCATCCGGGCTACGTGGTTGGCGCGAATGAGGGTGTGGTGAGGGTTTTGTTGAATTCTGCTGACTCTGCCTTGATCAAGGCTACGCTGCGATCTGGTTGGTTTAAGCTGAGGTATCAATTATTAACGCAAACATTGCTTTTTAAAAGGGGCTCTTGTACGCTGAATACAAATTTGTACGAGAGGGTTACTATGAATAATCAAGCCAAACTGCGCTGGGGTATCTTGGGCGCTGCGCGTATTAATGAGCGTATGCTGCCTGCCATAGTCGAAGCCAAAAATTCGGAACTGGTGGCGATTGCCAGCCGCCGGCCCGGCGCAGCTCAGGAAGTGCTGCAGAAATACGCGCCCGGCACGACCGGGGTCAGTTACTATGATGATCCTGATGCTTTGCTGAGTGATGAGCGTATCCAGGCGCTTTATGTGCCGATGGCCAATCAAGAACACGCTGAGTGGACTTTACACGCTATTGCCCAGGGCAAGCATGTGTTATGCGAAAAACCACTGGCCTTGACTGTGGCTGATGTCGATGCGATTGAATCGGCGGCCCGACGCTATAATGTTAAGGTTATGGAAGGTTTTATGTACCGTTTTCATCCGCAGCATCAGCGTGTTAAAGAGCTGATTGCTGCTGGTTTGATTGGCGAAATTCGCTCGGTACGCGCCAGCTTTTCTTTTATGATGCGTCCGGCCCGTCTGTATCGCCTGGCTGAGGATGTGTCACACGGCGGCGGGGCGATGTGGGACATCGGCTGTTACGCGATCCATTCGCTACGCCAATTTTTTTCCGGCCTGCCGGTGGCTGTCACGGCACAGGCCAGCTATGTGGAAAGTGGTGCGGATATAGCCAGCAGCGGTGTGCTGGATTTTGGCGACGGTAAATTTGCCCAATTTGATTTCAGTTTTGCCCGTGCCCGACGCTGCGAATATGAAATCGTTGGCACTCAGGGCGGCATTAAATGCCATATCGTCTGGCAATTACCCGGCGATGTGCCGATTATTTCCTGGTGGAATGAAGATGGCCGGCAAAGCGAGGAGCGCTTGCCTGCCGCTAATCATTTCCGGCTGGAAGTCGAACATTTTGCTGATTGCGTGTTAAACGATTCAGCACCTGGCCTGGCGCTAAGTGATGCCAGAGAAAACTGCCAAATTATCGTTGCCGCTATACAGGCAGCAGCCAGTGGTCAGCGCGTTGTGATTTAAACCCCTTGCCGCAGGCAGGGCGGATTCCCAGACTGGTAAATCCGCCTCTCATTCAGGCTATTGTGTCTGAGTTAAGCAAAGGCTTTTTTGAAAAACTCCGGCATGGCCAAACTGGCTTTGTGAATATCCCGGTTGTAATAAACGGTTTCAAAGCTTTTGTTGGCGGCATCCTGTTCTCTGAAAACCGATAAGTCGGTTTTACTGGCCATAGTGGCACTCCACCAGCCGGAAGGATACAGACATTGTGGGAAAAATACGGTTTGCTGATGGTTAAAACCGGCAGCCTGCATTTCGCCGCGCATTTCGGCCAGAATTTTCATGTGGAACAGGGCGGACTCGCTTTGCTGCACGACAATGCCGTTTTCGCTGAGACAGTTAAAACAATCACGGTAAAACTCGGCACAAAACAGGCCTTCTGCGGGGCCGACCGGATCGGTGCTGTCGACGATGATGATATCAACGCTATTCGGCGCGGCATCTTTTACCCATTTAATACCGTCAATAAATTTGAGTTCCGCTCGCGGATCGTGGTTTGATTCGCACAATTCCGGAAAATAAATTTCCGCTAATCGGGTTACCCGCTCGTCGATATCGATTTGCACGGCTTGTTCTACACTTGGATGTTTGAGTACTTCCTTCAGGGTACCGCAATCGCCGCCACCGATAATCCAGACTCTTTTCGGGTTGGGATGAGTAAATAAAACCGGGTGACTCATCATTTCGTGATAGAAAAAGTTATCACGGGTGGAAACCATGGTACAGCCATCGATCACCATCAGATTACCGAAATGTTCGGTCTCATATATTTCCAGAAACTGGAATTCTGATTGTTCTTCGTGGAGTTTACGCTTGATTTTGAGTGAGAATGCAGAGCCATCGGAACTGACTGCTTCACTAAACCATTGATCGTCTAGCATGATGTTGTCCTAAAAAAGTCATATAAGCTAGGCTATTATACTTTAGAATTTAGGCTTCTTTATGACGGGCTTGGGAGCATGGGTGGAAGCACAGCAATGGTCGATTGAACAATCAAAGCAACTTTATGCTATTCAGCAATGGGGCGATGGTTATTTTTCTATCAATAATCAAGGCAATGTTTGCATTAAACCGCAATCAGGCAATGCCACTGAAATTGATTTATTTGAGATTGCTCAGGCTTTACAGGACAGAGGTTTACAGTTTCCGGTACTGGTGCGCTTTACTGATATCTTGGGAGACCGGATTCGCAGACTGCAACAGGCTTTTACCGATGCCTGCCGTCAACATGCCTATCAGGGGCTTTATACCCCGGTCTACCCTATCAAAGTCAATCAACAGGGCAATGTGGTGGAAAGCATTGTTTGTGCGGACGGCATCGGCCTGGAGGCCGGTAGTAAGCCGGAGCTTTTGGCCATTCTGGGCTTGGCAAAACCAGGTGGTGTGATTGTTTGCAACGGCTATAAGGATCGTTTTTATATTCGCATGGCGCTGATGGGCCAGTTGCTGGGCTTGCGGGTGTTTATTGTGATTGAAAAGCCTTCCGAGCTGGAAATCATTATTGAGGAAGCCGCTAAACTTGGCGTACAGCCGCAATTGGGTGTGAGGGTACGCTTATCCACCATCAGTTCCGGTAAATGGCAGAATAGTGGCGGTGAGAAATCCAAATTCGGCTTGCATGCCTGTGAAATCCTGCAATTGCTGGCCCGGCTGCGGGAAGTTAATTTGCTGGATTGTTTACAGTTGATGCATTTTCACATGGGGTCGCAGATTGCCAATATCCACGATATAAAACTGGCCCTTAAGGAAGCCGGTCAATTTTATGTGCAACTGCATGAACTGGGTGCCAAAATTTCCACGGTGGATGCCGGCGGCGGCCTGGGTGTGGATTATGATGGCAGCGGTTCACGGCGGGAATGTTCCATCAACTATAGTCTGGCAGAATATGCCGAGAATATCGTGCGCAGTTTTGCCGAAACCTGTCAGGCGTTTGAGTTACCGCATCCTCATATTATTACTGAATCTGGCCGAGCCATTACTGCTCATCATGCGGTGATGATTACCAATGTGACTGAGGTTGAATGCCTGCAGGGTGAACCGGCTAATAGTGAATTGGCTTTACTGAATGTAGCGGAAACTTATCATAATGCCCAATTTGCTATTTCTGAAGCCCGCGCTGAGTTTGTACAGGGCGATTTGACATTAACTGAACTGGCTGCAGCTGAACAACACTATATCGGCATTTGCCGGCATATCCAGGGCAATCTGAATCTGGATAATCATCAACATCGGGAGATTGCTCTGGAACTGGAGGAAAAATTGGCGGATAAGGTGTTTTGCAATTTTTCGCTGTTTCAATCCATGCCGGATATCTGGGGTATAGATCAGATTTTCCCTATCATGCCGATCCATAAACTGGATCAGCAACCCACCATTCGGGCGGTGTTGCAAGACTTGACCTGTGATTCGGATGGCCGTATCGACCAGTATGTTGATCAGCAGAATATCAGCAATACTTTGGCTTTGCACCACATTGATTTGCAACAACCCTATTTATTAGGTTTTTTTATGCTGGGCGCTTATCAGGAAATTTTGGGCGATATGCATAATCTGTTTGGTGATACGCATTCCATTAATATCGAACTTAGCCCTGACGGTTATCGGTTTGGCGATTTTATGTTGGGTGAAAATGTCAGTGAGTTACTGGATTATGTGCATATTGATACTGAAACTCTAAAAACCGCTTATCAACACAAACTGGACGATAGCGCATTAACCCCGCAACAAAAGCTGTTATTTCAACAAGAACTGCTAACCGGCTTAAATGCCTATACTTATCTTGAGAAGTGAGTAGCGCAGAAAACTAGACAAGATTTCAGGTGCTGATATGATGAGAGTCGGCTTTATCGGTTTGGGAGCCATGGGACGCGGAATGGCGCATAATTTAGCCCGGCAGGGTTATCTGCATGGGGTATACAATCGCAGCCCGGGCAAAACCACCGAGTTTAACGTGAATGTTTATGCCAGTCCGCAGGCCTTGGCGGCTGACACGGAGATAATTTTTATTTGCGTTTCAGCGGACCGGGACGTTCTGGAGGTGGTGTCTGCCTTGGCTTTATCCATTAAGCCTGGTACGGTGGTGATTGATACCTCGACTATCAGCAGTGTGACAGCTAGGCAAGCGGCAGCCATTTTAAGTGAAAAACAGGCCTGTTTTCTTGATGCGCCTGTATCGGGCGGTGTGGAAGGGGCAAATAAAGGTACTCTGGCAATGATGGTTGGCGGGGATGCAATGGCTTTGGCCCAAGTAAAACCCTGGCTGGAAGTGATTGCAGCAAGAATAGAACATATGGGCGATAGCGGTGCCGGACAAGCTTGCAAGGCGGTTAATCAAATTATGGCAGCCGGTATCAATCAGGCAGTTTGCGAAGCCCTGGCCTTTGCGGTTGGGCAGCATCTGGATTTAGAAAAAGTTATTGATATCATTTCTGGAGGTGCCGCCGGCAACTGGTTTCTACAACATCGCGGCAAAACCATGATCCAAGGTATTTTTAAGCCTGGCTTCAAATTGGCTTTACATCATAAAGATCTGTTGATTTGCCGCGAGATGGCTCAACAATCCGCTATTGATTGCCGGTTAACTGAAGCAACGCTGACCGATTACGCAAATTTGATGGCAAAAGGTTTCGGCGACGAAGACATTTCGGCGCTGTTTCGTTTGAAACAAAAATTCAATAACTCACAAGGAGATTTGTAGATGAAAATAACTGTATTTGGCAGTGGTTATGTTGGTTTGGTCACCGGCGCATGTTTAGCAGATGTCGGCAATCAGGTTATGTGCATGGACGTTGACCAACGTAAAATTGACCAGCTGAAACAAGGTATTATTCCGATTTATGAGCCTGGCCTGGAAGAAATGGTCAAGGACAATCAAGCTGCCGGACGCTTACATTTCACCACTGATGCCAAAGAAGCCATTGACTTTGGCTTGTTTCAATTTGTTGCGGTTGGCACTCCACCTGACGAAGACGGCTCTGCGGATCTTAAATATGTGCTGGCTGTTGCCAAAAGCATTGCTGAGCACATGACCGAATATAAGGTCATTATCGATAAATCTACGGTTCCGGTGGGTACTGCCGATAAAGTGAGAAATACGGTTTTAGAGGTATTAGGCAAACGTGGCGAGCAACTGGAATTTGATGTGGTTTCCAACCCTGAGTTCTTGAAAGAAGGTTCTGCGCTTGACGATTTTATGAAACCTGACCGGATTATTGTCGGTACCGATAATCCTAGAACGGCTGAATTATTGAAAGAACTTTATGCGCCCTTCAATCGCAGCCGTGACCGTTTAATCGCCATGGACATTCGTTCCGCCGAATTGACTAAATACGCGGCGAACGCCATGCTGGCGACTAAAATCAGCTTCATGAACGAATTGGCAAATCTGGCTGAACGCCTGGGTGCGGACATTGAAAATGTCCGCCATGGCATCGGTTCCGACAGTCGTATCGGCTATAGCTTCATCTATCCCGGTTGCGGCTACGGCGGCTCTTGCTTCCCTAAAGACGTAAAAGCTCTGGAAAGAACTGCGCGGGATTATGGCTACAATGCCGAGTTGCTGAGCGCTGTTGAAAATGTGAATGATAGACAAAAACTACGTTTATTCGAGAAAATTACCGCGCATTATTCAGGCAGCTTACAAGGCAAAGTGTTTGCGCTGTGGGGCTTGGCGTTCAAACCCAATACCGATGATATGCGTGAAGCGCCTAGTAGAGTGGTAATCGACGCTTTAATCGCTGCCGGCGCCAAAGTACAGGCTTATGACCCTGAAGCGCTGCACGAAGCCAAGCGGATTTATGGTGACCAGCCGGCGGGCCTTGAGTATGTTGATAATCAGGACGATACCCTAAAAGCGGCAGATGCTTTAATTATCGTGACTGAATGGAAGCAATTCCGCAGCCCGAACTTCGAACAATTGAGTCTGCTGTTAAAAGACAAAGTGATTTTCGATGGCCGGAATATGTATGACCCTAAACACGTAAGACAAAATGGCTTGGAATACTACGCCATTGGCCGTCCCTAAGCAGGCTTTGGCCTGGGTTGGCTAAATCGCTACAAGAGATACAGGTCAAGCTTTGTTGAGGACTGTTAAAGCTATTAAGTTGCAAGACGTTGTATTACAGTCGATTTGAGATAAAGATGGCAGCATCTTTATCTCAATTTTAAAAACAACTTGCTATTCCGCTATTTTGATGACATAATGTTTAGATCAATCGCGGGGTGGAGCAGCTTGGTAGCTCGTCGGGCTCATAACCCGAAGGTCGTAGGTTCAAATCCTGCCCCCGCTACCAGACAAAATTAAAGGCTTAGGTTTAATGACCTAGGCCTTTTTTGTTGCCTATTGGTTTTGCGTGGGCTGTTGTTTTACTTACACGGCAATAGGTTAATTTTGGCTCAAGCGCAGGACAGGACATTGTTGAATCGCTCTGACCCTGCTTTTATAAAGACTACGCTGCGATGTCTTAGGTTATAGCAGTCCCGCGCAGGGTGTTTTCGCGATGGTTGAACATCAAACGCCCGCGCGGTTTTGGTGGTTGGCCTGGCCGAAGCCGCCTTGCATGCTTAGCTCATTTCCCCATCCCAAGCTTTAGCCACCTTTCAGGCTATAATTACTAACACTGGCCACACTTTGCTCCCTGCTCTGTTGCGATGAAAATGCATTCCTTAATCCTGATCTGCTTAACGCTATTATCAGCCTGTGCATCTACACCACCCAAGCATATAGAGGATGTTTGCCAAATTTTTCGTGAGAAGGATGACTGGTATGGCTATACCCTCAGCGCGGCACGGCGCTGGGGGGCGCCGATTGCGGTGCAGATGGCGATTATTTATCAGGAATCCCGGTTCGTGGCCGATGCGCAGCCGCCCCGACCGCTGATTTTGGGGTTTATTCCCTGGTTTCGCTCCAGCAGTGCTTATGGTTATCCGCAGGCTAAGAATGAGGCTTGGGCGGAGTATCAGAAAGCCAGCGGCAATAGTTGGGCTGACCGGGAAGATTTTGGCGACAGTTGTGATTTTGTGGCTTGGTATTGCAGTATCAGCCATCAGAGATTGGGTTTGGCGCTGAACGATACCAAAAACTTGTATTTAAGTTATCACGAAGGCCATAAGGGGTTTCAAAACAGCAGTTACCGGCCTAAGCAATGGCTGTTGAACACTGCACAAAAAACTCAACAGCGTGCGGTGATGTATGACGGACAATTGTCTGGCTGTCGTCAGGAATTGGAAGCGGAAAACTGATAAACTGATAGGGTAGCTATGCGGTTTGCTTGGCATGGAGTCCAACGCAACGAAGTTTGATGTGCATTAAGTTTGGGCATAGACGCTGGGTTTATGGCTTATCTTGATAGGCATAAACACGAATAGTTACTTTTAGTTTATTCAACTCAAGGAGTCACTGTGAAAAACACTCAACAGCGTGTTATCGCTACTTTAATTGCTTTTTTAATAGGATTTGCGATGTTCTCTATGGCCAATGCCACCACACCGGAAGAAAACCAGGCCGCCGGCACTGCCTTTCTGGCCGAAAATGCGAAAAAACCCGGCGTGATCACTACTGCCAGCGGTTTGCAATATCAAGTGCTGACCGAAGGCACTGGCGCAACCCCTAAAGCAACTGATACCGTGACGGTGCATTATGAAGGCACCACTATCGACGGCAAAGTCTTTGACAGCTCATATAAACGCGGCGCACCGGCTTCGTTTCCATTAAACCGGGTTATTCCGGGCTGGACCGAAGGTTTGCAGCTGATTAAAGAAGGCGGTAAATCCAGATTGTTTATTCCGGCTAATCTGGCTTATGGCGCACGCCAAGCCGGCCCGGATATTGGCCCTAACTCAACTTTGATTTTTGATGTGGAATTGATCAAAGCTAAATAAGTTGGGCGCTTGAACTCCATCCTTTTATAACTGAAGGGATGGAGTAACATTTTATTGCTCTGCCACTCTAGTGGTTGACCATCATTACTTTGACGGCTAGCTTGATTGGCTGCCGGGTTGTCCTGGCAGCCAATGGGTAAAGTTCATCCGTCAATATAACATTGGTGTACCACTAGTCTTGCGACCAAGATCAAAATGGCATCGCTGCCTGGTAATGGGTTACAATGGTAGAATGAATTCTGATGGCGGTTACACTGGCTTATTTTAACGATTTCAGTGAATTAGCCTTTATCAACCATGAGTTTTTCGAATTTCGGCAGAGCAGATGATCTTTTGCGCAAACCAGTTTTTTCACAAATGTGTGATATTTCTATCGTATAGTTGAACTGCGTTGCGTTAATGGTGTCTGTTTACAACCGACAAAACACCCCTTCTCTTTCCTAACCCGCACATACAGCATGCCTGAAAATATTTCCAATAACGCCTTAATTCTTGCCCTACTCTCCTTGAACGGCGAAATTGCCATTCAAAAAGATTATCTGGAATCCGACGAAATCCCGGAAGGTGATATCACTGACGAGGAAGAGGTTCTGGACGATCTTGAACAAGCTTTCATGGAGTTTGTGGATGTTTACAAAGCCCGCGCCAAAGCCGATAAATCTCTGCCTGAACTGGACGAGTTGTTGGCCGGAGATGCCTGAACTTGATGTGGACTGTTTACGGCATCAAGAATTGCGACAGCGTTAAAAAAGCTCGGCTCTGGCTGGAAAGCCGGCAGATTCCTTATCGCTTCCACGATTATCGGGTGGACGGCCTGGATCGTGCTGTGCTGCAGGATTTTATCGACCGGTTGGGGGTGGATGCGGTATTAAATCAGCGCAGCACTAGCTGGCGGGAACTCAGTGCCGAGCAAAAATCCGATTTAAACCAGGCAAAAGCGCTGGAGCTGATGCTGGACATGCCTACTCTAATCAAGCGCCCCATACTGGATACTGGTAATCAGCTGATTGCCGGGTTTTCTGCCGATCTTTATGCCGTTTTATCATGAGTGATACCTTAAGTCTTTTAGAAAACCTGATCCGCCGTGCTTCGGTAACCCCGGAAGACGCCGGCTGTCAGGATTTACTGGCTGCGCGTTTGACCAAGCTGGATTTTCGGGCCGAGCAACTGAATTTTGCCGATACCCAAAATATTTGGTTGCGCCGTGGCCAGCAGGCGCCGCTGTTTGTGTTTTTGGGTCATACCGATGTGGTGCCGACTGGGCCTGTAGCGGCCTGGCAATCGCCGCCTTTTGAGCCGCATATCCGCGATAACCGTTTGTATGGACGGGGGGCTGCGGATATGAAAGGCAGTATTGCCGCGTTTGTGACTGCTGTGGAACGCTTTTTGGTGCGTTATCCGGCCCATCAAGGTTCGATTGCGGTGCTGCTGACCAGTGATGAGGAAGGCATAGCCACGCATGGTGTGGTAAAAGTGGTGGAAGTGCTGGAACAGCGCCAGGAAAAAATAGATTGGTGCCTGGTCGGCGAACCGTCCAGTACTGAAAAAATCGGTGATGTGATACGAGTGGGCCGGCGCGGTTCTTTGTGCGCCAAACTGACGGTGCAAGGCATTCAAGGTCATGTGGCTTATCCGGAGTTGGCAGAAAATCCCATACACCGGTTTGCCCCGGCTTTAACTGAGTTGTGTCAGGAGGTTTGGGATCAGGGCAATGCGTTTTTTCCAGCCAGTAGTTTGCAGGTTTCCAATATCACTGCCGGTACCGGTGCGGAAAATATTATTCCCGGCCAATTGGAGGCTCAGTTTAATCTGCGCTTCAGCACTGAACTGAATGAGGCTTTGATTAAGAGCCGCACCCAGGCGATTCTGGACAAATACGGATTTAAATATAATCTGGAATGGCGTCTGTCTGGACAGCCGTTTTTGACTGCGCCGGGAGAGTTAACTTCGGCAGCTCACGCCGCGATTCAATCGGTGTGTGGCTATGAAACACTGGATGATACCGGTGGCGGTACTTCTGATGGCCGGTTTATTGCCCCAACCGGCGCCCAAGTGATTGAGCTTGGGCCTTTGAATGCCAGTATTCATAAGGTGAATGAGCATATTGGTCTGGATGAGCTGGAAACGTTGAGCCGGATTTACGAACAGTTGCTGATTAATTTACTGGTGCGGGCTTGAGCGCCTGCAGTATATGAAATATTTTTATCCTGAGATTAGCCCTTTCCATGAATTTTTTCTGGAAGCGGGTGACATTCACCGGGTTTATGTGGAGCAGTCCGGCAATCCAGCGGGAATTCCGGTGGTTTTTCTGCATGGCGGCCCGTGTTCCGGCACCAAGCCTGATCATCGCCGGTTTTTTGATCCGGAACGCTATCATATTATTCTGCTGGATCAGCGGGGTTGCGGCAAATCCCAGCCCTTTGGCGAATTGCGCGAGAATTCCACTCAGGACTTGCTGGCTGATCTGGAATTGATCAGGGCGGGTTTGGGCATTCGCCAATGGCTGCTGTTTGGCGGCTCCTGGGGCGGGACTTTGGCCTTATTATATGCCCAACAATTCCCGGAACGGGTATTGGGCATGATTTTGCGCGGCGTGTTTCTGGCCCGGCGTGCTGATATGGACTGGTTTCTCGGACATGGGGTTAATCATATTTATCCGCAGCAATGGCAAGCTTTGCTGGACAGCCTGCCCCAGGATAATTCAGGCAATTTTGCCCAGCTGATTTGTGATTGTGTGTTTGGCAACGATATTGAACTGGCCAAACAGGTTGCCAAACAATGGCTGAACTGGGGGGCTAAAGTGGCTCTGGGCAATGATTTTCAGCCTGATGCAACCGAACTTAGCGATCAAGACTTGTTGCAGGCGCGTATGGAACTACATTACGCCAAACATGATTATTTTATGGCTGAAAATCAGATTCTGGCGGGTTGCCAATCTTTGCCGGCAATTCCCTGTATCATCATTCATGGTCAAAACGATTTGACTTGTCCATTGCAGAGCGGCTGGTTGTTGCAGCAGGCTTTGCCGCTGGCGCGTTTGCAGATTCTGGCCAATGCCGGGCACATTGCCCGTGGCGAGGAAATGATCTCTGCCCTGGTGGCGGCAACCGATGAAATGGCTAACCTGGTATAGGGCTTTGTATGGCAGATAAGAAACGCTTGGTGGTTGCCATGACCGGGGCAACCGGTGCGATTTACGGGGTGCGCTTGCTGGAGATTTTACGCGCGCAGCCGGATTGGGAGTCGCATCTGGTGATTTCGGCGGCAGGTCTGGTGAATCTGAAGTACGAGCTGGCTATGGATAGGCGCACATTGTATGCGCTGGCGGATGTCACTCATGGCATTGATGATATTGCCGCTTCTATTGCCAGCGGTTCTTTTAAGACTGAAGGCATTGTCATTGCACCGTGTTCGATGAAAACGCTGGCGGCAGTGGCACATGGTTTTGGCGATAATCTGATTTCGCGAGCAGCGGATGTGGCCTTGAAAGAACGCCGGAAAACCGTGCTGATCCCCAGAGAAACTCCGTTGAATCTGGCCCATATTCGCAATATGGCCGCTGTGACTGAGATGGGCGGTATTATTTATCCACCGATGCCGGCGTTTTATAACAAATCCGATTCTTTAACGGCCATGGTAAATGAGGGGGTGGGACGGATTTTGGATATGTTTGGCCTGGAAGTGGCTGGGTTGTATAAGCCTTGGAATGGCTTGTAAGCCATTACGATCCGAATTCAAGCTCATCCTTGTTGAATTTTATACTTCCGCACCAAAGCAGTTGTGATAATCCAGACAAACCTCGCAGCTGGGGGCGCGGCACACGTATAGGCCTTCGGCTTCGCAAAGCTGTTTATAGAGAAATTTTTTCCATTTCATATCCTTGCTGTTTCTGACAGTCAGTTCCGGAAAATGCCGGGCCAACATGGCGGTTAAGTCCTGTCGACTCCATAAGCCCATATCTTGCCAGAGATGATCACTACCTAAACTGGCGGTCACTATAATACTGATCAGCCATTGGTTATATTCGGCTTCTGGATTGGCGTAACGGCTTAGTAGTTGTTCCAGATCCTGCTTTTCCAGCATGCGGCTAAAATCTGAAACCTGTCCAGACAAGGCGGTAACGGGTAAACAGTAGCCTGAAAAGCATTGTTGCAGCAGTTGCCGAAACTGCTCTGGCTGTAAACCCAGATAATCCGGGAGTACTCCTGCTCCGACCAGCCAACTGGAAATCATTTGGGCCAGCCAGACCTTGCTAGAGGACTGGCCGGCGCAAGCCATTAACTCTTCGTAGTGCTGCTGCCGTGATTTTTTTAAACATGAGACTTGCTGAGGCTCTTGGTTTTGGATCATCGGTTGGCAGCTCATAGATTTTGTCCGGCTATTTGTGGCAGGTTTTTTTAATACTCTACACGAATGTCTTCATCTCTGACGATCATCTGACAAGCCAGTCGCCATTCGCAGGGTAAGTCATCAACTATCATGGCTTCCAGTTCTGCGGCAGTGACTTTGCCGGCTTGCTTGAGTATAGTTTTTTCTTTTTCGGTTAACGGGCCGCCCATGCGCTGATTTTTTTTATCTATGCTGGACACTTTGATCAGGCAGGTTCCGCAATCGCCATCTTCACATTCAAACTGAATGGGAATTTTGTTTTCCCGAGCCAGTTTCAGCAAAGTTTGGGTATGGCTACCGGCTACTGCATAAACAGTTTTGTCCCGGTATTCCGGATTGGTAAATGTTACTAATGCCATAGTCTTATCCCCCCTTAAACAGGTTTAACGGCAATGGTGCCGCTAAGTAGCTGGGCCTGACAGGCTAAGCGGTTATGCTTGCCGGCCATGTTTTCGCGCAGTACTTTATCTTCCAGTACCGATGGTTCGCTGAGGTTGTTCCAGCCTTCGGTCACTTTCATGATACAGGTTCCGCAATCACCTTCCCGACAGCCATAGGTGATGCCGGATCCGACTTTTTCGGATACTTCTATCACTCTGGTGCCGGCAGGCACTGTCACTGTTACGTTGATATCTTCGAATGTAATGGTCGCTTTGGCCATTGTAAAACTCCTTATGGTATTGAAATATAATCTCGGCCACCTCTAATCTGAGGATCAGCCGGTTTGGAATCGTGATGATTCCAGATTTTCATTGCCTGACGGCAATGAGGACACCGATTTGTCCTTAAATCGGCTAGTCTGCACTTTTTGGGTACGGACTAAATACACAGTTCGACGTTAGCGGTTTGCCATTTTTTACAGGTGTTGCGGTTCAATCTTTTGCATTATTTGCTGACAATGGTTTGGACATCATCAAGCTGAATATGACCTGCCGGAATAATGCCGATTAATTTAACCGGCAAATCCGCATAACGGCGAACCTAGTCTGGTGTACAAGCTATTGACTGATCACCGTATTGTTATTCTGTTTAAGCCAGGCTGTTTGCTTAAGGCAGGTCGGCCATGTCTACCGATCTTGCTGCCCGCAACCCCATTAACTCCTGGGCCAGTTCCAAGCCGAAGGCCTGACATTCCACTATTTCATCGTCGGTGGGAATTAATTTCACCCTTAGTCCTGGAATGGGCACACGTAGCTTCAAGCCGCGCAAACGATCTTCCACCAACCTGACTCCTTCACCAGTCCAGCCATATGAGCCGAATACCCCGCCCAATTTGTTTTTCAGGTTTACCACGGTGAGCGAAGATAATAAATCCCAGATCGGCTTAACGGCATCGCCGTTGATGGTGGGGGTGCCGAGGATCATGCCGTCGGCTTCTTCAATCAAGTCCACAAACGGACTGACTTCCCCTCCTTCCAGATCGTAAAGTGATACCCGCACATCCTCTATCTGAATGGCCCCTTGGTAAATGGCCTCGGCCATGCGTTTGGTGTTGCCGTATGAGCTGATATAAAAAATCAGCAAGGTTTTTTGATTAAGGCTGAGCTCGCTATGCAATGCCGGGGTGGATAATTGCCGATAACGCTGAATATAGTGCTGAGGACGATCACGTAACACCGGTCCGTGACTGGGAGCGATCAGTTGCAGCGCTAAGGGTTCTATCAATTCCAGGGCGCGTAATACGTATTCCTTGAAGGGACGCATGATGTGCGCGTAGTAATATTCGAAGGAAAATCGAAAATCACCGACCTGATCATTGAACAGGCGGTTATCACAGAAATGGCAGCCGAATACGTCGCCGGAAAACAGTACCGCTTCTTCGGGTGAATAAGTGCATTGGGTATCCGGCCAGTGTAAATACGGGGTGTGCAGAAACTGCAGGGTTCGGTCACCCAAGGAAACCGAATCACCGGTGAGTACCGGACGAAAACTCAATTCTTCTTTTTTCAACAGCCCTTTGAGCATGGACTGGGCTTTTTGGGAAATAAACAATTGGGCTTGTGGGGCGCGTTTGATCAACTCCGGCAAGGCGCCGGTATGGTCGGGTTCCAGATGGTTGAGGACGATAACCTTGATTTCGGCATAGTCGGCTACACTTTCCAGCCGGGCGAAAAAGTCAGCGGCAAAACCTTCTTTCACTGTATCAATGATGGCCACACCATCACTGCCGCGCAGGATGTAAGCGTTGTAGCTGGTACCATTAGCCGTTTTCAGGATAATGTCAAAAGTACGTAAATTAGGATCCAGCGCGCCTATCCAGTGTACCCGTTCGGATATCCTTATCGCTTGGGGCCGGCCGTGTTCATCTTCCAGTTGCAGCGGCTTCATGACCGGTAAGCCTGTTGATGCGTTTGGTTTTTCGGACAGGTTTCCAGATCTGCCGCCACCGTGTTTGTAGATAAGCCCAGCCAGGCTTCAATGGTTTGGGTATCAAAGCCGGCACAACGCCGGCCTGCCGCCTCCAGCAAAGGCCGCCGGATCAGAATAGGGCAATCAGCCATCAGGGCCAAAGCCTGCTCTGCATTAAGATCCAGCGGATTGATTTCGCCATTTTTGACAGCCGGCGCACTACGATTAAACCAATCGGCTACCGGCATGTCGCCAAAAAAGGCCCGCAGTTCATCCAGCCGCTGCGCCCACGCCTGTTTTAACAAGTCGTGGACGATCAGCACATGCCCGGCCTTAATCAACAACTGCTTTTGTCGGGTGTTGTTGATGCAGCCCGGCTTTTCGTAGAAGTTTACTGTGGCCATAAGCGTCAATGTGCTTGCAGCTCAGCCATCGCTTCGGCCATTCTTTCCGGTGGTATACCTGTTAGTGAGCCGGGTGGATTCAAGGGTACGCCCAGGGCATCCAGGATCGCGCCTTCAATGGGACAAATGCTGGCACATTGCGGTTCGGCAAAGTCATCTTCGCATTCGGTACATTTTCGGGCGTTAATCTTGAAATGCGGCTTGGCTTCATAAATGGCTTTGCTGGGACAAACCGGCTCACAGGCAAAACAATTCACACAACTTTCTATGATTTTTAGAGCCATGTTCAGCCTCCTTTAAGCGCTGGCGCGTTGTGCTTCGTCTACGGGTTCCAGTTTACCGGCGGCGGCCATTTCCTTATAGACGGCAATAACAGCCTCTTCTATAGGTTCCATGGCGTGCTCACCGTTAGGCATGATGCCGGCTTGTTCCAGCATATCCCAAGGCTCGTAGCCTACTTTGGAACACAACACTGCTTCACAACCTTCCAGACTGCGGATGGTACGTTGCAGTGCGGTTTCCGCTTCACCACAGGTGCTGTCACCGCCGCAATACTGGTCGGTTTTGCGATGGCTGATAAAACGCACACCTTCTGGCGAGGCTTCGTAGATCAAAAACTCTTTGGCGTGACCAAAATGCATATTGATCAGGCCCTGGCCGCTGGTCGCCACGGCCATCAATACTGGTCGGGTTTGCAGTTTTTCTTCGGCCGCAAATTTTTGGGCTGCTTCAGTTTTGGCGGCACGTTTGCTGTTCATTTCTTCGGCGATGGCTTCGTGGATAACTTTGCGTTTTTCCATGGCGGCCTGATAGTCGATTTCCATGTCTTCGATTTTGTCGAGAGTGAATTCGTCACCGCGATCTTCGCCGAGCAAACCTACGGCATCGGCACGGCATTGACGGCAATGGCGCATCATATTCATATCGCCGGAGCATTCGTCCTGTAAATCTTGCAGTTCCTGGGCATTAGGACCACGCTGTCCCATAACGCCGTAAAATGTACCGTGTTCCGCTTCGGCAATCAGCGGCATGACGTTATGCAGAAACGCGCCTTTTGATTTGACGATGCGGCTGACTTCGGCCAGATGTTTATCGTTGACGCCGGGGATCATCACCGAGTTGACTTTAACCAGGATGCCTTTGGCAACCAGCATTTCCAGGCCTTTTTGTTGTTGCTCAATCAGAATTTTGGCAGCTTTTTTGCCTTTGATACGGCGATTTTCCCAGAATATCCACGGATAGATCTTGGCACCTATCTCTGGATCCACACAGTTTATGGTGATGGTGACGTGATCGATATTGTGTTTGGACAATTCTTCTACGGCATCGGGCAGGGCCAGTCCATTGGTGGAAACACACAGTTTGATATCAGGGGCTTCTTCGCTGAGTCTGCGGAATGTTTCGAAGGTACGCTCGGGATTAGCCAGTGGATCGCCGGGACCGGCAATACCTAATACTGTCATTTGCGGAATATTGGCGGCAACGGCTTTGGTTTTCTTAACGGCCTGATCGGGGGTAAGTAATTCGGAAACCACACCGGGACGTGATTCGTTGGCGCAATCATATTTACGATTACAATAATGGCATTGAATATTACAGGCCGGTGCGACGGCAACATGCATGCGCGCAAAGTAATGATGCGCATCTTCCGAATAACAGGGGTGATTTTGAACTTTTTCGCGAATTTCGTCTGTTAAATGATCCAATTGATCATCTGTGGATCCGCATGAGCTGGCTGAGCAGCCGCCTGATGCGGCAGGTTTTTCGTTTAGGACTGGCAATTCCATGAAACTCTCCTGAATTGGGTGGTTGTTAACAGAGATAGCACAGGCCGTGCCAGTTATTTTGATTATTTATATTACTGATAAATATATGATTTTTATTTTTAACGCCGGTATTTGTCGGAATTGACACATGTTTGTGTTTGTAAGTCCACACACAATCGCTTCTGGTTTGGGGTGTTTGTCACAAATCGAAAGCGCCGCTCAACGCCGAACAGTTGGGACTTAGCCAAGAAATCCTCTGAATCTGCTACTGATGGCTTAAAATAGACCTGGAGGTGATTATGAAACTGAAAATTCAAACCAAAATTTTAAATCCGAAACTGGGCACTGATTTTCCGCTACCGGCGTTTGCCACTGATGGCTCGGCAGGCATGGATTTGCGGGCTTGTCTGGATGCTCCGGTAACCGTGGCGGTGGGTGAAACGGTCATGATACCGACCGGGCTGGCAATTTATATTGCCGATCCGGGCATTATGGCGGTGTTGGCACCGCGGAGCGGCTTATCCCTGAAACATGGTATCGGCTTAAAAAACTTTGTCGGCATTGTTGATTCCGATTATCAGAATGAAATCGGCATTGCTGTGTGGAATCATGGCGCAGCCAGCTATACCATTCAGCCGGGTGAACGTATTTGTCAGATGTTGTTTGTACCGGTATTGCAACCCAGTCTGGAAATTGTCAGCGAATTTAATGCCGAATCCAGCCGCGGTCTGGGTGGCTGGGGACATTCTGGCCAGCATTGATGTGCCGGTTAGCCGTTTATATTTCAATTTTTAATAGTTGTGCATGATGATAAAAGAACAAAAAGCCCATGAAATTGCCCGTGTTTTGACGGAAGCCTTGCCTTATATTCAAAAATTTAAAGGCAAAACCGTTGTCATCAAATTTGGCGGTAATGCCATGATAGATGATGCCTTAAAAAACAGTTTTGCTCGCGATATTGTGTTAATGAAACTGGTAGGCATTAATCCGATTGTGGTGCATGGCGGGGGGCCGCAAATTGGCAATTTGCTGAGCCGCTTGGGTAAAACTTCTGAGTTTATCGACGGCATGCGCGTCACCGACAGCGAAACTATGGATGTGGTGGAAATGGTGCTGGGTGGTTTGGTTAACAAGGAGATTGTTAATCTGATAAATGTCAACGGCGGTAAGGCTGTGGGCCTGACCGGCAAGGACGGCAATTTTATTCACGCCCGCAAGATCAATATGACCAAAGCCGGTTCTTCACTGGATGAGGCGCCGGAAATCATTGATCTGGGTCATGTCGGCGAAGTCAGCAGCATAGACCCTGCCGTGGTGGAAATGCTGGGCAACAGCGATTTTATCCCGGTGATTGCGCCAATTGGCGTGGGTAAGGACGGTTATTCCTATAATATTAATGCTGATCTGGTGGCCGGTAAGGTAGCTGAGGTATTAAAAGCCGAGAAATTGATTTTGCTGACCAATATCCCCGGTATTTTGGATAAACAGGGTAATTTGTTGACCGGCTTGACCTTAACCGATATTGATAAGCTGATTGCCGACGGTACTATCTCCGGCGGCATGATACCGAAAACCCGTTGCGGAACCGATGCCTTAAAAGGCGGCGTGACCAGTGTGCATATTATTGATGGCCGGGTTAATCATGCGGTATTGCTGGAGTTGTTTACCGATAGCGGGGTGGGAACCTTGTTGTTACGGCGCTGAGGCCGGAATGGCCCGGCTGCCGGGTACTGCTTTATGGACTGTGAGACAGTCAATTGATAACAATCTAATGTGCGCTGACATACCGACAAGCCATTAATTTCTGGGTATCGTTATGTCAGGGCGAAAATATTCCTAAGTTTACGCTCTGATTATTTCTTAGCCATTTATCTGGAGCGTGTTATGAATAAAGATCAAATTAAAGGCCATATCGAAACCACGAAAGGCAAGGTGAAGGAAGTTGCCGGTATTATTCTGGAAGATAGTGATCTGGAACAGGAAGGGCATGTACAAAAACAGGTCGGCAAAGTTAAGTCTGTCGTGGGTGATATTAAACAGACCATTAAGGATGCACAATGAGTCGCCGTAGCCACTCATTTTGCAAACTAGCTAACAACTTGATTGTTAAGCCGACGGGAGAAGCACAATGTTAGAAACAATTGCAGCACTGTTAGTCATACTCTGGGTACTTGGCCTGGTGTCTTCCTACACTTTGGGCGGGTTTATTCATTTATTGCTGGTTATTGCCGTGATTATGGTGATTTTACGCATTATTCAAGGCCGCAGAGTTCTTTAGTTGCACAAGCAAATATGTCAGGTGTCAACAAGGTAATGCTTAGTCATTAGTTAAAAATGTGACTAACTTTTGGCGGATGGCTAGATATGAGGTTGAATATGAACACAATTAAGCTAGTGGCAATAGCGTTGATAATTATCGGTATCGCCGGCACGGTGTATGGCTCTTTTAACTATACCCGGGAAACTCAGGAGGCTAAACTGGGTGATTTAGAATTATCGGTTAAAGATACCCAAACCGTGAATATTCCGGTTTGGGCCAGTGTCGGGGTGATTGTGGCGGGTGCAGGGCTTTTACTGGTAGCAAGCAAACAAAGTTAAACGCGTTTGCAGTTGCGGGAATGCGCGTTCCAGGCTGGGTCGGAGTAGGGATTTTTACCTTGCTGTACGGCTGTGCTGGGCTGCCGCCGGGTGCTGATTTTGTAAAACCGGTAGCTTCGGCACTGCCTCATCCTGAGCTGACTCGTTTGGGCCAACAGTTCGCGGATACGGCACGAGCTCATCAGGGCAAGTCCGGTTTTCGGATGATTCTGGCCGGGGTTGACGGTTTTTTGTTGCGTATGCAAATGATTAACGCTGCCGAACGTAGTTTAGATTTGCAATTGGCGAATATCGCCGCACTTACCTCTGTGGCAAGCAGCCAGACTTTGCGCGATATTATTAACGGACGTTTAACCTTGATCTGGGCACACGGCCAGCTGTTGTCCGACAGTCCCGACAAAAACCAGGTGGAAAAAGGTGTTAGCGTAGGCCGGCTGATGAATCAGGCAGTCGCCAGTACTGCCCAGACAGTGAAGTCGGAATTGCTGATAATTACGCCGTATTTGATACCGGGATCTGAAGGTATGCCGTTATTTGCTGATTTACGCCAACACGCCGTGCGAATACGACTTTTGACCAATTCGCTGAACTCTTCAGAAATGCTGCTGGCACAATCAGCTTATATGCATTACCGTCAGGAAATGCTTGAACAAGGTGTGGAACTCTATGAGATTAAAGCATTTTTGGCAAATTCCCGAGGGAGTGGTCAAACGCCGGCGATTTCGCGCTACGGCAATTACTCACTGCACGCGAAATTGTTTGTTTTTGACCGGCAGAAGTTATTTATTGGTTCAATGAATTTTGATCAACGTTCTATGCATGTGAATACCGAGATTGGTTTGATTATTGATAGTCCGGCACTTGCCGAGCAAGTGGCTGCCCGCTTTGCGGCGATGGTGCAGCCGGGGAATTGCTATCAATTGGCTTTTCAGGCCAACAGGCTGGTGTGGCGAACAGCAGAAGCAGGCCAAGCCATTGAATATGAATGGGAACCAGCCCGCAGCGCCTGGCAGCGATTTGAGGTGAATTTGTTGTCGTTGATGCCTGTAGATGATGAGCTGTGAATAAATGTTCGAAAACGAACAGACAGGGTATCTTAATCAGCGTAATTACTAGCTTTGCACTTAAATATGATCAAGGTAATTACAATGAAATATTCGAAACTATTTATCGTGGCCGCTACTGGTTTGGCAATGACCGCTTGCATAACAACACCGCCAGGACCTCCTGGACCACAAGGCGCAACCGGAAACACCGGCAATACAGGCAACACTGGTTATACAGGCGCTAGCGGACGTACAGGGGCGACAGGTGCAACCGGAGATACGGGCGCTAGCGGCGGTGCCGGGGCAACGGGCGATACTGGCGCAACCGGAGACACAGGTGCCGCAGGAAGTACTGGTGCAAAAGGAGATACCGGTTCTAGAGGTAATACAGGTGCGAAAGGCAATGCAGATGGCACCAATATTGTTATCGTACCCAATCGCTAATTCTGCTTAATTCGATAACATCCGGCTAAGGGTTTACAAGGATGGTACTGCCGCCAGTTCCAAAGCCTGTTGGATTTCTGCTGCGCTATTGTAGAAGTGTGGGGAATAACGGATACCACCACCGCGCAATGCGCAGATCACTCCCTGTTTTTGCAAATGACTAAACAATGCCTGATTGGGGATATTGCGATTCTGAAAAGTAACGATACCGGATTTTAACTGGTGCTGGCGCGGCGAGATTAAGCGGGTATGGGGATGGGCGGTGATTGTGTCGCGCAGGTATTCGGCTTTTTCTATAATTAAGGATTCGACTTTGTCCATGCCGGTTTCCAGCAGCAGCGACAGGCTGGCCGATAAGGCATAGATACCCAAGGTGTTAGGGCTACCGCATTCGAAGCGACGCGAGCCGGGATGAATTTCCCACGCTTTGTTTTCGTAGTTGTGGGTATCTTTCATCATGTGCCAGCCGTACTGGGTGAGCTTGAGTTTGTCTCTGGCCTGGGGGGTGGTGTAAAAAACCCCCAGCCCTTCCGGGCCGAACAACCATTTGTGGCCGTCGGCCATGACAAAATCGGCCTGGTAAGCCTGGGCGTCAAATTGTACAGCCCCCAGACTTTGGATGGCATCGATGCAAAACAGAATCCCGCGCTGTTTACAGAATGCGCCGATTTGTTGCAGATCCAAACGCAACCCGGAGGCAAACTGGATGGAACTGACGGTTATTAAGCGGGTATGGCTGTCCACCAGGCTGAACAGGGCTTGTTCCGGCGTAGCGGCGCTATACAGGTCGGCCTGACGCAATGCTACACCTTGATCGGCCAATGATTGCCAGGGCAAACGGTTGGAGGGAAATTCTTCGTTACTGGAGACTATATTATCGCCGCTTTGCCAGGTCAAACCGTAAGCCACAAAGGACAAGGCTTCCGAGGTGTTTTTGACCAGGGCAATGTCGTCCGGGGAAGCGGCATTGAGTAATATTTGTAATTGTTTGCGTAATTCGGTTTCTTTTTTGAGCCAGTCCAGATAAAAACGTGAGCCGTATTGGCTGTTTTGCCGGGCAAAGTCGATCACGGCGTTGCTGGTGCGTTGCGGCCAGGGAGCGACAGCGGCGTGGTTGAGATAGATCAGTTCAGCAGATAAGGGAAATTCCGGATGTCTCATAATGTAAGCTCGGTTGGCTGGTCAACGTTAATACTATCCATTGTATAGGGTGGGCCGGCCCTACCCCGCTAGCGTTAATCAACAGGCCTCTGGTCAGGCAAACGCCGGGCGGTACTGAGCGCTGAAGTATCAGTTACCGCCTCCAGAGCCAGGCTCGCTCTATCGTTTAACTTAACAGCCCTGCTAACTGCTGGAGAGGCGGCAATATCATCATTTTAGCTAGTTGCAGTAATACCAGGGCCACTAAAGGCGATAGGTCGATGGCGCCTAAATCCGGCAAAATACGCCGGCAAATGCTTAACAGCGGTTCGGTAAGGCTATAGATTATACCTGCCACCGAACTGTAACTGGCAGGTGCAAACCAGCTGAGTATGGCGCCGGCAAAAATGGCGTAAACAAATACGTCCAGCAAGATTTTTAATAAATCGGCAAACGACAGTACCAACAGCGCCAAGATACTGATAGACAGGCCTTTAAGTGCCAGTATGGCATAATTGGCCAAAGTCTGCAGCAGGATAGCCAGCAGCAGGGATGAGGTATCGATACGACCGATGGCAGGCACAAATCGCCGCAATATCCGCAATGGCGGATGCGTAATCTTGACCAAAAATTGTGAGATTGGATTGTAAAAATCCGCGCGTATCCATTGCAATAAAAAGCGCAGCACAACCGCCAGTATATACAGTGACACAACGGTGTCTATCAGGAATACTAGCGGATCAGTCATGTAATTGGCACCCATTAGTCTGCTCCGAGTTGTTGGGACATTTCAATAGAACGGTCTCTGGCGGCATGTAAGGCTTTGCTCACCAGACTATGAAATCCATTTGCCTGGAAAGTTTCAATGGATTTTTGGGTGGTACCGCCCGGTGAAGTCACTCTTTCCCGAAGTTTAGCGGGGGATTCGGCGGATTCCAGGGCAATTTTGGCTGCCCCCAATGCGGTTTGCTGTATTAATAGCCGGGCGGCATTTTCGTCCAGACCTAATTCCAGGGCCGCGCTTTCCATCGCTTCCATCAGTAGAAAAAAATAAGCCGGGCCACTGCCGGACACAGCGGTTACTGCATCCAGCTGGGCTTCGTCGGCCACCCATAAGGTCAGGCCGACAGCACGCAGAATATTTTCTGCCAAATCCTGTTGCGGGCCAGTGACATTAGGATTGGCATGCAGGGCGGTAGCGCCGGTTAACACCAGCGCCGGGGTATTGGGCATGCAACGCACGATGGCTACCTGATGACCCAGCCATTTTGCTAAACTGGTTTGGTTGATGCCGGCAGCGATTGAAACGACCAATAGTTGTTTTCGGCAAATATCGGCGGCCAGTTGCAAGCTGATTTCCCGCAATATTTGCGGTTTGACGGCCAGCACCACCACATCTACGGCGGCAATAATTGCCTGATTGTCGGTACTGGTATTGACGTGCAAATGTTCTGCATGTGATTGCAACACCGCCTGATTGGTGTCAGAAACCCAAATTTGTTGCGGCGCGTAACCACTGGCAATCAGACCTCTGATCAGGCTACTCGCCATATTGCCGCCGCCTATAAAGCCTATTGTTCTGGTTTTCATTGCTTGGTAAACATTATTGTCATAGAGATGAAAAGGTTTAGAACGGGTATTTTATACCAATCGCCTCGCAAATTTCGGTGACATTTATTCGCTGGCTGCCGGATTGCCCATAATGTGGCGTGGCCGCATGCCCAATACAAACAAAGCCAGAATATAAATCAGGATTGCTGTCACCACCACCAACCCCAGATGCAGGCTGCGTTGGGAAACTCCCCAACTCAGCCAGGCGCTGACATCGACAAAATAGCCTAAAAATATCCCCATCACGGCAGAAGCCAGCACAATTCTGAACAGAAACACTCCCCAACCGGTGCAAGGCTGGTAGATTTTGTCCTTCAGCAGGGTGAGCAGCAATAAGCCGGCATTGAGATAGGCCGACAGGGTTGTGGCCAAAGCCGGACCGGCATGGGCTAGCGGTATGAACAGCAGGGCATTAAGAATCAGATTGCTGTAAATAGCATACATGCCGAAACGCGCCGGGGTTTTGGTGTCCAACCGGGAGGTAAAGCCGGGGACTAATACTTTAATCAGAATAAACGCCAACAGCCCAGAGGCAAAAGCCATCAGACTTTTGGCGGTCATTTCGACATCGTGGGCATCGAATTCGTTGTATTGAAAGAAGGTGGACAGCAATGGCTCGGACATCTGGGTCAAGCCCAGAGTGGCGGGCAAACCGATCAGTATTACCAGCTTTAATCCCCAATCCAGGGCCTTAGAAAAGTTTAGCGTATCTGCAGCAGCATGAGTATTGGCCAGACTGGGCAAAATGACGGTAGAGACGGCCACGCCGAATATGCCTATGGGGAATTCTACCAAGCGATCGGAATAATACAGCCAGGAGACGCTGCCGGAACTTAAAAATGAGGCAAACAAAGTGTCTATCAGCAAGTTTATCTGGACCACAGACACACCGAAAATGGCCGGCAGCATGGCACTGAACATGCGTTTGACGGCAACATCGTTTAAACCCCAACGTAGCTTGGGCATAAGACCTAGTTGCAGCAAAGCCGGAATTTGAAATAATAATTGCAGGAGTCCGGCGGCAAACACCCCCCAGGCCAGTGCCAATATGGGCTCGTCCATCATGGGCGAAATCCAGACGGCGGCAATGATCATGGCAATATTTAAAAATACCGGGGTTATGGCGGGTACTGCAAATTTGCCGTGAGCATTTAAAATTCCCCCGGACAAACCGGTTAGAAAGATGAATAACAGATAGGGAAAGGTAATTTTTAATAATTTGACCGCCAGATCAAATTGACCGCCTTCCCAATAAAAACCCGGGGCAAACACTATGATCAGTAAAGGCGCGGCTATAATGCCGACCACGGTCACGCCCAACTGTATTACCGCCAGGGTACCGGCCGTTTTATCGACAAATTCTTTTAGCGCCGTGCGGTTGCCGGTTTTAATAAAATCGGTGATGGCCGGCACGAATGCATGGGCAAACGCCCCTTCGGCAAATAAGCGTCTTAAAAAATTGGGGATTTTGAAGGCGACGAAAAATGCATCTGTAGCGGCATTGACCCCAAAAATATTGGCGAACAGCATGTCACGAATAAAGCCCGTAATGCGGGAAACCATCGTCATGCCGCCGACAATAGCAGTTGATTTGAATAGTTGTTTACTCAAGGACGACCTATAGAACAAAAAATTTAAGCTTGGCGAGTTGACAATCATAGCATCTAAAATGATAATAGCTGGTCTAATTATTCACTAACACTATTGATAGACTATGGCTAATTCACCACAAGCTAAAAAAAGAGCGCGCCAGGCTGAGCAAAGCCGTATTCGCAATGCCGGACAGCGCAGCAACTTACGTACTTTTATTAAAAAAGTAATCGCTGCCGTCAGAGCAGGCGATAAAGAGCAAGCTCAAGTCGCGTTTAAAACCGCCGTGCCAATTATTGATTCAGCTGTTAACAAGGGCTTAATTCACAAGAATAAAGCCGCTCGCAGCAAAAGCAGACTGAACAACAGACTGCGCGCAATGGCTTAATAGTCATTACCGACTCAATTTAAAAAGGCTGGGGCATTTTAGAATGCTCCGGCCTTTTTTATGGCTGCTATTTGCCACACCCTCTAGCTGTGCGGATGAAAATGGCTGTGAGCATGGGAATGATGGCTATGCTGAACCGAAGCCAGTTTTACCGGGACTAAATTAACTACGCTATGCCTGACCCCGGTTTCTGCGGAGAGCATATCGGTAAAGCGCCGGATTTGCTGGGTTAAACCTTTAAGGAACAGGGTTTCCAGGCAATCATCATGATCGAGATGCACATGAGTCGCCGTGACAACTAAATCATGGGCCTCGTGTTGAAGATTGGCAAGGCGTTCGGCGAGATTGCGTTCGTGGTGATTGTAAACATAGGAGATGGTGGCCACGCTATAGATGGCCTGATCGTGCACCAATCTCTTGGTTTCGATTTCCTTTCTGAGTAAATCCCGCACAGCTTCCGAGCGGTTGGAATAGCCGCGTGCCTGTATCCATAGATCAAATTCAGTCGCTAGCTCATCGCTTAATGAGATTGTAAAACGTTCCAAATCGGCCTCAGTTTTTATCTGGAATTGATGTCGGCTTTAATTTGCTGCCGGATAATTATATGAAAATTTTGATATTCATAATACATTTTCTCGCTACTTTGAGCAGGACTTTGATTTTATCTGCGCGATGAGGCTGCTTGACCTAAAATACCCGGCTAATTCGAAAACACCCAAACCTCACTATTTATGAAGAATGCCGAGCTGGTGAAACGCGACCTTGCTGTCCTCTGGCATCCGTGCAGCCAGATGAAAGATCACGATCCGGAACTGGCTGAATCACTGGCTATGATACCGATAAAATCTGGCGCCGGAGTATGGCTGGAAGATTTTGAAGGTAAGCGCTATCTGGATGCGATCAGTTCCTGGTGGGTCAATTTGTTTGGTCATAGCCACCCCTGGATCAATCAGGCTATCAAAGCTCAATTGGATCGGCTGGAGCATGTGATGCTGGGCGGACTGACACATGAATCGGCGCTACTGTTGGCTGAGAAGCTGGTGGAGATTACTCCGCCGGGTCTGGATAAGTGTTTTTATGCCGACAATGGTTCAGCCGCTGTGGAAGTAGCACTGAAAATGAGTTTTCATTATTGGCGTAATTCCGGGCAGAGTCAAAAAACCAAGTTTATTACCCTGGAAAACAGTTATCACGGCGAGACACTGGGCGCACTGGCAGTAGGGGCTGTGGATTTATACAAAAATACCTATGCGCCTTTATTAATGGAGGTGATTACGGTACCTGGGCCGGACTGTTTTTTTAGGGAAAGCGGGGAAAGCTGGGAGGCTTATTCGCTGCGTCGCTTTGCCGAAATGGAGCAAGTACTGGCTCAACATGCCGAATCGGTTTGCGCGGTGATTATTGAACCGCTGGTGCAATGCGCTGGATCTATGCGCATGTATCACCCGATTTATCTAAAGCTATTACGGGCCGCCTGTGACAAATACCAGGTACATTTGATTGCTGATGAAATTGCGGTAGGATTTGGCCGCACCGGCACTCTGTTTGCGTGTGAGCAAGCCGCTATCAGCCCTGATTTTATGTGTTTGTCCAAAGGCCTGACTGGAGGCTACCTGCCCTTATCGGCAGTCATGACCAGCAACCAGATTTATGCGGCTTTTTATGATGACTATCAAAATCTCAGTGCGTTTTTGCACTCGCATAGCTATACCGGAAATGCCTTGGGCTGCCGGGCAGCGCTGGCGACTATCGAACTGTTTCAGCAACAGGATGTGCTTGCCGCTAACCGAGGTTTGGCGGCACAAATGGCGCAGGCGACGGCTGGTTTTGCGGAACATCCGCACATTGCCGAAGTCAGACAAACCGGCATGATAGTGGCAATAGAGCTGATACAGGACAAAGCCGGACGGGTGGCATACCCCTGGCAGCAGCGGCGCGGCTTACAGGTTTATAAATATGCCTTACAACACGGGGTGCTGCTGCGGCCTTTGGGAAATGTGATCTATTTTATGCCGCCTTATGTAATTAACGAAGAGGAGATTGCCTTGATGACGGAAGTGGCCTGGCAGGGTATACAATTAGCGGTGCGTGACTGATGCGGGTGTCGCGTATTTATGTCAATGCCGCTTTAAATCGCGGGCAGTTACTGACCCTGGATGACGCTGCCGCTCATTATGTACGCAGCGTGCTGCGCCTGAAACAGGATCAGGTTCTGGTGTTGTTTAATGGCCAGGGCGGGGAATATATTTGCCGATTAAGCGAAGTCAGCCGTAAACAGGTTTGTGCAAGTATTGATGAGCAGGTGCAGCGTGATGTGGAATCACCGCTAAAGGTGCGGCTGGGCATGGGGATTTCCCGAGGTGACCGCATGGACTGGGCAATACAGAAAGCGGTGGAACTGGGTGTTAATCATATAACACCGTTGATCACTGAACGCTGTGTGATCAAATTCAATGACGACAAAAAACACCAGCGTCGGCAGCACTGGCAACATATTATCCAACATGCTGCCGAACAATCCGGCCGCTGCCATTTGGCAGAGCTTGGCGAGATTAATGCTTTACCTGACTGGGTAGGCAAGCAACAGGACTTGAAGATATTTCTGGATCCTTATGCTGAACACAGTCTGGCTGATTTAAAGAATGAACATGGTTTATTGACACTATTGTCCGGGCCAGAAGGTGGTTTTAGCCAGCTGGAACGCCAGTGTGCCCTGACCGCCGGTTTTACTCCGGTACGCATGGGCAGCAGAATTTTACGTACCGAAACAGCGGTGCTGGCAGCTTTGGCGGCTGTACAAACCCTATGGGGAGATTTTAATTGACTAGAATAATATATGCGATCATGCCGCTGGCATGGTTGGCCGGTTTGATTGTTTGTGCCTGTGTGTTGAGTTACGGCATTCTGCAGCTCAGTGGTGAGTTTGTGAGCCTGGATAAGGTTATCAGTAAAGCCACCCAGTTCTTGCTGATTATCAGTATTTTTCCGTTGAAAAAGCTGTTAGGCCTGAGTTGGCGCTCATTAGGCTTTGCCGAGCGCAACGTGTTTTTTAAACAGGTTTATCAGGGTATGCTGCTGGCTTTAATAACACTGCTGCCGGTGCTGATGGCGTTGTATATTTTGCACGTACATGTGTTTGACGATACCCGGCTGTGGACGGCGGCTAAATTTGCAGAAAAAATCGGCTTAGGCTTATTACTGGCCTTATTGATTGCCCTGTTTGAGGAAATTTTGTTCCGGGGAGTGTTGCTGACCAGTTTACGTCAAAAAATGGGGGCAGTGGCAGCAATCGGCATTAGTTCGTTTTATTATGCGGCCCTGCATTTTTTGAAAAGCAGCTCGACTATTGCCTATGCCGATATGACACCGGCATCGGGCTTTAAATTGATGGCAGAGGCGTTTGGCAACTGGTTGAATCCGGCTATTTTCAGTGCCTGGCTAGCCTTGTTTGTGGTCGGAGTGTTTTTGGCGGTGCTGCGCAGCCGTATCCCACACAGCATAGGTTTATGTATAGGCTGTCATTGCGGCTGGGTCTGGCAGATCAAGCTCAGCAAAGATTTGTTTAATGTTAACCCCAATGCCGACTATTTGTATCTGGTCAGCAATTATGACGGGGTGGTGGGACCTTTGGTCGCCGGCTGGCTGGCAATGGCTATTGTGCTGTTCTGGTTGATCAGCAAACATTATAGCGGCATGAATTTTAGCGCGGCGGCGGTCGCCGAGATAACGCACTAGTGGTTGACCATCATTACTTTGACGGAAGCGCCAAATAGATGTGCCGACTCTGAAGGCGCATCCTACGCCTTTTTCGTCACTATAACATTGGCGTAATACTAGCCATCACTCTGGTTTTGAATAATCGTACGCTCAATCTTTAAATCCAGCCGCATAGGCACCATGCTGGAGCGCCTGAAACCATGCCGGCTGTAAAAGCGCTGTGCCGCTTGGTTAGTCTGGTCGGTCAGCAGGGTAATGCGTTTACAGCCTTGCAGCTGAGCGGTCAAAATAGCTTGTTTTAATAAGGCTGAACCTACCCCGGCCATGCGTTGATCCGGCTTGACCACCATATCTTCAAGTATGGCTACCCGCTCACCCAGGGCGGTTGACACGGTATAAAGCAGATTCACCATACCCACCACCTGCCGCTGGTAACGCGCCAGCAAAATACAACCGACTTCAGGTTTGGCAATAATCTGGGCCAAGCCCCGGCTTTGGGCCTGATAATCAGGCTGAAACTCGGCTTCCTGACTAAACAGCACACTGAGCAGTTCGCAAAGCGCCGGGATATCGGCAGGTGAGGCTGTGGTGATTAGCATTTTGGCACCCAAAAAATATGATGAAACACTTTAGTATGACTTGACTGGATTTGGCAACTGTGGCTCTTCAGGTCGCACACCGCCTATTCATTGATTTACCAAAATCCTTCAAATCCGATTGGTATAAATTAGGCCAGCGTTGAACCTGTTAGGGTAATACCGGCAACTCAACTTACCGGCCCAGTAAATTCTGGCGCGTCGATTGCTTAAATCTGTTTAGGTATTTAAACCGGGGTGTTGTTAAAAAAGCCGATGGTTTTTGCACCAAAATAATACAAAGCCGCACCATAAAAGCAACACAGCAAGGATGTAAACAGTATGTCTACACATTCGATTTGGTCACATTACCGAGCCGACAAGGCTTACGACGAAATGATAGATGCGGGGGGCAAACCTCGCGAAACCTGCGCCAATTTGAGCCAGTATTTACAATCTTTGGGCACCGAAGCCATTAAGGGCCGACTTTCCGCTGCCGAAGCCGCCATCCTGGAAATGGGTATTACTTTTACGGTTTACAGCGAAAAAGGTAATATTGATAGGGCTTGGCCGTTTGACATTATCCCCAGACTGATTGATTTTCAGGAATGGATGTCTATTGAAGCCGGCCTGAAACAACGCCTGAAAGCACTGAACTGCTTTATTAATGATGTGTATAACGAACAGGCCATCATTAAGGATGGTCTGGTACCGGCTGATTTGATCGAAAGTTCCGGAAATTTCCGCCCGGAATGTATTGGCATCCAGCCCAAGTATGGTGCCTGGGCCAATATCTGCGGCAGTGATCTGGTGCGCGCCGGCGATGGCGTGGTGTATGTACTGGAAGATAATTTGCGGGTGCCTTCCGGGGTGTCGTATATGATAGAAAACCGGGTGATTACCAAACGTATTTTTCCGGAATTACTGCACAATTTAAATATTATGCCGGTGGATGATTATCCGGCACAGTTGTTTGAGATGCTGACTTCGCTGGCAGCTGACCCGGTTAGCCAACCGCAAATTGCGGTGCTGACACCAGGCATTTATAACTCGGCTTATTTTGAACACGCTTTCCTGGCCCAACAAATGGGTGCCACACTGGTAGAAGGCGGGGATTTGCTGGTAAAAAATGATGATTGTGTTTATATGCGCACCATTAAGGGCCTGGAAAAAGTGGATGTGATTTACCGGCGTATTGATGATTTATTCCTGGATCCGGAGGTGTTTAATTCTGATTCGATATTAGGGGTAAAAGGTTTGATACGCGCCTGGAAAGCCGGCAATGTGGCGCTGGCCAATGCGCCGGGAGCCGGGGTAGCCGACGATAAGGTGGTGTATGCCTATGTGCCGGCCATGATCCGTTATTATCTGAATGAAGAGCCGATATTGCCAAATGTACCCACTTATTTATGTAGCGACCCGGAGCAATGCGCTTATGTGCTGGAACATTTGGAAGAACTGGTGGTAAAACCGGCTAACGAATCCGGCGGCTATGGGATGCTGGTGGGCCCCCACGCCACCGGTAAGGAGATTAAGCAATTTCATAAATTGATCAAGAAAAACCCGCGCAATTATATAGCCCAGCCCACACTGGCCTTATCAACCTGCCCTACTCTGTGCAATGACAAACTGGAACCGCGTCACATTGATTTGCGACCGTTTATTCTGCAAGGCGAAAATGGTTTTGTGACTGCGGGTGGCTTGACTCGCGTCGCTTTGAAGGCCGGCTCACTGGTGGTGAATTCTTCCCAGGGCGGCGGCAGCAAAGACACCTGGATTATAAATAGGGAACAATAATATGTTATCGCGATCTGCAGAACGTCTGTACTGGCTGGCCCGGTATCTGGAACGTACCGAAAATACCGCGCGGCTCATCAGTTCTACCATGAATTTGATTTATGATCTGCCGTTCGGCGTGGAAATGGGCTGGCAAAATTTATTACAAATCTGCGCAGTGGAAGCGGCTTTTCATCAAAGCCATAAAAATTCGAGTGAACAAAATATTATCAAGTTTTTGGTCGCTGACCTGGATAACCCCAGCTCGCTGTTATCCTCTCTGTGCTTTGCGCGGGAAAATATCCGCACCAGCCGGGAATTAATGCCGGATGAGGCCTGGGAGCAGGTGAATGAAATGTATCTGTATGCCCATAAAAATCTGGAGTTGTTGAACAGCCGCCGCGGCCGGGTGGTGTTTTTACAGGAAATTCTACGCGGCTGTCAGCGCTTTACCGGTTTTGTATCCGGGGCGATGAGTCGGAGCGACAGTTATCGGTTTATCTGCATAGGTCGGCACATTGAACGCGCCGATATGACCACTCGGATTCTGGATTTTAATAGCGTGTTGCTGGCGGAAAATCGCAGCCATAAAATGCGCGAGTATGAGTCTATTCTCTGGGTTAATCTGTTGAAGTCCTTAAGCGCCTTGCTGATGTATCGTCAGCACGTGCGGCAACGGATACGCGGCGAAGATGTGCTGAGCTTTTTGCTGAAAAGCCCGGACTTTCCCGGCGCTGTGCATTATTGCCTGCTGGAAATCGATGCCTGTATTAAAAAATTGCCCAATGCTGAAGTTTTGCATGAGCCTTTGGCCAAACTGGAGCAACAAATTTTGGATATACATCTGGAAAACGCTGCACCGCTGGATTTACACGAAATCCTGGACAGCTTGCAATCCGAGTTTAACCAGTTGCATCAGTTGATTGTGGAGACCTGGTTTTATAATAGGAACGCGGTTGAAGGGTAATTTTTTGTAATTATTCAGCGTAATCTTGGATGACTCTTTAATAGTTCATTTTGGGTTGAAGCGGGACAGGACATAGTTGAATCCCGCTGACCTTGGTTTGATTAAGGCTACGCTGCGAACCCCTCGATTCCACTACGTTGCATCGAGGCTAGGGGTCGCGATGATGCAGGCTAGGTTGCTCTCGTTGCGCCGGTGTTTTGGGGATAGCTAACACCAAAGTTTTGGCGGCTTGCCTGGCGGCAAAGCCACCCTACATGCCTACGTTGATAGTTGATTTTGGGTTGAAGCGGGACAGGACAAGTTGAATCCCGCTGACCTTGGTTTGATTAAGGCTACGCTGCGAACCCCTCGATTCCACTACGTTGCATCGAGGCTACGGGTCGCGATGATGCAGGCTAGGTTGCTCTCGTTGCGCCGGTGTTTTGGGGATAGCTAACACCAAAGTTTTGGCGGCTTGCCTGGCGGCGAAGCCACCCTACATGCCTACGTTGATAGTTGATTTTGGGTTGAAGCGGGACAGGACTTAGTTGAATCCCGCTGATCTTGGTTTGATTAAGGCTACGCTGCGAACCCCTCGATTCCACTACGTTGCATCGAGGCTACGGGTCGCGATGATGCAGGCCATAGCACGATTGCTGTATCAGGGCGCTAATCAGAACCTTGGCTAACTGATTTCGCCTTGATCCGTTCAATATCGCTTTCCAATAAGCGAATGCTGATGGCTTTCTGCTTGTTCATTTGGGCGTAACGGTTTATTTCGTTTTCGACATCATCGACGCTTTGCGCCTCCCCACTTTCAATATATTCAACAATAGCGTTTTCTTCGGCAGTCATTTTAATTGTCATACCCTGCTCCAGTGCGTTATTTCTTTTGGTATTTACGGCTTGGAATGATGTTTTTTAGCAAAATAGTATCCATTTCTTCAATAAAGGCTGCGTAATAAACATATTCCAGGATTTGTACCATAAAAAATCTTTGCTTGGGATATCTGAGAGGATAATGTGAAAACCACTGAACATCGGTTTTCAACAGCAATTAACAGCCGGAATCCCCCCCAATCACTCACCCAAGCAAATCTAACTTCAACCCAGGCTTACGAAAATTACTGGTTTTGCGTTAAAATAAAAGGCTTTTTTCAAGACAGCGCCTATGGCTTGCCTGGGCGGTTTTTGTTTTAGGCTTTATGCCTCCGTGATCTGGAGTTTTTGATATGCGCATCATCCTGTTAGGCAGCCCTGGCTCAGGCAAGGGCACCCAAGCTCAGTACCTCACCGAGAAGTTCGGCATTCCGCAAATTTCAACCGGCGATATGCTGCGGGCAGCCGTGCGTGAAGGCACGCCGCTGGGCGTAGAGGCCAAAAAGGTAATGGATGCCGGCGGGCTGGTTTCCGATGACATTATTCTGGGTCTGATCAAAGAACGAATTGCGCAATCTGATTGTGTAAACGGGTTTTTGCTGGATGGTTTTCCACGCACCATCGCTCAAGCTGAAGGGCTGGCAAAATTGGGGGTTGGGCTTGATTACGTGATTGAGATTGCGGTTGAAGATGCCGAAATCATTAAACGCATGAGCGGTCGGCGGGTACATTTGAGCTCTGGCCGGACTTATCATGTGATTTACAATCCGCCCAAACAGGCCGGCCTGGATGATGTGACCGGCGAAGCACTGATTCAGCGTGATGATGACCAGGAAGAAACTGTGCGCAAGCGTCTGGAGGTATATCACGCCCAAACCAAACCGCTGGTTGAGTTTTATTCGGCAGCCGGGCAATCGGCAAAATTTGCCAGTATCTCCGGTGTGGGTGCGGTTAGTGATATTACCGCACAGTTGTTCGCAATTTTCAGCTAATGTGTTTTAGCCAATTAATTATGTGGGACCCGATCAATGGCAGGTAAAACCTTATACGACAAACTTTGGGATGATCATGTGGTGCATCGCGAAGCAGACGGCTCGTGTCTGATTTATATAGACCGACAGTTATTGCACGAAGTCACTTCGCCGCAGGCGTTTGATGGCCTGCGTCTGGCCGGACGTCAACCCTGGCGCACCGAGCGCAATCTGGCCGTCGCTGATCACAATGTACCGACTACTGATCGTGTTCAAGGCATTGCTGATCCGGTTTCACGTCTGCAGGTTGAGACTCTGGATAAAAACTGTGCTGAATTCGCGATTACCGAATTTGATATGCATGATGTGCGGCAAGGTATTGTGCATGTGGTGGGGCCAGAACAGGGCGCGACACTGCCGGGCATGACAGTGGTATGCGGTGACTCGCATACCTCCACGCACGGAGCATCTGCAGCGCTGGCATTCGGCATCGGTACCTCGGAAGTGGAACATGCATTGGCTACGCAGTGCCTGGTACAGAAAAAAGCCAAAAATCTGCTGATTAAGGTCAACGGCCAAACCCGGCCCGGTGTGACGGCCAAGGATATTGTGCTGGCCATTATCGGCCATATCGGCACCGCCGGCGGCAATGGCTATACCATAGAATTTGCCGGTTCTGCGATTAGTGCACTGAGTATGGAAGGCCGGATGACAGTGTGTAATATGGCCATTGAGGCCGGCGCACGTGCTGGTTTGATTGGCGTGGACGACATTACTATCGATTATTACCGGAATCGCCCTTACTCACCTAAAGATGGCGACTGGCATCAAGCTGAGCGGTATTGGCAAACCCTGCATTCAGACAGCGATGCGGTGTTTGATAAGGTTGTGGAACTGGATGCCGCCACCATCAAGCCGCAGGTAACCTGGGGCACTTCTCCGGAAATGGTGGTTGCGGTGGATGCCAGTGTGCCGGATCCAGCCCAGGAAGCCGACAGCGTCAAGCGGGAAGGTATTAGCCGGGCTTTGCAGTATATGGGTTTGCAAGCTGGTCAGAAGATTACTGATATTCAGTTGGATCGGGTGTTTATCGGCTCATGCACTAATTCCCGCATCGAGGATTTGCGCCAGGCTGCGGCGGTTATTCATGGCCGTCAGAAAGCGGCAGGCGTGAAGCAGGTTTTGGTGGTGCCGGGCTCGGGTCTGGTAAAAAAACAGGCTGAAGCTGAAGGACTGGATCAAGTTTTTCTGGCGGCCGGTTTTGAATGGCGTGAGCCTGGTTGTTCTATGTGTCTGGCTATGAACGCCGACCGTCTGGAAGCTGGTGAGCATTGTGCATCCACTTCTAACCGCAATTTTGAAGGACGGCAAGGTTACGGCGGACGCACGCATCTGGTCAGCCCGGCTATGGCAGCGGCGGCGGCAATTGCCGGCCATTTTGTTAATGTTGCGGAACTTGATTCAGGAATATCAGCATGAAAGCCTTTACCCAATTAACCGCGCTGGTAGCCCCTTTGGATAGAGCCAATGTGGATACTGACGCCATTATTCCCAAACAGTTTTTAAAATCTATCCGCCGCGCCGGTTTTGGGCCGTTTTTGTTTGATGAGTGGCGCTATCTGGACCGGGGTGAACCGGAAATGGATTGCAGCAATCGGCCTTTGAACCCGGAATTTGTGTTGAATCAAGCGCAATATCAAGGGGCGCAGATTTTGCTGACCCGAGAAAATTTCGGTTGCGGTTCGTCACGCGAACATGCGCCCTGGGCACTGGAAGATTTTGGGTTTCGCGCCATTATTGCGCCGAGCTTTGCCGATATTTTTTATAACAACTGCTTTAAGAACGGCATTTTGCCGATTATTTTGCCTGCTGCCCAAATTGATCAGCTGTTTGGCGAGATTAATTCTGGTTATCAGTTGAGCATTGATTTGCAAAGTCAGACTATCACCACACCGTCTGGAGCCTTACTGACTTTCAGCATCGATGAAAACCGCCGCTACCGCTTATTGAACGGCCTGGATGACATTGCCTTGTCGTTGTTATATGCGGACAAGATTAAAGCTTATGAATTAGAACGCGCTAAACGAGCCCCCTGGTTGTTTAGAGAAGCATAGATACGTTTATTAGGAACAGAATAATGACCAAAAAAATTGCAGTACTGGCCGGTGATGGGATCGGCCCGGAAATTGTTGCCGAAGCCATCAAAGTGTTGAGTTTTGTCAATACCGATATGAAGCTGGGCCTGGTGTTTGATAACGCCCTGATCGGTGGCGCCGCTTATGATGCTTTCGGCACACCATTACCGCAACAAACCCTGAATTTGTGTAAACACGCCGATGCGGTATTGCTGGGTGCGGTGGGCGGACCGAAATGGGAACCACTGGCTCATGCTGTGCGTCCGGAACGCGGTTTACTGGGCATTCGCTCGGAATTGGGCCTGTTTTCCAATTTGCGTCCGGCTATTTTATATCCGCAATTGGTTGATGCTTCGACTTTAAAGCCGGAAGTAGTGTCGGGCCTGGATTTGATGATAGTCCGGGAATTGACCGGCGGTATTTATTTTGGTCAGCCGCGTGGTATCCGTACCCTGGAAAATGGCGAAAAAGTTGGGATTAACACCAAGATATATTCTGTTTCAGAAATTAAGCGGATCGCGCATTCGGCTTTCAAAATTGCCCAAAAACGCCATAAAAAGCTGTGTTCGGTAGACAAAGCCAATGTCCTGGAATGTACTGAGCTTTGGCGGCAGGTGGTTACTGAGGTGGGTAAGGAATATCCGGATGTCGAATTGAGCCATATGTATGTGGATAATGCCGCTATGCAATTAGTGCGGGCGCCTAAACAGTTTGATGTTATTGTGACCACCAATATGTTTGGCGATATTCTGTCGGATATTGCCGCTATGTTGACCGGTTCTATCGGCATGCTGCCTTCGGCGTCGCTGGATGCCAATGCCAAAGGTATGTACGAGCCTATCCACGGCTCTGCTCCGGATATTGCCGGCAAAGGCATTGCCAATCCTTTGGCAACCATTTTATCGGTGGCAATGATGCTGCGTTATACCTTTAATGAGAATGTGGCGGCTGAACGAATTGAGCAAGCGGTGAATGCTGCACTGGATGCCAAAGTTAGAACCGCGGATATTTTCTCTGAGGGTATGACCAAGGTCAGTACTTCCGGTATGGGTGACGCGGTGCTTAATGCTTTAAAAGGGGTTTAACTCTATGTCAAAAACTTATGATGTTGCGGTTGTGGGTGCCAGCGGTGCTGTTGGTGAAACCATGATCAGCATTCTGGAAGAACGCAATTTTCCGGTCGGCAAATTGTATGCACTGGCCAGTGAGCGCTCGGCTGGTAAACGTATTGGCTTCCGCGGCGAGTCGATTGTGATTGAAGATTTGGCCAATTTCGATTTTTCCAAAGTTCAAATCGGCTTATTCTCGCCGGGTGCGGCGGTGTCGGCCGAATATGCGCCTAAAGCAGCTGCAGCGGGCTGTGTGGTCATTGATAACACTTCGCAATTTCGCTATGACGACGATATTCCGCTGGTGGTGCCGGAAGTCAACCCGGCCCAGGTCGCCGATTATAAAAATCGCGGCATTATTGCCAATCCCAATTGCTCCACTATCCAGATGCTGGTGGCTTTAAAGCCGATTTATGATGCAGTTGGCATCAGCCGCATCAATGTCGCCACTTATCAGGCGGTGTCCGGCACCGGTAAGGAGGCAATTGAGGAATTGGCCAGCCAGACCGCTAATCTGCTGAATGCTAAACCAATTGTGGCTAATGTCTACCCTAAACAGATTGCTTTTAATGTATTGCCGCAAATTGATGTGTTTATGGATAACGGCTATACCAAGGAAGAAATGAAAATGGTCTGGGAAACCCGGAAAATTCTGGGCGATGCTGAGATTCTGGTGAACCCTACTGCGGTGCGGGTGCCGGTATTTTTCGGCCATTCCGAAGCGGTGCATATTGAGACCAAACAAAAAATCAGTGCCGAGCGGGTGCGGGAATTATTAAGCAAAGCGCCTGGGGTTACGGTACTGGATGAGCGGGTCGATGGTGGCTATCCGACGGCTGTCACTGAATCTGCCGGGCATGATGAGGTATTTGTGGGCCGTATCCGTGAAGATATTTCCGCGCCTAGCGGTATTAATCTGTGGGTGGTTGGCGATAATGTTCGCAAAGGTGCCGCTCTTAACAGTGTGCAAATTGCCGAATTGCTGATCAAAGATTATCTGTAACTTGAGAGATGGGTTTGCTATGGCCATGATGTTGTCTGGGGCTAATATCCGTAACGCTGTGCTGGTGTTGATGCTGTTGGTATCAGCACCAGGATATGCACTGGGGCCAGATGACGATATGTCTGGAAATCCTGACAATCCGCCGGCACTGGCAGCAGAGACGCTTGATCAGGCAAATGATGAACCGCTGAAAACATCTGCATCGAGACCTAAAGTCAAAAAAATAGCCCATAAACCGGCAGCCGATCCTTTTCACCCTGAAACCAATAGTTTTGGCCCCACCCGACCGGCCGATAGCTTATCGGCGATAGCCAAGCGCATTGCCGGGGAACGCGGCCAGTCAGCTGAGCAATTATTTACTGCGATTTATCAGGCCAATCCCCAAGCTTTTAACCATGATGATATTAATTCGCTGCAAATTGGGGTGATTTTGCAGATTCCGGATTTAGCGGTTCAACCCGGCAGCTCGGCCACACAAACTCATGAACCTGATGCAGCGGCTCAAACCCAAATTCAGGATTTGGAACAACAGCTGAGTGTTTTACAACAAGCCTTGTCTGAAAAAGATCAACAACTTGCCGCCCGGCAGCCTGGCCCGACACCAACTCCGCCGACTGTGGATACGGTTGCGGTAAGCAGTTTACAGCTATGGTTTGGGGCACTGGCGGCCGCTGGTTTAACGGCATCTGTCTGGCTGCTGCGGCAGCGCAAGCAGTCTAGCCCCTCTCCGCGCTCTGCTAAATTCGAGTCTGGGCCTGACCGGCACCAAGGCGATGCTAAGCCCAATGATATCGCCGCCAATACCGTAAGCTCTGTCGACGATGCTGATGATTTTGATTTTGATTTGGACGCTTTGCTGGCCAGCAAGAATTTTGATGCCGGCGCGGTAAGCGATGGCTTTGATCTGACCGATAATGACGAATTGGAAACCAAAATTGATTTGGCCAAAGCTTATGTGGATATGGGTGAAACCTCAGCTGCCAGATTAATTGCCAACGAGGTTTTAGCAAAAGGCAACCTCGCCCAACAAGCTACGGCATTAGCCTTACTGGACGAGATTAAGCGCTTGCTTTAATCAATCTTCACTCGCGACCAAGTGGAGAATATGATCTTTGTGCTGCTCTACTCTGGCAAATCGGGTTTGCAGGGCATGCAGAGTGATATTTGCCATATTTTCCTCCTGAACCAGCAGATGTTCCTGCAAACTTTCCAGCATGGGCAAAAAATCCAGAAATCCGTAAAAACCCAGTGAGCCTTGCAATTTGTGGGCAAACTGCCAGGCTTGCAGATAATCTCTTTGTTGCAAAGTTTGCTGAATATCAGCCAGATTCTCCGGCACTTCAGTAAAAAGGCTGTTCAGCAGCTTTTCAGCCAATTCCCGCTTAAATAGGGTTTTTTGGCTAATTTGCGCGGCATAATAGGCTGGCAGATCCGCACCGGCAAGCCCTAACCATTGTTGTAAAATCCTGCGTAAATTCTCTAACAATATGGGCTTGAACAAACAATCGTTATAACCGGCTGTGAGCAAGGCGTGACGCACATCGGCGTTTTCAGCGCTAATGGCGATACTGATGGTATGCAGATTTATGCTGTCACTGCTTCTGACTTTTTTAATCAGCTCCAGTCCGCTCAGAAATGGCATGTGCAGATCAAGCAATATCAAGCTGTATTTGCGGTTCTGCAACAATTGCCAAGCTTGCTTGCCGTGCTTGGCAACCGTAACGTCGTCTGTCCATTGGCTGAGTTGCTCGGTTAATAGCCAACTGTTGAGTTCGTTATCGTCGGCTATCAGTACCGAAAAATTTTGATTGGACATGTGGCAAATACTGGTCTGAGCGGGTAGATAGGCCGTTTTGCTACCGATCAAACCCCAAAAATCTTAGCCGGGCTAACTATAACTAGCCCCTGCATCGGCTGTGTAACTTATTACACTACGCCATCTTGTCCCTTAATTGCAAATATAAAGACTATGTCATTGTTATTTTTGACTTATCAAAAAATCTAACTATTCTGCGTAGCCTTAATGCCGCATAGCGGAATCGAGGTGTCGGCTTTTTAGTGATTTGACAAAATGTCTTCGATGCATACCATCGCGTTTTTGGCTCAATCTGCTGCGATGTTCCTCTGTTCCACTGCGTTGCATCGAGGCTACGCTGTCTAGTTTTCAATAGAGTAAATGCTTACTCAAAAACCAACAAGCAATAAAAAAGCCCCGCCGCTAACACGACGAGGCTTCGCTTTAACGCTTTACAGCTAAGCGGAGATTACATCATGCCGCCCATACCACCCATGCCGCCCATATCAGGCAGCGCTGGGCCTTTGTTATCGGCTGGGCTGTCAGCAATCATGACTTCGGTGGTGATCATCAAACCAGCAACCGATGCCGCATTCTGCAATGCAGAGCGGGTCACTTTAGCCGGGTCCAGAATACCCATTTCGATCATGTCGCCATATTCGCCGGTTGCTGCGTTGTAACCGAAGTTACCGCTGCCTTTTTTAACTTCGTTCAATACCACAGAGGCTTCATCGCCAGCGTTGGTAACGATTTGGCGTAAAGGCTCTTCCATGGCACGACGCAAGATGTTGATACCGACGGTTTGGTCGTGATTTTTGCCTTCCAGATTTTCCAGAGCGGCTAAAGCGCGAATCAGAGCGGTTCCACCACCAGCGACAACGCCCTCTTCTACCGCAGCGCGGGTTGAGTGCAGAGCATCTTCAACACGGGCTTTTTTCTCTTTCATTTCAACTTCGGTGGCTGCGCCTACTTTGATAACGGCAACACCGCCAGCCAGTTTGGCCAGACGTTCTTGCAGTTTTTCGCGGTCATAGTCTGAAGTAGCTTCTTCGGCTTGTGCACGAATTTGTGCCACACGGCCTTTGATTTGTTCTTCATTGCCGGCACCATCAATAATGGTGGTGTTTTCTTTATTGATTTGTACGCGTTTTGCTGTACCCAGTTGGCTGATGTCGGCTTTTTCCAGAGACAGACCCACTTCTTCGGAAATAACGATACCACCGGTCAGAATGGCAATATCTTCCAGCATGGCTTTACGACGGTCACCAAAGCCTGGGGCTTTAACCGCAGAAACTTTAACAATGCCGCGCATATTGTTGACAACCAGGGTTGCCAAGGCTTCGCCTTCGACATCTTCGGCGATAATCAGCAAGGCTCTGCCTGATTTTGCTACGCCTTCCAGTACTGGTAACAATTCGCGAATGTTGGAGATTTTTTTGTCGTAAAGCAGAACGAATGGATCGTCCAGTTCTACGCTCATGTTTTCTTGTTTGTTAATGAAGTACGGTGACAGATAGCCACGGTCAAACTGCATGCCTTCGACTACATCCAGATCATTGTCCAGACCAGTGCCTTCTTCAACAGTGATCACACCTTCTTTACCGACTTTTTCCATCGCTTCGGCGATGATGGCGCCTACTGAATAGTCGGAGTTAGCGGAAATGGTGCCTACTTGGGCAATTGCATTGCTATCCACGCATGGAGTAGCCGCTTTTTCAATTGCGGCAACCGCAACTGAAACAGCCAAATCGATACCGCGCTTTAAATCCATTGGATTCATGCCGGCTGCCACTGATTTTAAGCCTTCGTTGACGATGGATTGAGCCAGCACAGTAGCAGTTGTGGTACCGTCACCGGCTACATCAGAAGTTTTAGACGCCACTTCTTTGACCATTTGTGCGCCCATGTTTTCGAATTTGTCTTTTAATTCGATTTCTTTCGCTACGGAAACACCGTCTTTAGTAATGGTTGGTGCACCGAAACTTTTATCCAGTACCGCATTACGGCCTTTAGGACCCAGAGTCACTTTTACTGCATTAGCCAAAATGTTGACGCCTTGCGCCATTAAAGTACGAGCGTCGCCGCCGAATTTTACGTCTTTTGCTGCCATTTCTTGTTTCCTGAAATTTTCTGAATTAATTGAAAAAGAGTGTGCCGGCTTAAGCCTAGCTCAATAATTAAGCTAAAATGCCCAAGATGTCTTCTTCGCGCATGATGATGTATTGTTCGCCGCCAACTTTGACTTCAGAACCAGAGTATTTGCCGAACAAAACTTTATCACCCACTTTGACTTCCAACGCACGCACTTGACCATTATCCAAAGGTTTACCAGCGCCCACTGCCAGAACGATACCTTCGCTAGGCTTTTCAGCAGCAGAACCCGGCAGGACGATACCGCCTGCAGTTTTGGTTTCTTCTTCTACACGTTTTACGACAACACGGTCATGTAACGGACGAATATTCATTAATATCTCCTATGTTCAGATTATAAAAAGGTTATAAAATTTATTAGCACTCATCTGCAATGAGTGCTAATAATATCCGGGTTTTGCACTCTGTCAAGGACTTTGGCATCATCTAGCCTTAATCCAGCCATTACATCAATATGAACGATCAACAATTACTTCGTTATAGCCGTCAAATCATGCTGCCGCAGATTGATATCGCCGGTCAGCAAAAACTACTGGCCGCCAAAGTGCTAATTGTCGGGGCCGGCGGTTTGGGCTCACCAGCCGCCATGTATTTAGCGGCAGCCGGCATCGGCCACATCTGTATTTACGATGACGATCAGGTCGATTTAAGTAATTTGCAACGTCAGATTGCTCACCACACTGTTGATATAGGGTTGGATAAAGCCATTTCAACCCTTAACACTTTAAAAAATATTAATCCTGAGATTAAGGTTCAGGCTCATAAAGTGCGCTTACAGGGTGAACAGTTGCTGCAGGAGGTAAGCCACGCCGATGTGGTGCTGGATTGCAGTGATAATTTTACGACGCGCTTTGCGGTGAATAGGGCTTGTGTGATGAACGAAACAGCGCTGGTGTCGGGTGCAGCTATTCGCTTTGAAGGACAAGTCAGCGTATTTACTCCCGGACTGAATGATAGCCCTTGTTACAATTGTCTCTATCAAAATGAGGGCGAGGAATTGCAAAACTGCGCCCACAATGGGGTGGTTGCCCCGATTACCGGGATAATCGGCAGTATTCAGGCTTTGGAAGCGATGAAATTAATCATGGCTATTGGTGATAATCTGACTGGCCGTTTGTTATTGTTGGATGGCTTGAATATGGAATGGCAAACCATGCGGCTGAAACGTAATCCCGCTTGTCCTACCTGTGGCTCCAACCATTAAACCGGTATGAAAAGCCGGGTTTCCCCGGCTTTTTCGCACTAAGCTGGGCGCTTATTTCTTTAACACCAACCCTTTTACCTTATTGATGAGTTTGCCAACCACGTTTAATAAAGCGGATTCGCTATCGCCGTGAGGCTCTATATTCCCAAACGGCTCTCCGTTTTTGGCGACATACCGGTAAATAAAATAACCCAATGGTGCAAATGCAAAACAGGCTATGACGACCATCAAGATTGCGAGTTCGATGATTCCAGACATGGGTACCTCCTCTAAATGACTTATTATTATTTTTGTCGCGATTCAGAATGTCACCAGCATTAATAAGCGCTTGATTGTGATTGCTCCGCTACTGGCGCTCAACACTTTCTGCGGCTATGTTTAATAAAAACTAATGACAATGAATAGTTTATTATTTTTTATCAAGGCCATAAGCCTCGTTGCTGACTATAACCCTATCGGTTTTAGGGTACAAGTAAAATTACTGCCCATGGTCTGCAACGCTTACGGGTACAGCAATTGAATGATGGATATATGCCTAAAAGAGATTTTTTCAGACATAAAAAAAGCCTCTACCTGGAGCGTAGGTAGAGGCTGTAGAGTAAGCAGTATAGTAGTAACTGCCTTAACAACGAGAAAAATTACACATTAACTGGGAATGGCATCACCTCCTAAATTAATAGTGCTGAATAAGGATGAAGCACAGAACAATGCCGTGGAGATAATAAACTCACCGGACATGAAACTGAGCACGCCTGATATCACTAGGAAACTAACCAGAATATCTTTGTAGCAATGACTGGATTTGTTCATTTTTATCACCTCTTTTAGTGATGATGTACACGCTTAAAATTAAGCCATTTGCGTGCCATAGCATTTTTTACCATTAAAAATCATAGTGTTAATGAATAACTGGCTTTCGATAAAAAATACTTCACTGATGCCATTGGTTTAATTAAACCAATCAATAGTGTGTATTACACCGCACCCGGTGTAAACAACCGATCTTGGCGGAGCGATTGCCGAATTAGTGCAGCTCACTATGTTTTATGCCATAGCCAAAGTAAATCACAAATCCCAGTAATAACCAGACAAACAAGCGTACCCAGGTATCAAACGGTAAACCTGCCATTAAGCCCAGACATACCAGGATACCGGCCAAGGGCACATAGGGCACTGCCGGACATTTAAAATGTCGGGGCAGTTCCGGATGACTGACCCGTAACACCCAAACCCCGCCGCAAACCAACACAAAAGCGAATAAAGTACCAATACTAACCAGTTCGCCCAATTTTTCTATGGGCATGAATCCTGCCAATAGTGCAACGGCTACGCCCACCAGTAAAGTGGATAGATGCGGCGTTTGAAATTTTGGATGAACCTGGGCAAATAGCGGCGGCAATAATTTATCCTTAGACATTGCATAAAAGATGCGACTTTGCCCCATCAGTAACACCAGCATAACCGAGGTTAAACCGGCTATCGCGCCTAATTTGATAATCGGCGACAACCAAAACATGCCGGTAAAATCGACGGCTAAGGCTATGGGTGCAGGCACATTTAATTGCGTATAAGAAACAATGCCGGTGAGTACTGCGGCCACCAGGATATACAATAGGGTACAAGTCAAGAGCGAAGCGATGATGCCTAACGGCACATCTTTTTCGGGATTGATGGCTTCCTGAGCTGCCGTGGAAACGGCATCGAAACCTATATAGGCAAAAAATATCACTCCGGCACCGGTTAATACCCCACTAAAACCAAAAGGGGCAAAGTCTGCCCAATTTTCGCTGTGAATATGTCCGCTTCCGGCAATAATAAACACAATTATCACGGTTAGCTTTATCAGTACCATAACGAAATTAAAGCTTGCCGACTGGCGAATACCGACTATCAATAATCCGGTAAGTAGTAATATGATTAAGGCTGCCGGTAAGTTTATGAAACCAGTGGCAGGATTAGCCAGATAGGCGGTGGTTAAGAATTCGGGCAGATGGATGCCGACAGAATTTAAAAAACTGGTTAAATAGCCGGCCCAACCTATGGCCACAGTGCTGCTGGCCAGCGCATATTCCAAAACCAAGTCCCAGCCTATAATCCAGGCCATCAGCTCGCCGAGGGTGGCATAAGCGTAACTATAGGCACTGCCGGATACCGGGATCATGGCAGCCAATTCGCTGTAGCACAATGCCGCCAAAGCACAGGCGATGCCGGCCAGCATAAATGACACTATGATAGCCGGCCCGGCATATTTGGCCGCCGCTATACCGGTTAGTACAAAAATGCCGGCACCAATAATAGCCCCCACCCCTAATACGATTAAATCTCTAGCCGTTAAGGTTTGCTTCAAACGGTTTTCTGCAGCGGTAAAGGCTGCTACCGATTTACATCTAAATAATTGTGGGGATAAGCGCATGGTTGTTGCCTGTTCCTGGTTGGTTTACAAAACTGTTTAGTTTATTTCGGGCTTATTGATGGCCCCATCAAACCGGGTCCCTGTGGTGATTGCATTCAAGAACTTGGCATCATGCAGCTTGGTCGCCGAAAAATCGGCGTTTGTTAAATCAGCACCGGCTAGATCTGCTCCGTCCATGTCCGCTGCAAACAAATCGGCATTTTGCAGATTGGCTTTGGCTAATTTAGCATGGCGCAGCATGGCCCTACCCAGCTTGGCATAGCTTAAATCGGCTGCGGTTAAGTCGGCACCTTTGAGATTGGCGCGCATCAGCCCCATAGACTGATTTTTCATATCTGCCGCCCAATCTATATGACTAAGGTTGGCATGGCTTAAATTGGCGGCTTCCATTACCGCAATAACCCGGCTGCCACTAAGATCGGCGTAGCTGAGATCGGCATGCATCAGACTGACGCCAAAAATACTGGTATTAGCCAAATTGGCATGATTTAAGTTGATGTTGGTCATGACGGTTAGATCCAGCGTCAGCCCTTGCAGATTGGAGTTGCTGAGATTGGCCCGGCGCAGATCGGCTCCCCATAGGTCGGCATTACGAAAATCCAGCCCCGATAAGTCCAGCTCGGTTAAGTCTTTACGGCGCAGATCGGCAGGATGCTGTTTATCCGCCGCCAGCAGCATTTGTTTAATCTGGGCACGGGTTAACTCGGCGGCATCTGCCATCATCGTGCTGAACCAGCATAGCACCAGTAAAACTTTACTGAGTGAAGAAAATTTCATAATAAATCTCCATGAGCTTATTTGTTGATGTTATTGTCAAGCCAGATTGGGATATTGCGAGATTACTGATAACTTTTCAATAATTTTTGTTAATGTATTGAAATGCGGCGACACTGACCTTTGTTGAGTTTACGCTATAAACTTGAGTATCCAGCAGCTAATTTACCCAGATTTTGCTGTTGTACCTGACTAAAATTTGACTGCCCACAAACCAGATCTCCGACTTGGCCAAGCGCTAAATTAAAATTGCCTTCCTCCAGCCAAGTGTATAAACTACTTATAAGCTTGAGTTTGGCCAAGCCGAAAATAAAAAATCTTTAGCCGGATACCTTCCATGCGAAGTTAAAATTCGCACTTGCGCTGTTGTTAGATTAAGCATTCCTTAGGCACAAAGCCATTACCACGCTCGTTAATGGTTTTTTAGCCAGCCCGTTTTAGCTTAGCCAAACAGGCTTAGCACTATTAGTCGTAGCCAAACCAAATTGGCATTCCTGATGCCTGTGATTTGAAATATGAGCTTGACCACTTTTCCCTTGCTTTGCTTGGCGGTTCCCGGCTGAATTTGGTATCAAGCTTTGTAATGACAGAGACATACATAGGTCTTAATCTATAAACTTTTGGTTAAAGTCAGATAAAAGGAACGTCGCATGAATACCAATAAGTCGTTCTCCAACTTCAAGCCTGCTTATTGTTCAGATAAACCAAAATTTAGCGTCCCTTTATATGGTCTGCTGGGCCTAACCGGACTCAATCTGGCCGAAACAAGCACAGCGCTGCTGACTACCTATCTATACCCCAACAGCATTGAACTGCCGGTATGGATGATCGGTTTATTGCAAACCCAGCCTATTTCTGTTGCCGTTTGTTTGATTGCCTGGCTGGTTTGGTTTGGCTTATTTCTGAAAAAATTTAATACCGCAAATGGACTTCAGCTTCAGAATGCGCGTCTACTAGATCGCAAGCGCTTGCTGCTGGATACTAACCCTTCGGTACTTTATGCCCATGAGGACGCTGTCACTTCTCCCTATCGTTGTACATTTATTACCGGCAATATTGAGAAAATGATTGGCTATACGTCTCAGCAGGTATTGGCTGACGCTGGTTTTTGGCAACAGCATTTGCATCCGGCCGATAAAGACAGAGTAATTAATGCCATTAAGGCCGCTGTTAACAGCGGCCTTAATGAACTCAATATCGAATACCGTTTTCATAAAGCAGATGGTAATTATTGCTGGATCCGTGACCATGCCAATTTGATTCGCAGCCCTGAAGGTAAGCTGGAATCGATCATCGGTTCCTGGATCGATATCAGCAATACCAAGTCTTATGAAAATGAGTTATTACGTTTGCGCATGGCGGCTGAAGCCAGTGTTGATATGATTATGCTGACGGATATCGACAGCAATATTGAGTATGTCAATCCCAGTTTTTGTGCATTCACCGGTTGGCAGTTTGACGAAGTGATCGGCATGACGCCACGCATATTAAAAAGTGGTAAAACACCTGTCGAACTCTACACGGCATTACACGAAACGCTGTTGCGCGGCGAACCTTGGCGCGGCCGCTTGCTAAACCGTCGTAAAAAAACCAAAACTTTCCCCATTGCCATAGCCGGACAAGCGGAACCACCTGATCCTAATCTTTATTGGGCCGAAGTCAGTATTACTCCCCTTAAAGACGATCAGGGCAGCATACTCGGCTATGTTTCGATTCAGCGCGATATAAGTGAACAAGTCCATATCGAAAATCAGTTATCGATGGAACGCATGGACACTGAAGCTCGTTTGCGTATTGCCAATATCCTGGATCGCCAAGAACCGCTAAAAACCCGTTTTGGTGCTTTATTAGATGAATTATTTTCTTTAAAAAGCCTGGCTATTCAACATAAGGGTGGAGTTTTCCTGCGTGAGGAAAACTCGCAAACCATGAACTTGTTTTTGCTGAGAGGCAGTTTTTCGGAAGAATTTATCCGCCGCGAACAGCAGATACAATTTGGCGATTGCTTATGCGGGAGAGCCGGCAAATCTGGCGAACTGCTGATTTCTGACGACTGTTTTTGCGATCCGCGTCATGATCATCAATTTGAGAATATGGTGAACCACGGGCATTATATTGTGCCTTTACTGGGCAATAGCACTGTATTGGGGGTGATGTTTTTATATACCGATCCCTATCCGCCTCAGGACGACACTCGTAAAAACACTCTAGTGCAAATTGGTCATATGATGGGTTTGGCTATTCTGCAAGATTTAGCCGGTCGCGCCCTGGAGGAAGCCAGGGATATTGCCAACGAATCTTCGCGTCAGAAAAGCGAATTTTTAGCCAATATGAGCCATGAAATCCGCACCCCTATGAATGGGGTTTTGGGTATGCTGGATCTGCTGCAATTAACACCGCTTACCGAAGAACAGACAGAATTTGCCAAAGTAGCCTATAATTCTGCCGAATCATTGCTGTATGTGATCAACGATATTCTGGACTTTTCCAAGATTGAATCCGGAAAACTTCTGCTGGAAAACATTGAATTCGATGTGCGCCAATTAACTGAAGAAATATGTATTCTGTTATCTGGACGCGCCCATGCTAAGAACCTGGAACTGAACTGTTTTGTCAGTCCCGACTTGCCTGCCAAACTGATAGGCGACCCTAATCGGCTACGGCAAATTCTGAATAATCTGATAGGTAACGCAGTTAAGTTTACCACTGCCGGCGAAGTATCCGTCGAATTGACTTGTATCGAGCAATCTCCCAACAGAGCAAAGTTACACTTCTCCGTCAAAGATACCGGCATTGGCATCAGGCCGGAGCAACATTCGCGTTTATTCCAGCCTTTTGTGCAGGCAAATAGCGCCACCACCCGCCGCTTTGGCGGCACTGGTCTGGGCTTATCCATCGCTAAAAACCTGGTGGAATACATGCATGGTGAGATTGGTTTGGACAGCACGCCCGGAGTAGGCTCTAATTTTTGGTTTACTGCTGAACTTGAGATACAAACCTCTCCAAAGTCGGCCAGTCCGAAAATTAATGGGCTAAGCGGTTGCCGAATTTTGATTGTGGATGATAATGCCACTAACCGACAAATTTTGAGCTGTTTCCTAAGTAACTGGGGGGCCAGTTCTGAAACTGCGGAAAATGCGGCTATCGCCCTGGAAAAACTCCAGACAGCCAGACTGGATAATCAAGCATTTGATTTGGCTATCCTTGATATGCAAATGCCGGATATGGATGGCCTTAATTTGGCCAGGATAATTGAAGCCGATCCGGCTTTGCAAAAAACCCACCGAATTTTACTGAGTTCGGGCAGCATAATTAGTGAAGCTGAGCGTATTAGCGCCAGGATAGCCAAGGTGTTGAGCAAGCCTATCCGCCAATCCAATCTATATGACATCCTTGCCAATATCATTCACCAAGAAAAGCCACAAATTTTAATTGAGCCTCTCCTCGAAAAAACCCCTGCTGATTACAATGGCCGCAAAGTATTATTGGTTGAGGATAATGCCACCAATCAAAAAGTTGCTTTATATATGCTGGCCCGGCTCAATTTGGAAACTGTGTTGGCTAAAGATGGTCAAGAAGCTATTATTGAACTTGAACACCAACATTTTGATTTGATTTTAATGGATTGCCAAATGCCTATTATGGACGGCTTTGAAGCAACTCGACTCTGGCGGCTTTACGAGCATGCCAACCAATTACCGCGTACTCCGATTATTGCCTTAACGGCGAATGCTATGCAGGCGGATATGGAAGCCTGTTTAGTGGCCGGCATGGATGATCACATGAGTAAACCGTTTAACAACAACAAACTACTGGAAATGCTCAATAAATGGTTAGATGTTAAAGTAGATCGTCCCTCGGTTGCGCAGATTTGGCAACCTGATGAAATGCTGCAAAACCTGGACGGTGACCAAGAATTACTGGATGAATTAATCTGGTTATTAATCAAAGACGAAGCGCCACAACTGATCACCAGCTTGAACACTTGTTTAGCTAATAATGATGCCAGTGCGCTCAGCCAGACTGCCCATACCTTAAAAGGCATAGCCGGCCAATTTTGTGCGAAGGCACTCCAGAGTTTGGCTGCACAACTTGAAGCCGATGCGCGCCAAGGCATAATTAGCCCATTAGCAACTGAAAATCTGATCATGGCGCTGGAAAAACTCTGTGCAGAAGCCCAGTTGGTTATTAGCCAAGCGCCTGACACTTAAACTTAGATATTGAATTTACTCATGAGTTTTCATTATGCTTGTATTGATAGTCGAAGACAGCAAGATTAGCCAGCGCAGCATAGAAGCCAAAGTTAAAAGCTGGGGCTATGATGCCATCTGCGCCGGCAGCGGTGAAGAAGCCTGGGAAATATTGCTTAAACATGAAGTCCGATTGGTCATTACCGACTGGATGCTGCCTGGCATGGATGGCCCTTCATTGTGCAAGAAAATTCGGGCCAGTGACCAACAGAATTATGTTTACATCATCATGATTACGGCGCTTGAAGGCCTGGGCTCCATGGTGATAGGCATGGAAGCCGGAGCTGACGACTTTATCCGCAAGCCTATTATTTTTGAAGAACTGTTGGCACGCATCCGGGCGGGTGAACGGGTGCTTAATCTGGAACAAAAATTACAACTGCAAAATCAGCATTTACTGCGCTTAACCGCTGAACTGGAAAAAGCTCATTCCCAATTACATGGCGAATTGGTGTTGGCGGGCGAGATGCAAAAAAAATTATTGCCGGAGAGCGCCAGCCTTATTCAGGATGTTTATTTTGAGAGTATTTATTTACCTTCACTACATGTTTCCGGCGACTTGCTGAATTTCTTCGCACTTGACCATCATCATATTGGCTTCTATACCATAGATGTTGCTGGTCATGGCGTATCAGCCGCCATGATGGCTTACACACTCAACCGGGTATTAAACCCGGAATTGAATAAAAACTGTCCACTAAAACACCATAAACTCTCGCCACCATTTTACGAACTGGTCAGCCCACCTTCTTTAGCCGTTCTGGAGCTGAACGATAAATTCCAAAATGATAACGAAGACAGTCTGTATTTCACCATGCTTTACGGCATTATAGACACTAATGCCCGCAAGTTTTCGTTATGCCAAGCTGGTCATCCCAGTCCAATTTATATTAAAGCGAATAACCCGCCGCAAACGCTAGGCGATGGTGGATTTCCGGTAGGTCTGCTGCCTAATGCCGTTTATGACAACATCAGCCTTGCTTATGAGAGTGGCGATAGACTGTTTATGTTTTCAGACGGTATTACTGAATGTGAAAATGCAGATGGTGAGTTGTTTGGTACTCAACGTTTGCAGGCGTTTTTCACGGAAACCCAAGACTTGGATTTACCGGAATTACTCCAGCAATTACAAACTCAGATATGTGTATGGAACGGTGGGGATCAATTTGAAGATGATATTTCTGTACTGGCAATTAAATTTCCGTGACAGCTCTGGGTGATATATCCGAACTGGCTGTGTTTGGTGATCACGATTGGCTGCCGAATCAGTCAGCACCATAACATATGTTTACAATGCTTATTGCCTTAGCTTGGTCAGTATCAAGCGATTACAACTATCTGCCGAAGAATATCTGACTTCGCTCATGCAGTTCTTGATGAGCATAAGCCCCATACCACTTTCCGGAAGTGCATAAAGATTTTCAATATCGAAGCTAAACTCCTGGCCTGACTCGACCAGCACTCCCGGTTGCATAGCCTGACCATAATCGATGACCTCTATCACGGCTTTGTCTTCAAATAAGGTATAGATTACTTTGACAATGGCTTTTTCGAGATCTGAATAAGCATGCTCAATTACATTATTAACTGCTTCAACAACCGCTAACTCAATTTCCGCACACTGTTCGGGTATAAAACCAAACGAAGAAACCGATCTAATACACAGGCCTAATAATCTGACATCGGCCAGATCATTTGCGATGGAAAAATTAATTTTGTTCATAACTGGACCACAAAACCCCAATTTCAGACGACTGACAGCTTGGTTATCATTAAATTTTTTTGATGCTAAAGCTCTTCGAGCGCCTTGCTCTCTTCTGGATAGATAGCAAACACCTGATCCATTCGCGTCAATTTAAACATGGCGGCAACTGCAGGTGATAGGTTACTAAGCGCAATTTTACCTTTTATACCCATATGCTTGAGACAGGATACCACTGCACCCAAGCCACTGCTGTCTATGAAGTCAATATTAGCCATATTAATCAGTACAATTTTATGGCCTTTATCAATAAAGTCTGTCATCTGATTTTTAAAGGCAACCGCTACACTGGCATCCAAACGTTTATCGGCCAAGGTCAGCACCAAAATTTGATTTACTTGCTTTTCGTCAATTTCCATAATAATTTTTCAATAATGCTGAGTTTAAAAACGTAATGCCAGCCAATCACTGCCAGGACCGGCATAACATACTGTTTGTCTAATCAAGAGCGAAACCGTTATTTTGGCCGATTCGTGGAAAACCCGCGACCTTAAACAAACTTTCGTCTATCTCTAACTACTAGCACTTTTGGTTAGAGCTTATACACCGACAGTTTGATGTGTCAATACATTTTTATTTAGTCCGGCTCAACCAGATTATTGGCTGTCATCTGGGTTTATGATTTGATTTTAAGTCCGGCAAAAGCCTATATTATTAAGTTCTATCATCGCATTTGTTAGGTCGGAAAACCTAAGTACCGGCTTTGATGCTCTAAACTTGCAAGCCCTTGCTAACGCTACAATATTTTTCGGGATTAAATCGTTATAAATCCACGCCAAACCTGACTGTTTGCCTGTGCCAGCAAGTCCAGTACAAATCGCTGCGCCAACTCCAAATTGCTAGCGGCCTGATAGGATAAACCAGAACCCAGGCTAAAATCCAGACCTTGTATACTCAACAAAAATGCCGGTGGCGGTTTGAGTCCGGTGATATTTTGATAAACCTGTAATACAGCGGCAGGACTCATGGCGTGACTGGTATAACTGTTATCCTGGCTGGGGCTAACTTCATCAAGTTGACAGGCTGTTCGACATGTTAGCGATGCATCGATAAACAACACCAGCTCCCGGTTTTGCAGATCCAGCGCGTGTTCAATCTGCAATTGAAAATCAGTCTGTAATTCGATACATGTCTGATCAATATGGTCAGTTATTGCTTCCAACAACAATGGCCCTAGGCCATCATCTCCCCGACTTGGATTGCCGCAGGCTATCAAAATAATGGGTTTACTCATTATAATTGATGAATGTATTCACCATCATGGTTGCGGATCAGCCGATCTAACAGTTGGCCTTGAGCATCCAGTAATTCGAGCTGGAGCGGCATTTTACCGACAGCATGGGTGGCACAGGATAAACAGGGATCGTATGCGCGTATCGCTACTTCCAGGTTATTCAGCAGGGGCTCGGTTAGTTCTCGGCCAGACAGGTATTGAGCCGCCACCTGGCGTACCGATTCGTTCATTGCCATATTGTTGCTGGTGGTAGAAACAATCAGATTGGCTTTGGTGACTATGTCGTTTTCGTCTATCTGGTAATGATGAAACAGGGTGCCGCGCGGCGCTTCAATCACGCCTATCCCTTCATAGCGTTTTTCGCCTTTGGCTACCAGTTCGCTACTGGTAATATCGGGGTCGTATAATAGGGTTTTGATGCTTTCGGCACAGTGCAGCAATTCAATCAGGCGCGCCCAATGAAAAGCCAGAGTACTGTGTATCATTACTTCAGTACCTTGCCGCTTAAACTCTAAACGGGCGGTTTCTGCCAATGGGGTATCGATAAAATCGCAGTTATTAACCCGCGCCAGCGGCCCTACCCTATACCATCCCAGCGCTGTACCCAATGCCGTGAGGTACGGGAATTTCATATAACTCCAGGATCGGACTTCTTCATGGATAATATCGGGATAATGGCAATAATCAAAGTGATCCAGCAGGGTTGCGCCAAAATCATTTTTGGCGCGTAATCCGCCGTGATAAAGCTCTAATGCACCATTGGTTTTGATCAGCCCCAGATAGTTACTGCGTATGGTGGCAAATTCATCATAAAACGGCTGGTTGGCGGTGTGAATTTTTTTTACCAAGGCTACAGCCGCCACAGCCCAATTAATAACTTGGTCTATATCCTGGCGCAGATAATCGCGCTCTTCCCGGGTTAAGGCTTTGTTCATGCCGCCGGGAATTGCTGCGGTGCCATGCACGCGTTTACCGGATACCATGCGGATTACTTCTTGACCATATTTGCGTAATTTTACGCCTTGTAAGCCTATATCCGGATAATCGGTCAATACGGCGATAATATTGCGTTTACCGATTTCACTTTCAAAGCCATACAGCAGATCTGGACTGGACAGATGAAAGAAATGCAGGGCATGAGACTGCAGTACTTGACCAAAATGCAGTAAGCGCCGCAATTTATCGGCAGCAACCGGCAGATTTTCGGGATCGACGCCAACTAACTGATCAATGGCTTTAGCCGCTGCCAAATGGTGACTGACCGGGCAGATACCGCATAAGCGCTGCACCATGACCGGCAATTCCCAGTAAGGTCGACCCTGAATAAATTTTTCAAAACCGCGAAATTCGACGATATGGAGTCTGGCCTGCTTAACCTGATTGTTTTCATCCAGCAGTAAACTGACTTTGCCGTGACCTTCTACCCGGGACACCGGATCAACAATTACCCGTTTCAGTTTGGCCGGGTTCTCGGCAGTTTCAAGATGTTCGTACATAAGCTGTCTCTGCAAGTCTTATTAAGTGGGGTAGCCGCAAAAACGCTACTGCGGGTATTAGTCGTAATGTAGCTGTTGATAAGTCAGGCTGGGTTGACGACCATCCAGCAGGGCGGTTAAAAACTCCCAGAATACATCAGCTGAAGGTGGGCAGCCTGGCAAAAAATAATCGATTTTGACAATTTCGTGGAGTGGATAGACTTTATCAAGCAATAAGGGCAATTCCGGATCGCTGGGAATTTGTGGATTTTCAACACCGATACCATTCTGATAGGCTTCCAGTAAGCAATCTTCCAGATTGATATGGTTACGCATGGCCGGTAGTCCACCGTTGATAGCACAAGCACCGACAGCCACCAAAATTTTACAGTTTTTACGAAATTCCCTTAATACATGCACATTCTCGGAATTGCACACGCCGCCTTCAATCAAACCAATATCACACGATCCGCAATGCTCTATATCAGTTAAGGGCGATCGGTCAAATTCCACCGAATTGACCAAGGCTAACAAGCGTTCATCCAGATCTAAAAACGACATGTGGCAACCAAAACAACCCGCCAAGGATGTGGTGGCAATTCTGACTTTAGCCGCCATGTTCCCGCTCCTGCTGCAATGCTATTTCATTAATGGGTTGCTGATCATACTGGCGTTGACCAATAGGCAGTTGATAGGCGGTATGTTTAACCAGAATGGCGCCGGTAGGGCAGACATGCACGGCGGCATCGTTAAGCTCTATATCGCTGTCTTTTAATAAGCCGCTGACCGAGTTGATGATCAGGTGCTTTTGTAAGCCGCGGCCACTGATACTAAATACGTTTTTTCCATCAGTTTCCTGACTGGCTCGCACACACAAGGTGCAAAAAATACAGCGGTTATGATCGATCAATATTTGTTCATGCGAAGCATCAACCTGACGCTGTGGATAAAACAGCGGGAAATGATCGTCCTGCATTTTTAAGAAATAGGCCACGGCTTGTAGTTGACAATTACCGGTCTTTTCACAGGACGGGCAAAAATGATTACCTTCCACAAACAGCATTTGGGTGATGCTGCGCCGGTCATTGCTTAATTCCTGACTGTTGTTGATGACGGTTTGCCCCTCCTGCGCCGGAAAAGTGCAGGCCGAGCAATTACGACCATTAACCTGTACCGTACACAGCTTGCAACTGCCATGCGGACTATATCCTGACTTATGACATAGATGTGGAATGTAAACACCGGCGGCAGAGGCTGCTTCCATTATGGTTTGGCCGGGTTGAAACGGTATATTCCGACCGTCAATGTTGATGGTTTGACTCATCTCATTCCTCCACTTGCAACAGATGCGCTGCCGGATCATCGCGGTGCGCCATGCGCCGGGCAACGGCCAAAGCAGCATCCAGATCAAACCCCGGCTCATAACTAATATTTTTTAATTGGGCCTGATACAGTTCAGGATAGCGCTCCAGAGTGCTGATTATTGGGTTGGCTGCAGTTTGACCAAGTCCGCAATGGCTATAGTTTTTTACTAAGCGGCATAAGGCCTCTAATTCGGCGACATCGCCGGCAGAACCATAACCGTTGACTATTTTGTCAAACTGCTGTTTTAACAATGCAGTGCCTACCCGGCAGGGTGTGCAGAATCCGCAGCTTTCATGGGCAAAGAAATGACTGAAATTCTGGACGATTGCAAAAATATTGCGACTTTGGTTAAAGATCATGAATGAGCCGCCGCTGGCCAAATCTTCGAAAGCCAGTTTTCTATCCAGCTCCTGATCAGAGATAAATACACCGGAAGGCCCTCCCACCTGCACGCCAAGGACATCTTGGGCCTGGCAGTCTGCCAGTATTTCCCGGATGGTGCTGCCAAACGGATATTCATAAATGCCGGGTAAACCGCAATCCCCACTGATGCTTAATATCTTGCTGCCTGCCGATTTTTCGGTGCCGGCTGCCGTAAACCAGTCGGCACCGTGCACGGCAATTGCAGCTGCCGCCAGAAAGGTTTCGACATTATTCACTACTGTTGGTTTACCTAAATAGCCTTGAATGACTGGATACGGTGGCCGGTTACGCGGTATGCCGGGCTTACCTTCCAGAGATTCGATCAGGGCGGATTCTTCTCCACATATATAGGCGCCGGCGCCTAATCGAATTTGAATGTCAAAATCAAAATGCTGGTTGAGGATATTATCGCCCAGTAAGCCTTGCTGACGGCGCTGTTGCAAAACCTGCTGCAATTTGTCATACAGAAACTGGTATTCGCCACGCAAATACAAAAACCCTTGTTTGGCACCAATGATGGCCGCACAAAGCGTCATCCCTTCAAAAACCTGATGGGCCTGGCTATTGAGCAAGACTCTGTCCTTGAACGTTCCTGGCTCACCTTCGTCGGCATTACACACCACAAAATGCTGATCGCTGTCTGCTTCAGCACACAAACGCCATTTCAATGCGGTTTTAAAGCCAGCCCCACCCCGTCCACGCAAGCCGGACCGTTCCAGTTCGGTCAAGGTTGTCGGCAAGCCTCTGGCAAAAGCAGCTTGGAGTGCCGCTCCGTTTGTAATGGGTGTTTGCAGCAACAATCCGGGTTTACGAATATTATCAGCGACGGCAAACAATGACTCAGGCCATTCTGACAGGGGTATTTGCTGCTCTATCAAGCCGGCAATTTCGGTGAGTTTGGCGCAGTCGAGTGCAGATACCGCTAAACCATTGATAAGCGCGGCGGGCCCTTGATCACAGAGACCGGTGCAGGAGGTGTTATTTAGGCTGACCAGACCGTCTGCGCGAACTTCACCAACTTTAACATGTAATAAGTTAGCCAAATATTCGAGTAACTCTGTTTTACCCAACATACGATCCGTGATGGAATCGCTGAACAAGATATCGTAGCGGCCTTGTGCGTTTAAATGAAAAAAACTGTAGAATTCCACTACGGCGATGATTTGGCTTCTGGAAACATTTAAAGTGTCCGCCAGTTGATCTATGGCTGCAGCCGGAATGAACCGGTAACGATTCTGTATGACTCTGAGCATGTCCAGCAGCCTTTCGGCTTGCCCCCCAGACTCTGCAATAATTGCCTGAATAAATTCTTTCATGGTTTCACCACCGAATATTAATGGCTGCGGGATTACATGGGTAACTTTAAAAAATACGTCTTCAAATCAATCCTGGACTTTGAGATAAGGCCATTACTGGTAACTCAGGAAACCATCAAAATCCAAAAACAGCTGGTTTCAGCAGTGAAAGAGGTATTGCCGGACGAACTTGCCAAGCATGTTCAACATTGCGTCCATTCAGGCCAACGCCTGTTGATTTATACCGAAGCGGCTTGCTGGGCTGCGCAAATCCGTTTTTTTAATGAGGCTATTCTAAACAAAATGATTGGAGCTGCACAGCAAAACATCACCAGCCTGCAAGTGAGGATTATTCCCCCCATTGCCGGACAGCCCAGAACTCAGCAGACCAGTTTGCCCTCTGCGGCTAATATTGCCATGTTGCACCAGCATTTACAGAATCAAACCGAACCCGATGAGTTGGGGCAAGCGATGTCGCGACTGGCCGATACTTTGGAAAAGCGCCTAAAAACCCGACGCTAAACAGCCTGCTCAATTGGGAGCAGGCTTATTTATCGGTTTTTTGCGCAGAGGGCTATTATTTGGCGGCAGGGATGGGGGTTTGTGCCGAGCGCATAAAGGAGATCGGGGCTTGGTCGGCTTCTTCAAACGAAACCATTTCCCAGGCATCCTTGTCGTTTAACAAGGTCAATAACAATTTATTATTAAGGGCATGGCCGGATTTGAAGCCTTGATATTCGCCGATCAGGCTATAACCTAATAGATATAAATCACCTATTGCATCCAGAATTTTATGTTTGACGAATTCGTCTGCATAGCGCAAGCCGTCTTCATTCAATACTTTGTCTTCATCAACAACGATGGCGTTATCCAGGCTACCGCCCAATGCCAGATTGTTTTCCCGCAGGAATTCGATATCTTTCATAAAGCCAAAGGTGCGAGCCCGACTCACTTCTTTAACAAAAGTGGTTGAGGAAAAATCCATCACGGCTGTTTTGAGATGCTCAGAAAAAGCCGGGTGTTCGAAATCAATGGTAAAACTCACTTTAAAACCATCAAATGGTTCAAATGCGGCCCATTTGTCACCGTCTTCAACTCTGATAGCACGTTTGATGCGGATGTACTGTTTGGGCTCATCCTGTTCCACCACACCTGCCGATTGCAATAAAAACACAAAAGGACCGGCACTGCCATCCATGATAGGCACTTCGGCGGCACTGACATCGACAATAGCATTATCTATACCCAAACCAGCCAAGGCAGACAATAAATGCTCAACGGTAGAGACTTTGACTCCATCACGGACTAAGGTGGTAGAGAGTTTGGTTTCTCCAACATTTTCCGGACGGGCTGCTATCATCACTGGTACGTCCAGGTCAACACGCCGAAACCGAATACCGGTATTGGGTTCAGAAGGGTGCAGGGTCAAGTAAACCTTGTCGCCTGTATGTAATCCAACGCCTGTGGCGCGTATGCTGTTTTTTAATGTACGCTGTTTAATCATGGAATATAGACTTGATAGGAAAAGCAAGCAAGGGGGTGAGTCTACCACAGTTTATGCAATAGCTCTTCCCCTGCTTGTATGAGTATCCTTAATCGGCTTGTCGTCTCAAAAAAGCCGGAACATCCAAGTATTCCAAATCCATATCATTTCTAGGCTGGGCGCCAAACCGGGTTTCCCGGGTTTCTCTACCACCTTCCTGTCTTTGTTGACGAATGACGGTGGGTTTTTCCAGTTGATCATAATTGACTTCGCCGGCCGCTACTTTTTGCACCAATTTAATGGGCGCGTTAGCTTTGATTTTTTCACCCATGCCAGTTGCGACTACTGTCACTTTAATTTCGTTACCCATGCTAGGATTGACCGCCATACCGATTTTGATGTCGGCATCTTCGGAGGCGAAATCGTGCATGATGCTGCCGATTTCTTCAAATTCATTCAGGCCCAGATCACCATTTGAGGTGACATTAACCAGAATGCCGCGCGCACCTTGCAAATTGATATCTTCCAGTAAGGGACAGGCAATGGCTTTTTCGGCAGCCAGACGGGCGCGATTTTCACCACTTGCAATTCCGGAACCCATAATTGCGCTACCCATATTGGACATAACGGTTTTGACATCGGCAAAATCCACGTTCATCAGGCCCGGATGGGTAATCAGCTCGGTGATACCTTGCACTGCATCCAATAATACATCATTGGCTACCCGGAAAGATTCAACTAAAGAGCGATTATTGCCTAAAGTGGGCAATAATTTCTGGTTGGGAATAATGATTAAGGAATCAACCAGTTTTTCCAATTCCCGCAAGCCATTTTCGGCAACGGCTTTTTTCTTGCTGCCTTCAAAATCGAAAGGTTTCGACACAACTGCTACGGTTAATACACCCAATTCTTTAGCTATTTCGGCAAAAACGGTAATTGCGCCGGTACCGGTACCGCCGCCCATGCCTGCCGTTAAAAACACCATATCCGCACCATCCAATACTTCTCGGATGCGTTCACGGGTTTCTTCTGCTGCCGCTCGGCCTACATCCGGACGGGTACCTGCTCCCAGTCCTTTAGTTAAGTCAACACCCAACTGCACGACAGTCTCTACATTCATTTGCTTTAATGCTTGCGCGTCAGTATTCGCACTAATAAACTGTACGCCATCAATACCGATATTGACCATGTGATTGACGGCATTACCGCCGCCGCCGCCAACGCCAATAACCTTAATTACTGCATTACCACTGTTATCCATTAATTGGTATTTCATTTTCACACCCTCGCTGTCCGCAAATTAAAAGTTACCCTGAAACCAGTTTTTGATTTTCGAAAACAATCCTGCACCATTATCACCCCCCCCTAAAGACCGACCATGATGATCCTTGCCATACAGCAACAACCCGACCGCAGTCGAATATATCGGGTTCTGTGCAACATCCGTCAAGCCTGACACATATTGCGGCACCCCGACCCGTACCGGCATATGGAAAATTTCTTCTGCCAGCTCTATCAATCCTTTTACCTGAGAACTACCGCCAGTGATGACCATACCGGCGGCGATTAAATCTTCGTAGCCGCTGCGCCGCAGTTCTGCCTGTACCAACAGCATTAATTCTTCGTAACGCGGCTCGACAATTTCCGCCAGATTTTGTGCCGAAATTTTGCGCGGCTCCCGATCGCCAATACTAGGTACATTGATCATTAGCTGGGTATCGGCCAATTGGGTGAGCGCACAGGCGTATTTACGCTTGATGTCTTCGGCATTTTTAGTCGGTGTCCGCAAGGCTACTGCTATGTCGTTGGTTACCTGATCACCGGCTATCGGTATTACCGCTGTGTGCTTGATTGCACCTTCGGAAAAAATTGCCAGATCGGTGGTGCCACCGCCAATATCGATCAAACATACGCCAAGGTCCTTCTCATCATCGGTGAGTACCGCGGAACACGATGCCAATTGCTCCAGCACAATGTCATCGACATCGAGATTGCACTTTCGAATACATTTAACGATGTTCTGTTCGGCACTGACGCTGCTGGTGACCATATGCACTTTAGCTTCCAGTCGAATACCGGACATGCCTATCGGTTCTTTGATGCCTTCCTGCTGATCGATGACAAATTCTTGAGGCAGGATATGCAAAATTTTCTGATCCGCAGGTATTGCCACGGCTCTGGCCGAATCGATAACTCTGTCGATATCGTGCTGAGTAACTTCTTTTTCCTTAATTGCCACTATGCCGTGAGAATTAAGGCTTTTAATGTGGCTGCCGGCAATACCGGCAAATACCGATTTAATTTGGCAACCTGCCATTAGCTCTGCTTCTTCGATAGCTCGCTGAATGGAGTGGACGGTTGATTCCAGGTTAACGACAATGCCTTTTTTCAAGCCTTTAGACGGTGCCGTACCGATGCCGATTACTTCAATTTCATCGCCACCCCGGTACTCACCGACAATGGCAGCAACTTTGCTGGTTCCGATATCCAGTCCCACTAATAAATTTCTGTCTGTTTTTTTGGCCATTGTTATGCTCGATAATCATTTAAATCAGGTTTTTGTTTTTTCAATAATTGCTTTCCAATCTATTTCCGGCGTTCCTGGTTTCCAGGTGACGGCGTAACCGTTTGGATAACGAGTATCAACACTTGCCATCATGGCTAGTTGTTCCTCTCCTAATAAATCCATAGTCTTTAAAAAGCGTTGCATATTCTCCAACGGAGACTTACGGCCCAACTGCATTTCCAAGCCAGTTGCCAGTTTAATGCGCCATGCTCTGCGTTCATTCACGTGAAACTCGGCTAATTGCAAAGATTTATCTTTTAAAGCGATATAAACTCCTTTCATTATCTCCAGCAATTTGGCTTCCTGCCCTTCTGGCCCGGTAATCAACGGCAAATTTTTAAAGTTTTCGATATTATCCGGATACAAAATTTCGCCTTGTTTGGTCAGTAAAGCATTGCTGCCCCAACGCACTACCGGCTTACGTTCTATGATTTTGATGTACACCGCATCCGGCCAAACTCGTTTCACATCAACTTTATCCACCAAGGGCAATGTCTGCAGTACATGATGAATCTCATCCATATCGGCGTGGTAATAACCGCGCTGCATTTGCGGTGTCAGTAGCTGTTGCAGCTTATCCTTGCTGATATACTGGAACGCGCCCTCAACTTTGACATAACGTATCGGTTTGTTATAAACGCCCTGATCGCTGATTTGCCGCCAGCCTAACCAGAACTCAGCCAGTATGCAGATGATCAGTATTGAATATTTGAACTTCGCCATTTCAAGTTACCAGACTGGTTTCCAATATGCGCCAAACCAGTTCGCCAAAGTCGATACCCGCTGCCTTTGCCGCCATCGGCACCAGACTATGATCGGTCATGCCTGGCACAGTGTTGACCTCTATCAATTGCGAACAATCATTTTCATCGATAAATACATCAACCCTGGCCCAGCCGCTGACTTTAAGCCCCTGACAGGCAGTGACGGCCAATGCCTGTAACGCGTGTTCACGCTGTGCCGTTAAGCCGCAAGGACAATGATATTGGGTAGTGTTGGCCCGATATTTGGCATCAAAATCGTAGAATGCATGGGGTGTTTCCAGCCTAATCACCGGTAATGCTTGACCCTGTAATACTGCAACAGTAAATTCTTGACCAGTTATCCAACGTTCGGCATAGACATCGCAACCATACTGCTGAGCCAAACGTACGGCTGCCAATAGTTCGGCACGATTTTCCGCTTTGCTCATGCCTATGCTGGAACCTTCCTGGGCCGGTTTAACGATTACCGGAAAACCTAATTTGTTAATACAGGCATCGATATCTTGTTCTGTTTCCAGCACATACCAGGGCGGCGTTTTGAGACCCATACCTTGCCAGCACAGTTTGGTGCGCAGTTTATCCATAGTCAATGCGGACGCCAGTACGCCTGACCCGGTATAAGGCAGGTTTAAAATTTCCAATAATGCCTGTAAAACGCCATCCTCACCGCCCCGGCCATGAATGATGTTAAAAACTCTATCAATCTTGACTGCGGCTAAAGCGGCTATTGGACTGGCAACAATATCAATACCGACGGCATCGATACCTTGCTGTTGTAAGGCCTGTAAAACTGCGTTACCACTACGTAGAGATACTTCCCGTTCTGCAGCTGTGCCTCCCATTAAGACGGCTACTTTGCCAAAGGCATCCGGGTGTTTGACTTGTAAGGGCTTCATAATCCTTCACCTACTCGACAGACTTCGGTTTGCAGGCTAATACCGAATTGGCTATGCACCTGATTTTGAATATGTTCAATGAGGGTTTCAATATCAACTGCACTGGCGTTACCTTGGTTAACAATAAAATTTGCGTGTTTTTCCGAGACGATTGCCCCGCCGATTTGGTAGCCTTTCAAGCCGCAGGCTTCAATCAGCCGTGCAGCATAATCACCGGGCGGATTCTTAAACACGGAACCACAGGTCGGTTTATTAGTGGGTTGGCTAGTATTACGCTTTTCGAGTAAGTCTTTGATCTGGAGTAAGCTGGCCTGACTATCACCTTTACTAAGCTTGAGCTGGGTTGATAAAAACCAAGCATCTTCCAAACCTTGGACCGAGCGGTAGGCAATCGCAAAATCCTGCTTGGCGCGTTCACTAACTTGGCCTTGGGCATTAATAAGCTCCACACTCTCGACGATATTCCAGGTTTCTCCACCAAATGCGCCGGCATTCATTTTCAAAGCCCCACCCATGGTGCCGGGGATTCCGGCCAGGAACTCCGCCCCTGTCAGACTTAAATCACTACAGTATCTGGCAACATGTGCACACGGTACGCCGGATTCGACATAAACCCGTTCAGCACCTTGCAATTTCATGTTTTTCAGACGATTTCGGGTATTAATAACCGTGCCTTTGAAACCACCATCCCGCACCAAAAGATTACTACCCAGACCAATCCAGAAAACCGGCTCATCTGCCGGCAGTTGTCGGATAAATTCAATAAGATCAGCCTTATCTTCAGGGATATACATTTGTTCAGCAGGCCCACCTACCCGCCAACTGGTATATTTGGCCAAAGGTTCATTTTTCAGCAATGAGCCTTTTAAGGTCGGGGAATTATTCATGGCTCAAAACCTTGGCTAGATTTTGTGGTAATTCAGCCGCGATCTGTCCGACATTTCCGGCCCCCATGGTTAAAATGACATCATCTTCATGGAGGATGCCTGCCAAAATGACCGGCAAATCATTACGGTTCTGGACAAAGACCGGATCCACTTGACCTCGTACCCGGATAGAACGACACAAACTTTTACTATCTGCCCCTGTGATGGGTGTTTCCCCGGCGGCATAGACATCCAGCAAAATCAAGACATCGATACTGGACAACACTTCGACAAAATCTTCAAATAAATCACGGGTGCGGGTGTAACGGTGCGGCTGGAACACCACTACTTTACGGCGTGTTGGCCAAGCTTGACGCAATGCTTCCAAGGTGGCGGCCAATTCGCGGGGATGATGGCCGTAATCGTCGACCAGTGTCACCACGCCTTTACCTAGATTCACGTCACCATTGACTTGAAAGCGCCGCCCTACGCCTCTAAATTCCGCCAAACTTTTAACGATGGCAGCGTCATCAACCCCCAAAGTAGTGGCCACGGTAATCGCCGCCAGAGCATTGAGCATATTATGCCAACCGGGCAAGTTGAGGGTTACTTGTAAGGGTGTTAGCTTAGCCCAGCGCAGGACGGTGAAATGAGTACGCAAGCCATCCTGCTTGATGTTAATGGCGCGCACATCAGCATCATCATTGACACCATAGGTTTTTACCGGCTTGGACATTTCCGGCAGGATGTCCCGAACTCCGGCATCGTCACTGCACAAGACTGCCAGGCCATAAAATGGTATCTGATGCAGAAATTTGGTAAATGTGTCTTTCAGGCGATTGTAACTACCGCCATAGGTTTCCATATGATCCTGGTCTATATTGGTAACCACGGCGATCATGGGCTGCAAATACAGAAATGATGCATCGCTTTCGTCTGCTTCCGCCACCAGATATTTACCTAAGCCCAGCTTGGCGTTGCTGCCGGCACTATTTAGACGTCCACCGATAACAAAGGTTGGATCCAGACCGCCTTCGGCCAGCATCATGGTGGTGAGACTGGTAGTAGTGGTTTTGCCGTGAGTACCGGCCACCGCAATACCAAATCTGAATCGCATTAATTCGGCCAACATTTCCGCCCGGGGAATCACTGGAATTCGGTTTTCGTAAGCTGTGGTTATTTCAGGGTTACTATGATCAATGGCACTGGAAGTAACCACGACATCAACATCGAAGACATTTGTGGCGCTATGATCGAAATAGACTTTTACCCCCATTTCAGTTAATCGCTGAGTCGTGGCAGACTCTTTGATATCCGATCCGGAGACTTTATAGCCCAGATTAGACAATACTTCGGCTATGCCGCTCATGCCACTGCCGCCGATACCGACAAAGTGAATTTTTTCTATATCGCCCAAGGCCTGGCTGGGTACTTGAAAATTGGGCCGGTTCATATGGCCGCCTCTGCTACGCAAAAATTAACGACGGCCTGAGTGGCATCGTATCTGGCGCTATTGCTTGCGGCCTGGCTCATGGTATTAAGAGAGTTCATTACTTGATTGATGGCTTTACGCAAATTTTCGACATTTAGTTCCGGTTGCGGTAACAACAAAGCCGCGCCTGCCGCTGTTAAATAGCGGGCATTGGCGGTTTGATGATCGTCTATGGCATTTATTAAGGGCACAAATATGGCCGGCAGTCCGCAAGCCGCTACTTCACTGACCGTCATGGCTCCGGCTCGACAAATGATTAAATCCGCCCATTGATAGACCTCAACCATATCATCTATAAATGCGCTGACTTCAGCGGCAACGGCCAACTCTTGATAGTGTGCAGTGACTTCAGCCTGCATTGCCGCCCCAGTTTGGTGCTTAACTTCGATATTCGGCAATGTGGCCAGGGCTTGCGGCAGCTTATCGTTTAAAACCTTGGCTCCCTGACTACCGCCAACGATCAATATTCTGAAGGCGCGACCGATCTCGGGATGCCAAACCGTTTTTTGCGGTAAGGTCATGAAGGCTTTCCGCAGGGGATTGCCGGTACAAATGGCTTTGACTGTTAGTGGAAAGCTGTTTGGAAATGCCTCCAGCACTTTACTGGCCGCCAGTTTGACCAGCAAACGATTAGTTGTGCCCGGCACACGGTTCTGTTCGTGTATGATCACGGGAATGCCCAACAATTTTGCTATCAAGCCGCCCGGAGCTGCCACAAATCCACCCATACCCAGCACAACATCGGGCTGACGCCGGCGCAATATTTTCCAGGCCTGCAAGCAAGCCTGGATTAAGCGCAAGCCTGCCAATAATTTGGAAACCAATCCTTTGCCGCGGATACCATCTACTGTCAACCAGTCTATGTCCAAGCCATGGGCCGGCACGACCCGGCTTTCCAAACCTTTGCGTGTACCTAACCAGCTGACTTGCCAGCCTTGTGTCCGCATTTCATCAGCAACAGCTAAGGCCGGAAATACATGCCCACCGGTACCGCCGGCCATGATAATGATACGTCCACTCATCAGTGCCTCTCCTTGGTATGGCTTTTATAATGTTCAATGACTTCATAATGAATTCTGAACAATACTGCCAGAGAACCGCACATGACTATCATGCTGCCGCCACCATAACTCATTAAAGGCAGCGTCAAGCCTTTGGTGGGCAACAAACCCATATTGACACCCATGTTCACAAAGGCCTGAAAACCAAACCAGATTGCCAAGCCATAAGCTACCAGCGCAGAAAAGCGATCGCCGATTTTTTCGGCTTGCTCGCCTATCACAAATGCCCGGGCAAATAAGGTGGTAAACAGGCCGATGGTAACCATTACTCCAACTAAGCCTAATTCTTCTCCCAATACCGAGAATAGGAAATCAGTATGAGCTTCGGGCAAATAAAACAGTTTCTGCAGGCCATTACCTAAACCCACCCCAAAAAATTCGCCGCGCCCAAACGCAATCAAAGCCTGAGTCAGCTGAAATCCTGAGTTTCTGGCATCTTCCCAGGGATTTCTGAAACTGCTCACCCTAGCTAAACGATAAGGTTCCAGATAGATTAGAAAGGCCAATACAACCGCCATAAGAACCATCAGCCAGATAAACTGGCGTAGTCTGGCGCCACCCAAAAACATCATGCCCATGGCTATAATCAAAATCACCACAACGGAACCCAGGTCCGGTTCCTTGAGCAATAATATGCAGGCAATGGAGAACAGGGAAAGGGGCTTCAGCAAAGCAAAATCTGATTGTCTTACGTAGGCGGAATGCCGGGTTATATAGCCGGCGATATAGATAACTGAGATGAATTTGACGACTTCCGATACCTGAATCCGTAAACCCAGCAGAGACAACCAGCGGGTACTGCCATTGACTTTGACGCCAATACCCGGAATCAACACTATTAACAGCAACAGTATCCCGATTATGAACAGCTGCTGGCCCTTTTGCTCCCAGGTCCGCATGGATATTTGCATGATTCCGACAGCAAATACCAAACCAATCACAATGTGCATTAACTGTTTGAACGGATAATGGGAAATGTCATTACCCATTTTTACACCTAGATGTACCGATGCTGAGGTCACCATCAGAAAACCGATAGCCAGTAAACTGAAGCAGGCTATTATTAAAGGTTGATCGATATGCTGGCGTTTTGTGGTTCTGAGCGGTTTTGAACTGGGGCTTAACATGGCACCTGCTCCATAACAGCTTCGACAAATTTGTTGCCCCTATCCAGATAACTTTTATATTGATCTAAGCTGGCGCATGCCGGGGATAACAGCACCACATCACCGGTTTTTGCCTGATTTTGAGCAATTTTTACCGCTTCTTTCATATTGGCGGCAAAAAATATCGGTACGCAATCAGCCAAGGCCTGTGCGATTAATTCGGCATCCTTGCCCATTAGAATCACAGTCTTGGTTTTGGCTTGAACGGCAGGCGCAAGTTCGCGCATATCGGCACCTTTACCATCGCCACCGGCTATTAGAATGACTTTACGCTGATAACCCTGTAACGCTGCGATACAAGCGCCGATATTGGTAGCCTTGGAATCGTTGACCCAGACCACGCCGGCAACGGACTCAGCCACCTTTTGCATACGATGCGGCAATCCTTTGAAACGTTTCAGGGCATTACACATGGCCTTGATATCGAGACCAACTGCATAGCCAAGAGCAATCGCTGCCAGAGCGTTAGCAATATTATGCGTACCCTCCAGCCTTAACTCATCTGCCCGCATCAGGGTTTGCTCACCAAATTGCAGATAATCTGTTTCTCCACACTGTAAATAAAAATCTGCCGGATGCTGGGTGGAAAATGTAATACATTTACGTTGCTCATCCCGCATAGTTAAGACCTGCTCATCATCGGCATTGAGAATCATGGCCCCGTTACCGCGAAAAATACGTTGCTTTTCCTTGGCATAACCAACCATACCCTCATGCCGGTCGAGATGATCGGGACTAAGATTTAGCACTGTGGCTGCTTTTGCATTTAACGCTGTAGTCCTTTCCAATTGAAAACTGGATAACTCCAGAACATACAAATCGGCATGCTGTTGTAATAACTCCAGTGCCGGGGTACCTAGATTGCCGCCAATTGCGGTCTTAACTCCGGCCGCATTTGCCATATCACCCAGCATGGTGGTGACAGTGCTTTTACCGTTGGACCCGGTAATGGCAATAATGGGTTTATCTGTTGCGCAGGCGAATAAATCGATATCGCTTAATACCGTGACCCCAGCCAACATGGCTTTATTAATTGCCGTTTCATTGAGCGACACCCCCGGACTAATCAGCATATGGGTGGCCACCTCAAAAGCGGATTGGTCAAATCCTCCTAAAAATACCGGAACATCAGGCATTTGTTCGCGCAGGGTATCGATTAGCGGGGGATTACGGCGACTGTCGATCACGGCAAATTTAATAGGGGTTTTCTGTAAAAACTGTGCAGCAGAAAACCCGGTAGCGCCCAGACCGACAATCAGCAATCTGGCCTCGGCCGGCCTTAGTTTGAAGTGTTGTTCTAATGCTGCTAAAAGATGCTCGCTACTCATACTTATCTCAGCTTCAATGTTGCCAGACCGATCAGAACCAAAATGACCGAGATAATCCAGAACCTGACAATAATGCGCGGTTCCGGCCAACCTTTGAGTTCGAAATGATGATGAATAGGTGCCATTAGGAACACCCGCTTTTTACGCGTTTTATAGGAAGCAACCTGAATGATGACCGAGATGGTTTCCATCACAAAAATACCACCCATAATGACCAGCACCACTTCCTGTCTAACCAACACTGCAACTGTACCCAGCGCCGCACCCAAAGCCAAGGCACCAACATCGCCCATGAATACCATAGCCGGATAAGCGTTGAACCAGAGAAAACCTAAACCTGATCCCACCAGCGCCCCGCAAAACACCACCAATTCGCCGGCCTTGGGTATATGGGGTATCGCCAGATATTGGGAAAAATTAATATGTCCCGACAGATAAGCAAAAAAACCTAAAGCGGCAGCTATCATCACTGTGGGCATAATGGCCAAGCCATCCAGTCCATCGGTAAGATTCACGGCATTGCTGGATCCGACAATGACCAGATAGGTCATTACCACATAGCCCCAACCTAAATTTAAGGTGATATTCTTGAAAAACGGCACGATAAAACGGGTTTCAGCCGGTACTTGAGCACTGTTGAACAGATATATTGCCGCTGCCAAGGCCACCACAGACTGCCAAAACAGCTTGCTTCTTGCCGAGAGGCCATCACTATTCCCCAGCATGACTTTTTTGTAGTCATCAATAAAACCGATAATGCCGTGAGCTAATGTCACCAACAACACCACCCAAATATATCGATTACCCAAATCAGCGCACAACAAGGTACTAATGGCTACAGAAAACAGGATCATGGTACCGCCCATGGTAGGAGTACCGGATTTTGAATAATGACTTTGCGGACCATCTTGGCGTACGCTCTGACCGATTTTGTTGCTGGCCAGTTTTCTGATCATCACCGGACCAATCAAGAGCGAAATACCTAATGCGGTTAACACCCCCAAAATGGTACGAAATGTCAGGTAATGTAAGACTCTGAAACCAGAATCTATATTTGATAAATAATCTACAAGTAAAAGTAACATTATGCTGCTCTAAAATTATCGACCATGGATGCCACGACGTTTTCCATTTTTTGTGACCTTGAACCTTTCACTAATAATATTTCCTTGCCCTTGATTTCCTGATTGACGGCAGCAATCAGTTGGGCCTGAGTTTCAAAAAATCGGGCTCCCTTACCAAAAGCCGCGACAGTTTGTTTCGTCGCCTCGCCTACCGCGAATAAGCGTTGCACCGACATGGTTTTGATCATTTCACCCATTTGCTGGTGAATGTGTGCACTGTCTTCACCCAACTCTGCAAATGCACCTAGTATCAGCCAGTTTTGTGCGCCGCTATCCAGGGCAGCCAATGCGGCTTTTAATGAAGCAGGATTAGCATTATAGGTATCATCTATAATGATGTTGCCTTTGCGGCCTATCAGCGGCTGCATCCGGCCAGTAACAGGCCTTAAACTCTCCAATCCTGACTTGATGTCTGCCAAACTGACTTGAAATTGGCGCGCCACTGCAGCAGCAGCCAGTGCATTTCTGACATTATGCTCACCAGCCAGATGCAGATTTATGGAGACTGTGTCACTACCGGCCTGCAACTCAAAACTGGTTTGAAAGCCCTGGCTAGTTAAAGCTGTCTCAATATTCCGGGCGCGAATATCAGCCTGTTCATGCAAACCAAAACTACAGATCTTGCGGTTACCGGCTAAATCCAACCAAAATTCAAAATACTCATCGTCCCGATTCAACACGGCTACGCCATGTTGAGGAAGGTTTTCTATGATTTCGGCCTTGGCCCGCGCCACACCCTGCACACTGCCAAACCCCTCGATATGGGCCGGACCAACATTGGTAATGACACTGACATCAGCTTGGGCGTAATGACTGGTATAGGCGATTTCGCCGAGATGATTGGCACCCATTTCAATTACTGCAAAGCGATGCTTTTCAGTTAGCCTTAACAAGGTTAACGGTACGCCAATTTCGTTGTTCAAATTACCCTGGGTATATAAGGTTTCTCCCTGGGTGCCTAAAATGGCGGCTATCATTTCCTTGACGGTGGTTTTGCCATTACTGCCGGTCACGCCGGCCAGTTTTAGCGATAGACTATTGCGCCAATATCCGGCCAGTTCTGCCAAAGCCCGTCGGCTATCGTTGACGATAATCTGCGGTAAATGGGTAGCGCCTTGATGTTCAACCAACACTGCAGCGGCACCCGCCTGTTCAGCTTGTTCAATAAAGGCATGACCATCAAAGTTTTGGCCTGACAGAGCTATATACAGTTGGCCAGGCTGTAGGCTACGGGTGTCTATGCTGACTCCGGCTACACTGAAATTTGCTCCCAATAATTGCCCGGAAACGGCTGTAGCTATGTCATTAAGAGCTAAGTTCATGCCGCAGACTCCCATGCGGCTAATGTCTGCTTGACAATATCCTGATCGCTGAACGGCAATTTTTCACCATTGATTTCCTGATATTGTTCATGACCTTTACCGGCGACCACAACACTGTCAGTTTTGGCGGCGGCGAGTATGGCGGTACGTATCGCTGACTCCCTATTGTGTATCACTCTGGTTTTAGCGCTTTGGCAACCTGCCAGAATGTCTTTGACAATATCTGCCGGTGATTCATGGCGCGGATTATCATCGGTTAATATCACTTGATCGGCTAAAGCTGCGGCTATCCGACCCATTTCTGCGCGTTTTCCTTGGTCGCGATTACCGCCACAGCCGAATACCAGCCAGAGTTGCCCTTGGTTTTTAACCACTTGCAAAACTTTTTCCAATGCATCGGGTGTATGAGCATAATCAACAAATACGCTGGGTTTATTCACTCCACCGAACTTTTCCATACGCCCGGCTATGGCTTTAAATTTTGCCGCACGCGCCACCGCTGCCGAAAAAGGTACATCCATAGCCAGCAATACCCCGATCACAGCCAGCACATTTTCCAGATTGAAACTGCCCACCAAGGGAGTAAACGCTTTAACTGTCTCGGTACGCCAAGTAATATGAAAGCTTATACCTGCCTGGCTATAGTTGATGTGGTCAGCGATTATGTTTTCTGCACCAGCCCAAACCCGGCCACTGCGGCTATGCGTCCAGCATTTGACTTGATCCGGCACATGCGCCAAAACCACATCACTTTTGGGATCATCAAGATTGATGACGACAAACTCCAGATCCGGCTTGGTAAATAAGCCCAGCTTTGCCCGTAAATATTCGTCCATGCTTTGATGGTAGTCCAGATGATCTCGAGTGATATTAGTAAACACTGCACCTTTAAAATGAACGCCGTTGACTCGTCCTTGCTGCAGGCCATGCGAGGACACTTCCATCGCCACTGCCTGTTTATGCTGCAGCACAAAACCATGCAATATTTTCTGGATGGCTAAAGCATCTGGCGTGGTATTGACAGTCGGCACCAAATGCTCGCTATCGCCCCAGCCTAAAGTGCCTATCAGAGCGCAGTCCGGCAGTGCCTGGGCGATTAACTGGCTACAAGTGGTTTTACCATTGGTGCCGGTAATGCCGATCACTGCCAATTTATCGGCGGGATAGTTGTAAAATCTGGCCGCGATTACGCCTAAATGCTGATTCAATCCGGCTACGGCCAACACAACTATATCTGTAGCAAACTCGGGCAGTCGCTCGATACCGGCTGGATCATAGACAATTGCATTTGCGCCATTCGCTATGGCAAGCTCCGCATATTCAATGCCATGCCGCTTCGCACCATGCAGGGCAAAAAATACATTGGCATTGGCCATGTTTCGACTATCCAGGCTCAAGCCTTTGACATCCACATCAACGACTGTTTTGGCTATATCTTTGAGTAAGTTAGATAATTTCATCGTTTGCTTAATAATACATGCATGTTATCCACACCATCCGGCTCAACACCATAAACCCGTAAGGCTCCTGCCATCACTTTGGCGAATGCTGGTGCAGCAACCTGACCACCGTAATACTGGCCTGAGGTCGGCTCATCCACGACAATGGCTATGATGAAACGCGGATTACTGGCTGGAGCCATGCCAACAAATACCGATAGATATTTGTCTTCGGTATATCCGCCTTTTGTGGCTTTTTTAACTGTTCCGGTTTTGCCGGCCACTCGGTAACCCTCAACTCTGGCCAGATAAGCTGTACCTTCTTTGCTTATCACTTGCTCCAACATTTCCCGGACTTTTCTGGCCGTTTCGGCTTTAAAAACCCGCTTGGCATCCGGATCTTCATCGCGTTTAAGTAAGGTAACCGAATGCACTATGCCATCGTCCGCCAGCGCGGTGTAGGCTCTGGCCAGCTGTAAAATTGAAGTGGATACCCCGTAACCAAACGATAAGGTGGCCTGATCAAACTCGTGCCAACTTTGATAATCCAGTAGCGAACCACTGGCTTCGCCGGGAAAACCAATGCCGGCTGAAGTACCAAAACCAAGTTTGCTGTAGATATCCCAGAAATCTTTGGGCTCCATGGTCATGGCAATCTGCGTCACTGCGATATTGCTGGATTTCTGCAATACATGGGTCAAATCCAGAGTACCGTAGTTATGTACATCTTTGACCACATTACGGCCAAGATGGTAAATGCCATGGGTTTCTATCAGAATATTTGGATCGATATAACCGCCATCCAATGCCGCAGCCACCACAAAGGGTTTAACGGTAGAACCCGGCTCGAAACTGTCTACCATGGCCCGATTCCGGTGATACTGAGAACTATTTAATTCTTTGCGATTATTTGGATTGAAGGACGGTTGACTGACTGAAGCCAGCACATCACCATTTTTGGCATCCAGCACCACTAAGGATGCAGAATGGGCTTTATTTTGGATCACGGCATTTTGCAATTCCCGGTAAGCCAGATATTGAATACGTTCATCAATGGTCAAGACCAAATCTCTGCCGGCTTCTGCTTCCGCTATATTTTCCACATCTTCAATAATTTGGCTTTTACCGTCTTTGATAACCTGCTTTCTGCCAATTTTGCCGCGTAAAATTGATTCATACCCATGTTCAAGACCTTCCAGTCCTACATCGTCAACATTGGTGAAGCCTAGCAAGTGGGCAGACACGGCACCTGCCGGATAATAACGCTTGAATTCTCTTTGCGCATAAACCCCGGCAATACCCAGGGCTTTAACTTTTTCAGCCAGTGCCGGGATGATTTGTCGCTTCAGATAAAAAAACCGCTTTTTCTCCTGCTTTTTTAACAGGCTGTGCAAATCTTTTTCCGGAATGGATAGAATCCGGCCCATTTCATCTATCTTGGCTTGCTCGCTGTCTTTTAACTGACGAGCATTAATCCAAATGGATTGCACCGGCGCACTGATGGCTAACGGTTCCCCATTTCTATCCCGAATCTGGCCCCGATAAGCTGAAACCGGGACTACTTCCAGATATTGACTGTCGCCTTTATCTTGTAAAAACTCTTTGCTGAATATTTGTAAATAGACGGCACGCCCCACCAGTACCAGCATTGCCACGACCATCGAATATTGCAACAGTCTACGCCTGACGACAAAATCGCCGGTTGCATATCTTGAAGTTCTGATGGTTGGATCAATTTTCATCTCAGGGTTTTATATAAATAATTTTGTTTTGTGCCGGTAAAGTCAGTAGTAAACGGTTTCTTGCCTCAATTTCTATACGATTTTCTTCGGTGAGTGTGGTCAACTCCAGTTGTAACTGCCCCCATTCCACCTCGTAATCGTCCAGTGCTTTTTCCTTGTCCTGTATTTGTATAAACAGGTGACGTGACTGGTATTTGCTGTATATCACCGCAATTGCTGAAAGCATCAACATGATGATCAATAGGGTCAGCAACACATTTCTGGCTATAAGCATTAAAGTTTCTCCGCTACCCGCATCACTGCACTACGCGCCCGAGGATTTTGCTGTACTTCCTGTTGGCTGGCGCGAATCGACTTGCCGATTTTTTTCAACCTGCCCTGCTCAAGCTCATGCTGTTTGATCGGTAATCGGCCCGGGTTAGTTTTCAGCCCGGATTCATCCCTGATATAGCGTTTGACGATCCGATCTTCCAGAGAATGAAAGGCAATCACGACCAAGCGCCCACCTGGAGCCAAACTATCAACAGCTTGGCGCAGACCGAGTTTGATTTGCTCAAGTTCCTGATTTACTTCTATTCTGATAGCTTGGAAAGTTCGAGTGGCCGGATGTTTGTGCTTATCGCGAAACGGCACACAATTTTCAATTAGCTTTGCCAACTGCAAAGTGGTTTGAATCGGTTGTATTTGCCGCTGTGTGACAATGGCATGAGCTATGCGTCTGGCAAACCGCTCTTCGCCGTATTCAAAAATCACTTTTGCCAAGCTTTGCTCATCAACTTGCTGTAAATATTGATAGGCTGGAATACCATTGCTGGTATCCATACGCATATCGAGTTCGCCATCTCTCAAAAAACTGAAGCCTCGTTCGGCGCTATCCAACTGCGGAGAAGAAACCCCTAAATCCATCAAGACACCATTGACTTTTCCTGAATAACCGTATTGACCAAGCAATACGGTAAAATCCGAAAAGCAGCCATGATGTAAAACAAAACGATTATCGGCCAGCAATTGGCTGGCTTCCGAACTGGTAATCGCCGCCAAGTCTCTATCAAGCGCCAGCAAGCAACCGGATGGACCCAACTGCTCCAAGATACCGCCACTGTGCCCACCCCGACCAAAGGTGCAATCTACATAAATGCCGTCAGCCTTAATATTGAGTTGTGCCAATGCTTCTTGATATAAAACACTCTGGTGAACTAACATGGCTGTCAAAATGACAAGGAGCCCAATTCCTCGAGCCCTTCGTTATCACTGCCGTCCAGCCATTCCTGCTCTTTTGCCTGCCATGCGGCTTCGTTCCAAATTTCAAATTTTGTTAATTGTCCGACTAAAAGCACCTGCTTATCCTGCTTGATTTTGGCAAATTCACGTAGTTTATCCGGTAACATTAAGCGGCCCTGGTTATCCATTTCACATTCAGTGGCATTTCCGATCAGAAAGCGCTTCAGCCTGATACTCATTTTGTTCAAGTTTGATAATTTGCTGATGGTTTGCTCCACCTGCTCCCATTCAGGCAGGGGATAGAGCCATAAGCAACCGGGCTCGCCTATGCTTCTTTCATTCACGGCTATTGTTACTATTAGTTGGCGTTCACAGCTATCTTGCAATTCATCGCGATAGCGCGTGGGGATCGCTATTCGACCTTTTGCATCCAGACTGATAGTATTTATGCCTCTAAACAAAACAGCGCCCCAAAAAAAACCAAAAATCACCACATTTCCTCAATTTGATACCACTATAATTTTCTAACCGCTCTGAGTCAAGAGCTGTTTAGATTAAATTCTTTCTTTTTCTACAATGACTTACGTTTTATTTTCATGCCTAGACAAACGAAGACAGGACTTAAAAATAATTCCCATCTTAATCATGAAGTTAATTGGTTTAATTGATGTAAAATATAAACAAGAATATTATAAAATAATAATTTTCTAATATATTGAGGGGTTGAGCTGTATTAAATGCACCTAATCGGGCCAAGATTTAATCCTGAAACAGGTAATTTGGCCAGCAAATCACTCACTCCCGACTCTGTGGATTCGGGTAATTCAGGTTTAGCAAATTATCTGAACCAAGCGGCTCATTACGGCTTGGTCAATCAGTATTGACCGGAACAGCTATCGGCTTAGAATGTGAGCCAAACTAAATTTCGGATTTTTGATGCCGCGCCAACAGATTATTGACCGCCTGCTTGGGCGCCAATTGGTTAAACAGGACATTGTAAACCTGCTCAGTAATCGGCATTTCAACATGGTACTTCTGTGACAAACCATAAGCTTCCTGAGCAGCCGATATGCCTTCAACTTCTTGATTAATTTCGGCAACCGCCTGCTGCCAACTTTTACCTTGGCCTAATGCCAGACCAAAACGCCGATTTCTGGATTGATTGTCGGTACAGGTCAATATCAAATCGCCCAGTCCGGTCAAGCCCATAAAGGTGTCTTGCCGGCCACCCAACTTATGCCCGATGCGCATAATTTCGCTTAAGCCACGAGTGATCAATGCCGCTCTGGTATTGGCACCAAAACCGAGACCATCTGCTATCCCGGCAGCTATAGCCAACACATTTTTACAAGCCCCGCCAACCTGTACTCCAACCATATCGGTACTGGTGTAAGTCCGAAAGTGCTGATTATGTAGGACCTGGGTGAGCTGACTTGTTAAGTCTTCTGAAGTAGAGGCTATTGTCACAGCAGTTGGCAAATCAGCAGCGACCTCTCCGGCAAAAGTAGGGCCTGCCAACACGGCAGTTTTGACATCGGCCCCCAACACATTAACCACAACCTGACTAAGCAACAAACCGTCCTCAGGATTAAACCCTTTGCTGGCCCAGGCAATTTTCAGATTTTGATGCAGAAATGGTTTGATTTGCAGCAAAGTACTTTTAAAAGCATGGCTGGGCACGCTGATCAGCAACAGATCACTGGCCACAACTGCTGCCTGTAAATCTGCGCTGACACTGAGATTTTCTGGAAAGTGAAACCCCGGCAGGTACCGTTGGTTGATCCTCTCACTCGCCAAGTTGGCGATATGCTGCCGATTATGGCCCCATAACAGTGTATCGTAACCATTTCTGGCTGCAAGTAAGGCCAACGCGGTGCCCCAGGAACCGGCACCCAGAATACTGATAGCGGACATTAAACTTAATTTAATGTCTTGGCTTCAGGCGCTGACTGAGACTGTTGGATATGTTGGACATACAAGGCATCAAAATTGACTGGCGCCAATATCAACTGCGGAAAACCACCTTTATTAACCAAATCCGACACCACTTCACGGGCATAGGGAAACAGAATGTTAGGGCAAAAACTTCCCAGCATCGGGCCAATTTCCTGCTCGTTAAATCCATTAACCAAGAAAATACCCGCCTGTTTTACTTCAACCAGATAAGCGATATTTTCCTCAATTTTTACTGTAACGGTGATGGTCAACACCACCTCAAAAACGCCATTCTCCAATGGTTCGACTTGAGTAGCCAAATTAAAATCGACGGCCGGCTCCCATTTTTGGGTAAAAATTTTCGGCGCATTGGGTGTTTCGAATGAGAGATCTTTGGTATAGATCTTTTGGATAGCGAATTGCTTTTCGGCTGCTCCGTTTGCTTCTGACATAGTCAAACTCCTGATGGTAAAATTTATTCTTTATTTTTACTGCTGTTTTTAATGGGCAGTTTATTGTCTTCCCATGACTGCATACCACCAGCCATGTTAAACACCTGTTCAAAACCGGCTTTCGATAAGGTTTTACTTGCTGTTGCAGAACGAGCTCCAGTTTGGCAAACCACAATCAGAGGATGGCTTTTATGTTTACCAAGCTTGGGCAATTGCTCTTCAAGCTTGGCTAAGGGGATATTTTGGGCATCTTCAATATGACTTTTTATAAACTCTTGCGGATCCCGGACATCCACAATCAGACTGTTTTCGTCGTTCATTTTGGTCACGGCGATCAATGGCGAAATGCTTTCATATTTATTGAAGGCATTGCCCAAAAACTCTTGCAGCAGCAAAAAGATAACGCAAACCAAGGCAAAAACCAGCAAATAGTGGTTGGTGGCAAATTCGATATATTGGTCCATCAGTAGGGGATAAATAGTTTATTAGATTAAAGGGGCAAACTGGTGCAAAACACGCCGCGCATCATTTGGATAAGATGAATCACTCGTTCATCGTCAATGTAATAGTAAACGCGATTGGCTTCTTTCTTGAAGTCGAGAATACCTTTGTCACGCATAATTGCCAGATGTTGAGAAATATTGCTTTGACTGGTACCGACTTTTTCAACGATATCCTGCACACTGATAGAGTTACTGCCAAGTACGCATAGTATCTTTAAGCGCAACGGGTGAGACATGGCTTTTAAGCACCAAGCGGCACGATTGATATCGGAATCTTCGTATAGGATGTGACTGTCGGTTGAATTCATATATTAAGAATAATAACAATTATTGCCGCACTAAGGGCTTATTTCACATCACGCCAGACTAAGCGTGCTGGTATAATGTTGCAATCGTAAATTGAGTAGTAATTATACATCGTTAGCTCGGTCAATCTAACAGACTACGCTTTATTGTCAATACCTAAACCTGCATCAGCCACCAAATCAAAATTGGTAAGCCAATCGGTTTGTGATCTACTGACGCTTTCGTGGAACATTTGCAAAAACTAAATGTTTGGAGCTTACAAATGGCAAATCGGCCCAAAATCCTGCTGATGCTGATACTTAGCGACTTTGGCCCAGGTACGGAACAAAACCATAATGCCATTGCTGCGTCCTCAACATTTGGCATTTGCCAGCCCGTTGAAATGATTAAACGGGCGCTAGTTTAAGCGGCATGAAACCCGCTCTCGGCTTGCTGCTGATTTTGGGGATTAGCCGTTGCGCTGCGGCCACGGCTATTTCCGAAAAATCCAGAGAATTAAATGCTGTGCAATCTAAGGTGCAGCAAGTCGATTCGGAGCTGAAAAATCTGGCTGCGGAAAAAACAGCCCAGCTTGAACAATTAAAAAAGCTGGAAAAACAATACGGCGAAATGGTCAATGCCTTGATAGATATTAAAGCTGATATCAGCCGACAAGAAGCCCATTTACAAGAAACCCGCAGCAAGATTTCCAGCGCCCAGCACAATATTCAAGCACAACAGCACAGCTTGGAGGGCTTGATCAAATCAGCTTATGCCATAGGTAATCAGGAGGGTTTAAAACTGCTGTTTAACCAGCATGACCCCGGACTATCTGGCCGCATGCTGGTTTACCATGACTATATCAGTAAAGCCCGCTTAGAAAAGCTGTTGGTCATAGAGCAGGACTTTAGCGCCCTGCGCGAGCTGGAGAGCCAATTACACAGCGATACGGAACAGTTGCAGAGCAGCTTGCAAAAAAAACAGCATGAAACTGATACCTTGCAATTACTGAAAATTCAACGCGAAAAACTACTGGCGCAAACCAATAATGATTATCGGTTAAAAAACCAGGAAATGGACAGACTGGTGCAGAACCAGAAAAAATTAGAGGCGCTGCTGGCGTCATTACCAAAAACTGATGATAATGCTAGCCATGAACCCCCATCTACCGTGGAAAAGAGTCCTCAACAACTCCCGGCGCATCAGGAATCAACAGAAGTTCTGCAAGCTATTGACAAAGAAAATTCTGGTGACAAGGCTTTCTCCGCTCTGCAAGGCAAGCTACCCTGGCCGGTACCAGGTGTAATTAGTGAGCGATTCGGCCAGCGCCGTTTTGAAACAACCTGGGATGGCACTGTGATTAGTGCAAAAGAGGGTGCAGATATTCATACCATTGCTGCGGGACGTATCGTATTTGCCGATTGGTTGCGCGGTTATGGTCTAATGCTGATTGTTGAACACGATAAGGGTCATATGAGCCTATACGCATACAATCAAAGTTTGCACAAAAGCATTGGACAACACGTTAAAGCCGGAGAAGTTGTGGCTTCGGTAGGCCGTAGCGGGGGACGTTCAGATGCTGCACTTTATTTTGGCATCAGGATAAACGGCAAACCGGTTAATCCAGAACTTTGGTGCAAAAAGTCCGGGAAAGGTTGAATTTTTATAGCAAACAGGTCGTTGGAGTTTTAAAACACATGCAAAAACACAGAAACATTTTAATTTTACTGATCGGGATTATTTCTGGGGCAACCCTAAGCTTATGCAGCAGCGTGCTGGCAGAAAAAGACACGCCCCCAGCAAAAGCCGAAGAACTGCAGACCTTACCGTTTGATGAATTACGCAACTTTACTGAAATTTTTGGCCGAATCAAGCAAGATTACGTAGAACCCGTTTCTGACAAAAAACTCCTGGAAGACGCTATCCGCGGCATGTTGTCCGGGCTGGATCCACACTCAGCCTATCTGGGCAGTGAAGAATACAAAGAATTACAGGAAGGTACCACCGGCCAATTTGGTGGTTTGGGTATTGAAGTCGGCATGGAAAACGGCTTTGTTAAAGTAGTTTCACCGATAGACGATACTCCAGCTCAGCGTGCCGGTATTAAAGCCGGCGATTTGATTGTCCGTTTAGATGACAAACCGGTCAAAGGCATGTCTCTGGCTGATGCCGTAAAAACCATGCGCGGCGAACCGGGTAGCGAAATTGTGTTGACAGTAGTGCGCGAGGGCGCCGAAGCACCGTTAAAATTCGCCATTACCCGCGATATTATTAAAGTTAAAAGCGTCAAACATCGTCTGCTGGAAAAAAATTATGGCTATTTGCGGATCAGCAGCTTCCAATCCGGCACCGGTCAGGGTTTGATTGATGCGGTGAATGATTTGAAAAAAGAAAATGAAGGTCCGTTAAAAGGCGTGGTACTGGATTTACGCAACAATCCGGGCGGCGTGTTAAATGCTGCTGTCGATGTCAGCGACGCATTCCTTGAATCTGGACTGATTGTGTTTACCGAGGGCCGGATTAAAAATTCGGAAATGCGTTTTAATGCCTCTCCTGATGATGTTATTGCCGGTGCACCTATTGTGGTTTTGATCAACGGCGGTTCTGCATCAGCTTCAGAAATTGTGGCCGGCGCCTTGCAAGATCATAAACGCGCAATCATCATGGGCGAAAAATCCTTTGGTAAAGGCTCGGTACAAACCATTCTGCCTACCAGTAATGGTGCCGCCATTAAACTTACCACCGCGCGCTATTTCACCCCATCCGGCCGATCAATTCAGGCTGAAGGTATAGAACCGGATGTCAAACTGGCCCGCGTCAAACTGGAATCTATCGAAAAAACCAAATTTGAGAGCATTAAAGAAGCCGACTTGACGCACCATTTGGCAAATCCGGAAAAAACCAAGGCACCTGACGAAAGCAAAGCTATCGATAAAGACAATGACGACAGTGCTGAAAATGATGATGCCGAAAAAAACACTCGTGATTATCCATTAAACGAAGCACTCAATTTATTGAAAGGTATTGGCATCCTAAAACATTAAGGCTAACAATTCAGGCAACAAGGATGTTGCCGCCACCTGACCGACAAATCGAACAATCTGGGACAACAAACCAGATCACCGGCTTTGCTGCGGCACTTTACCGATTTTATATAGTCTGCTGTTCCACCCGGAATAGTAAAAGGGACACAACCATCACGTACTGTAACTATTACGAATCGGTTAAAATAGATTTTTAGCACAGCTTTAGGCACATGAATATTACGGCAATTTATCCGGGCACTTTTGACCCAATAACCAATGGCCATCTTGACCTGATCCATAGAGCCTCTAAACTTTTCAACCGGGTAATTGTGGCGGCAGCCTCCAGTCACGGCAAAAAGCCCTTGTTTACCCTCACCGAAAGAGTGGACATGATTAATGAGGTGGTGATGGATTTTGAAAATGTGGAAGTCATTGGTTTTGACACGCTGCTGGTGGAATGTGCCAAGAATCATCATGCTTCTGTGATTATTCGTGGCTTACGTGCCATATCCGACTTTGAATATGAATTTCAGCTGGCGAGTATGAATAGACGCTTGTCGCCGGAAATTGAAACCGTATTTTTAACGCCAGCCGAACAATATGAATTTATTTCCTCGAGCATGATTAGGGAGATTGCTCACTTTAAAGGTGATGTCTCCAGTTTTGTACCGTTTTCAGTCAGAGAACGCTTAATTAAAAAATTCTCTACGGAGCGATAAATGGCCCTGTTAATCAGTGACGAATGTATTAACTGTGATGTTTGTGAACCTGAGTGCCCAAATGGCGCTATTTCGCAAGGCGAAGAAATTTACATTATTTCCGCCGATAAGTGCACCGAATGCGTAGGTCACCACGATACCCCACAATGCATCGCTGTTTGCCCGGTTGATTGCATCAGCAAGGACCCCGAAAATATCGAGGACAAGGACAGCCTGTATCGAAAGTTTGTCCTACTGACAGCATAGACACAGCGACTAAGCAACTGTATTTATGAGCATAGTGCCTTATTCAAAAGTGCAAGTCCGCATGACGGCTCACTATTGGGAAGGCGGTTGACGATTGTCGAAACCATGGATGGTAACCCGACTCAGTTGCAACATTTAACCAAGAATCGAAATGCATCGTCAAAATTCATATAAACGAGCCATTTTTGGTGTAAGATTAGGAAATTATCAAGTTGTCTTTATAAGTTTGTTTTTATTTTAGGATCAGATATGCGCAAGCAGGTAGCATTAATTACAGGCGTAACCGGGCAGGACGGTTCATATTTAGCTGAATTCTTATTAGAAAAAGGCTATGAGGTTCACGGCATCAAAAGGCGGGCCTCGCTTTTTAATACTGCCAGGGTTGATCACATCTATCAAGACCCACACATCAAAGACCCCAAGTTTTACCTACACTATGGCGACCTCACTGACAGCTCCAACCTGACTCGGATTCTCAGCGAAACCAAACCCACTGAGGTTTACAATCTCGGTGCAATGAGTCATGTTGCGGTTTCCTTTGAATCGCCCGAGTATACTGCAGATGTGGATGGCATTGGTACCTTGCGCCTGCTGGAATCCATCCGGTTTTTAGGCTTGGAAAAAACCACCAAATTTTATCAGGCTTCGACTTCGGAGTTGTATGGTCTGGTTCAGGAAATTCCGCAACGGGAAACCACACCTTTTTATCCGCGCTCACCTTACGCAGTCGCCAAGCTTTACGCTTACTGGATTACGGTTAACTACCGCGAAGCCTACGGCATGTACGCCTGCAACGGCATCCTGTTCAACCACGAGTCGCCGCGTCGTGGCGAAACCTTTGTCACCCGCAAGATCACTCGAGGCTTAAGCAATATTGCTCTGGGTCTGGAACAGTGTTTATATATGGGTAATGTCGACTCCTTAAGGGATTGGGGACATGCCAAAGATTATGTGCGTATGCAATGGATGATGCTGCAACAGGAAAAACCTGAAGATTTTGTGATTGCTACCGGCATCCAATATTCGGTGCGCCAATTTATAGACATGGCTGCTCAGGAACTGGGTATCAGCTTACGCTGGGAGGGACTCGGCGTTGAGGAAAAAGCCTATGTTGCTGCTATTTCCGGAAATAAGGCGCCAGGCATCCAAGTTGGCCAAGTGGTTGTGGCTATTGACCCACGTTATTTCAGGCCTTCCGAGGTTGAAACTTTGCTGGGCGACCCCAGTTATGCCAAAACCAAACTCGGCTGGGAACCGCAGATTACCTTACAGGAAATGATCGCCGAAATGGTGGCATCTGATCTTCAACAAGCCCAACAACATGCTCTGCTAAAAAATCAGGGTTACGACGTCGTCGTCAGCAAAGAGTAAGCATTATGACTGACATTAATCAAAAGATTTATCTGGCCGGTCACAGAGGGATGGTCGGTTCAGCTATTCATCAACAATTATTGGCTGCCGGTTACACTAATATTGTGGTACGTACTCACGCCCAACTGGATTTGACCGATCAACAGGCGGTGCGCAGCTTTTTTGTGCAGGAAAAGCCTGATCTGGTAATTTTAGCGGCGGCCAAGGTGGGCGGTATTCATGCCAATAATATCTTCCCGGCTGAGTTTATTTACCAAAACTTGATCATGGAAGCTAATATTATCCATGAATCCTGGCAATCAGGTTGTCAAAAGCTACTGTTTTTGGGCAGTTCCTGTATTTATCCGAAATTTGCTCCGCAACCCATGCCGGAATCGGCTTTATTAACCGGAATTTTGGAAACCACCAATGAACCTTATGCAATCGCCAAGATTGCCGGTATTAAATTGTGTGAGTCTTATAACCGGCAATACGGCACCGATTACCGATCAGTAATGCCGACCAATCTATATGGTCAAAATGATAATTTTCATCTGGAAAACAGCCATGTAATACCGGCTTTGATCCGTAAATTTCATCAAGCCAAAATCGATAATGCCGCCACTGTCAGTGTCTGGGGCAGCGGCAACGCCAAACGCGAATTTTTACATGTCGACGATATGGCTGCCGCCTGCCTACATGTACTTAATCTTGATAAGGCGCATTATCAGTCGGTAACTGAACCCATGCTTTCCCATCTCAATGTTGGTACCGGTACTGACGTAACCATTAAAGAGCTGGCAGAAACCATAGGTAAGGTGACTGGCTTTACCGGTTCAATCAGTTGGGATAGCAGCAAGCCAGACGGTACACCACGTAAATTGATGGATACCACCAAAATTAACGCCTTGGGCTGGCAGCCTAACATTGATTTGGAACCCGGATTACGCGCTACTTATCAGTGGTTTCTCGACCATCAGGACGAGTTCAAAGCCAAGTAAGCCGAGCTTAGAAATTCAGGGCAGTGCCGATCAATGCTGCCCTGAATTTTTTAACGTCTTAATAAGTAGTGTAACCAATTTATTGTCCCAGAGCGTAGCACCACTGCCGGAAATACAGCACTCCGGGGTTTTGGTAACCAATGAGATCAACAAAATGGCTATCAGGAATATTGCCTTTAGCCTTTTTTGCAAAAAGCCTGTGACCGCGATCAGCGTTTGCTGAGGTAGTTCGATCAATAGGTTGGAATAAATCAGTGCTGACAATACCACAAAGATACCTACTATCCATCGCCCCCAATCCCAGCCCAGCATAAACAAGGGCAGGAATCCTACAAACACCAGCACAAAATTACTGATAAAAACCGGTTTGGTATAAGCAACAAACAAGGGTTGTTCAGCTAAACTTGCATAAATGTAACCGGTAATTAAATACACCAGCAGCAAAGGGAACAGATAATAACTGCCCATACCGGATAATATGGCGTGAACCGGCAAAGCGACTCCACCCAATAAAGACCAGCCGATAGAGGCAATACCGCCACTGATTTGATTATTATTTGAAAAATGGCGGGCATCAACCGAAAGCGAAGCCCAGATTTGCTGACTGATCAGGACATTGCCTTTATTGATCGACATAAAGACGAACATTAGTAGATTAGCGGCAATAAAGACCTGAATAGCCAAGCTTGCCTTGGCTTTACCGTAGTTAGCTGTAATGATTTTCTGAATGATGGATACAAAAATCAGTCCGCAAAAGAAAGGATAGGCTTCATGCACAAACGGTAAGACCGAGGAAAACAATATGATCAGCCCCAACACTAAAATTGCCAACCATTTACTGCGCCGGCTGTACCAACTTCTATATAAGGCTGACACCAGAAAGATTGCCAAATAGAACAGTATTTCCTTGCGAAAATAATATTCATTGGCCACTGCTATCCAAAAAAACCCGGTGGGCGCAAAGCTATACAATAAAGCGGTTTGGCGTACTTGTGGATTGATCAGAATTTGCTGTATCGAAAAACCGATAAACAAAATGCCGCTGAAAAATGCCAAATAATTGAGGGCCTGCGCTTCATGGTTGAAGTAGAAACGCTGTACCAATTCACCCACTAGACCACGCCGCACAAAACCCGCCTGGTAATTGATCATCCATTCATAAAACGCCCAAGGCGTCCAAGTAAGTTCATCCGGCTTAACTAAGGTATTCAAGCTGATCAATGTCACAGCAACAGCAGCAGCAATTAACACCGCCAAAATGATCAATTTGTCATATTTTGCAGGCTTTTGAGTTGGATTATTCGGCATAGTTGTCATCCCAACAAAATTAAAGGTAGTCCGTTAAATTTTAGCGTTTATTACAGGGAAAGCTTTTTAAACAGTGCTTCTGGAATAATTTTGATAATCAGCATGATATAGCGCCAAAAAAACGGGGTATACAGTACAGCTGTTTTTTTGTTGACGGCCGTGACGATGTCTGCTGCCACTTGATCAGCTGATGCCCATAACAAGCCTTTTTTAAAAGCAGCCGTCATTGGGGTATCGACAAAGCCAGGCTTGATGGTTAATACTGTTACCCCGGATTTTTGTAAGCGTTGCCGCAAACCAGCGCTAAAAGTGCTGACCATGGCTTTGGCGCTACCATAAACATAATTACTCATGCGACCGCGATCACCAGCCACGGAAGAGATAACCGCGATGGTGCCGGTATGCTTTTCGGCAAAGCGATTGCCTATAAGCGTCAACAAAGCGATCACCGAGAGCGCATTGGTGTTGATTTCCTGGAGGGTAAGCTCAAGCGAAACCTGACATTGCTGTTGATCCGGCAAACTGCCATGGGCAATCAGTACGGTATCCAAACCACCCAGACTTTGTTCGGCGGCGTCCAGCATGGCGCCATGCGCAGCAAAATCATTGACATCCAGGGCATAAATTTCGACTTTAGGACAGCCTCTAACCCGCAGATCCTCAGCCAGCACTTCCAGCTTCTGAGCGTTGCGGCCAACCAGAAACAAATAATCTCCAGAGACCGCCCATAACCGTGCCGTTGCTGTAGCGATTGCCGATGCCGCACCTACTATTAAAACTTTTCTCATATATCCTCAACTACTCTGCGCCAAAATGACGATGAAAACCTGGGATCCAGATAAGCACTGAACCCCTGCCAACCCGGATAACCACTACGAAATAATTGCCCTGGCATCCGGCCATCTTTTGCCGGATATAACCGGCCATTAGCCGTACTGACAATGCTATCCAGCCGGGTAAACAGTCGGTGCAGATCGGCACCGCGATTGGGGAAATCCAGCGCTAAACTGACCCCAGGCAAAGGGAAAGACAACATGCCCGGCGACTGCATATCGCCACATAATTTCAAAACTGCCAGAAAAGAACCCATACCGCTGGCGGCAATTTCCTGTAACAGTTCGGCAACAGCGGCGCGACCATATTGGCTTGGCAATACGCACTGATATTGATAAAAACCACGCGGCCCGTACAAGCGATTCCACTCTAAAAGCCCATCCAAGGGATAGAAAAACGGCTGATAATGTTGAATCTGCCGACTGACCTTGCCGATTTGTTTGTGATAATACAGCGTATTAAAGGCTTTCAGAGTCAAAGCATTAACCAAAGACACCGGTGCTACCGCCGGAAAAGTCTGGGTTTTGGGACGATAGAGCTGATCTGGATTGACTGCGGCATGATTACCGCGCACGAATAAGCCCCTGCCCAAGCTTTTACCCTTACCGGCACAATCCACCCAGGATACGGTATATTCATAATCGCGGTCTGATTGGGCTGATAAAGCAAAAAATTCATCCAGACTGGTATAACGGATAGTCTCGGCATCTATCCAGGGACTGCGAATACGGCGTAATTGCAGCTCGGCCCAGGTGATTACCCCTGTCAAACCCAAACCGCCGATACTGGCGGCAAAGTAATCCGCATTGCTGTCCGGCGCGCACAGCAAATGTTCGCCAGAACTGCGCAGCAGCTCGAAACGGCGGACATGGCAACCAAAAGTACCGGTTACATGATGATTTTTGCCGTGCACATCATTGGCAATAGCACCACCTACCGTAACAAAACGGGTACCGGGTGTCACCGCTAAAAACCAGCCTTGCGGCACTACCATCTCCAAGATTTCCGCCAATAATACGCCGGCTTCACAAATCAGTATGCCGGTAGCCGGATCAAAATCGATAAAATGGGATAGGCTACGGCATTGCAATGCGGTACCGCCGGCATTCAGACAACTGTCACCATAACTGCGGCCATTGCCATAAGGCAGCATGGTTTTGCCGGCATCGGCTGCCGAAAGATCATCAAAGCGTGAAGTCAGCGCCAATGTCTCCACTTCATACTGGTTAACACGCCCCCACGAGCTTAATATTTGTTTAGACATATGCGGCAAGCTGAAAATTGAACATAAAAGACATCAACCAAACATAATGTTGCGCTGTGACGCGGGCATTAATTATCATGCTCACCCTATCCAGATTAATCAAGAATAGGATAGGCTAAGGCAAATGGTTTATTGGCGTGCAGAAGCATTAGGCGGCTAACACTAAGCTGAAAATGAAACTATTCTCCTTGTCATATCCCTGTCTCTTTGAATTAAACATTGACCGGCATCATGCCTGAGCATTATTACAACTTAAGCCTTATTTAGTCTAATTTTTCTTTGCGTTGCTGGAACACCCTATTCAGCGACGAGACATCAATTGCCCCGGCTACATTTGCCCAGTTGGATGACAGATTGACCCAGAGTATGCCGGTTTTGCCAAAATCGGCCAAATCCCGCCTGGTTTTGTGGGATAATCTGCGGTTTTTAGCCTTGGCTTCGGCCAAATATTATAAGAATAAGAGGGGTAATTCCATGTGTTGGAGCGGAGAAGCATCGGGCGTTTTGGCGGCTGCAGGCTTAACAACGGCTGTTTACGTTGCGTATAAAGGCGAATCCAAAGAACTTTGGATCCCATTAACGTATTTTGCTTTAATGGAATTATTACAGGCCGCAACTTATGTCTATATCAATCTATGCGACAACCCTAACAATCAGGTATTGACGCTATTGGGATATTTACACATCGCTTTTCAGCCGTTTTTTGTCAATATGGTGGCAATGTATTTCATCCCTGAAAGCGTGAAATTGAAAATCCGTACCACGGTGTATACCTTGTGTGCCATCAGTTCACTGGCCATGCTGATCAAAATGTACCCATTTGCCTGGGCTGGTACTTGTGTGCCGGGTACTGAAGGGTTTTGCGGAGTGCATACCTGCTCGGTATCGGGAGAATGGCATATCGCCTGGCAAATGCCGCTCAATGGCCTGATGTCAGGCCCAGTCGAGTGGCTGCTGGGCTATAACTGGGGCCTGCATGCATTTTCATATATTCTGGCGGCGTTCTATTTACCGCTTATTTACGGCTCCTGGCGCTTTGTCGGGTTTCATTATTTGATAGGCCCGTGGATTTCGGATGTCACCACCAATGATCCTAATGAATATGCTGCCGTCTGGTGCCTGTTTTCGATAGCATTGTGCGTTTCGGTGATTAAAACCCCGATCAGAAAGCACTTACATGTAAAAAAATGGTTCTTCTATGAGAGAGAAGTTGGCGACAACCTTTGATAATCAATAAACTATGACCATAAATCACCAGGAAATTCTAGATGCGTTCTGGTTTCGTCACGCTTGCAAGGAGTTTGACGCCAGCCGCCAGATCACTAATACCGATTTTGATTTGATTCTGGAAACGGCCAGATTGTCGCCCTGCTCGTTTGGCCTGGAACCCTGGAAATTTTTGGTGGTGCAAAATCCGCAGTTGCGGGAAAAACTGAAACAACATACCTGGGGTGGGCAAAAACAGCTGCCCACTGCCAGTCATGTGATAGTGACGCTGCTGCGCAAGAGCCGCTACATGCGTTATGACAGCGACTATGTACAAAACTTTATGCGGGTAGTGCAGCAATTTCCTGAAGAAGCCATCCAAGCCCGTTGCCGGATTCTGGAAAAATTTCAGCGTGAGGATTTTGCCTTACTGGATCAGGAACGTTATATGAGTGACTGGGCGGGTAAACAAACTTATTTACCCCTGGCCAATATGATGACAGCGGCAGCATTAATCGGCATAGACTCATGCCCGATTGAAGGCTTTGAGAAAACCGGTGTGGAGCAGGTATTGGCTACCGAAATGGGTGTTGATTTGCAAGGCTGGGAAGTAGCCTATCTGCTTGCATTCGGTTACCGTAAAGTTGAACCAGCCCGACCAAAAACCCGGCAAAGCCTTACCGACATTGTAGAATGGTTTTAGGATCAGCCTGCCAAAATTTGATTTAACGGGAATGTGGACGACGCACCGCGCTGAAGTGATGATGCCAATAGGGATCCTTTAAATCCGACACGATGACTTTACCGCGATGTTTACTGGCTGCGTGCACAAAGCGGTCATCACCCACATAAATACCTACATGCGATAGCGGTCTTTGACCTATGCTGAAAAACACCAAATCACCCGGTTGACGTTCATCCATTTGCACCGATGGCAACTGATTACCCAATGACCAGGTATCACGCGGCAATTTTAAACCCTGCTTGTTATAGACATAATAGACCAAACCACTGCAATCAAAGCCTTCGTCCGGGGATTCCCCACCCATCACATAAGGCTGGCCCTGTAACTGCAAGGCATCGTTGACCACCTTGTGATGCAAAGCTGTACCACTTCGGGTATCGGGCCCCAAAGACAGTTTTTTACTGCTGCTACAGCCAAACAACTGCACTAATATAAAAATCAGTGCTAAAAGCTGGAAATGCCGTAAAATGGGCTGGGTGTACGTCATCTATTCAGTCTGATATTTGCTGGTGATTGATGTTAGCCCATTTGGCATTCCTCAAGCAGGAAATGTTAAGTTGAGCCACCTATTTCATTATTAATTTTGTGAGTATTACTACATTTTATACGACAAAATTATCTGTAAATTCCCCCTCACACCGGATATTTCCTAGCCTTACATACATGGCACATAGCTTGCTTTGTTGTGATATTCGCAGCCGACCCACACCACAGCAGCGGATATGTGCCGTTTTTTATATCGATTTGGAGTCAATTATGCCTGAAATTTTAGTTATCATGGCGCTGCTGTTTGCAGCCTATGTTTTTGTACCTTCCGCCTGGTTTAGCAAGTTTACCGGCAAAGCCCCAAGCGTGCTGGCCACTATTGGTGAAAACCCTGGAAAATCCGGCGTATTGCCGGAAGATTCGGCCTTGAAACGGCACTTTATTACCCAATTACGCAGTGAAGTGCTGCTTGGACTGCCGCCACGCCCTACTGACTTTAGCTTACAACGCCACTACGACACTTTGGTAGAGGCTGAAGTTAGCCGTCGTTTAAGCGCCTAAGTTCATCATGCCTGCGGGCGGATTAGGGCAAACGCCTGAAACGCCTGCTGCCAGACCAACCGTCTGTTTAAGTTTCCTGAAAAAACACTTGGCTCAACTTGGTCAATGTTTCCCGCTTGGGAATATCGGTATATACCCCTAGCCCTGGCAGACCGATGTTCATACCCCGCACAAACAAATACATCACACCGCCAAAATCCCGCTCATATCGGTAATCCGGCAAACGCTGGCGCAAATAGCGGTCTATCACCAAGGTATAAAGATAATATTGCAGTCCGTAGTTGTGTTCACGCATGGCATAGCACAAAGACTCAGGCCGATAATTGGCCAAGCCATTGCTTTTATAATCAATGATATAGTATTTACCTTGATATTCACAGACCAGATCAATAAATCCGGTCAGATATCCGCGTAACTGTTTCTCGGATAATGATTGATATACCGGTGATTCTGCCAGAACTTGATTAATATGCTGAGTATGTAAGGGCTGCATGGCCAAATAAAACGGCATTTCCTGCAAACAGCGCTGCTGATCGACATCTTTCAGGCAAAAACCCGGTTCAACAGGCAAACAGCTATTGACTACCTGGTACAGTAAATCATCCAGTATTGCCGGATTATCCAGCCGCAAACCATAACGGCTTAGGGCCTGATTACGCTGCAAGCTGATATCCGCCCTGATCGCCAACTGTCTGAAGCTGATATTCTCCAATAAACTGTGGATGACATTGCCGGTTGCGGCTCCTTTGGGCAAATCCTGCCCGGAGAAGGCTACATCATCAGGTTCTGCCGATTTATCAAGCGGAAATTCCGGTATTTCTGCTAAGCTCAGTGCCGACAAAGCCGTATAGCTACTCATCTGCCAATCGGTGAATAAAACCCGACGGCGCGGTCTGCAGGCTAGTAAGGCGCGGGAAACCGGCTGTTGCAGACGGCCCAGTACCTGAGCATCAACATTGATCAGCCGGTATTGAAAACGACTCGGAAATTGGCAAGCCAAGCCCTGTAACACCTGACTCTGGGCGGCAAAATCCATATCGGCAAATTCCAACAGATAAGCCATAGCACTATCATTGGCTTTCTCTTTACTGCGTAAATCCGCCCAAGCCAGATAGCAACGATACTTGGCGCGTGTGACGGCCACATAAAACAGGCGCAGATCTTCGGCCTGCAGTTCAGCCAGCGCCTGCTGTTCCCGCTCTGCATAGTGCTCACTGCCCAAATCAGCGATCATCACGCCGTTTTCGTGACACTGAATGAATTCCTGACGGTTTTTCCGGCCATTGCTCTGCCATAGATTCGGACAAAACACGACCGGGTATTCCAATCCCTTGGCACTATGCAGTGTGACTATATTGACTGCATCGGCATCGCTTTCCAGACGCAACTGAAATTCATCATTATTATGCGTCTCGGCAGTCTGTATGGCATGACGCAACCAGTCCAAGGTTTTGTTGATGGTCAGATGCTCATCAATACTGACTTGCTGCAACCGCTCCATAATATGATACAGATTGGTCAATTCCCGTTCGGCCTGAGGCTCGCTGCTGAGATGTACTTCTACCTGCTCACAATCCAGCAGTCGCTGGAGCATAACCAGTAATCCCTGCTGCTGCCAAAGCTGATGATATGTCAAAAACCGGCTAAGCCAGTCATCCAGGGCGGTTTCATCCTGAAGCAACTGATAAAGCCCCTGCCCATCCAAGGCAAACCAGTTGAGCGTTAAAGCCTGTTTCAGTGCGGCAATGTGTCCTGGCTGGGCCACGGCCTGTAGGACAATAAACACTGCCTGGGCCTGAGCCGATGCAAATACCGATTGCTTGCTGTTCAGAATCGCCGGAATGCCGGCAGCCTGTAATGCCTGCTGATAGGCGGCGGCCTGACTATTGGTACGCACCAGCACGGCAATATCTCCGGCTTGCAATGGCCGCCGGCCTTGACGACCTGCCTGGCAACTGCAGTTGATCAACAAGTCCAGAATTTCATTAACAACTGCCTGACACAGAATATCCCCGGCTTTTGCCGCCGTCCAATATTCTGGACCATCCGGATTTTTGGCTAATTGCCATAACACCAGCGGTGCCGTGTCATCCAGCTGGCCATCCTCGGCACTACGGCCAGCCTGCACGGCATGAAATGGCAGTTGCCCGGATAAAAAGGGTGCGGGCCGCTGAAACAGACGATTGACGGCTGCCACTAATTGGGGATGAGAGCGCCAATTATGCAACAGGGTATAGTGGTGTTGGGCTTGGTCGCGTGCCGCGAAATAAGTAAAGATATCGGCACCACGAAATTTGTAAATGGCCTGTTTGGGATCGCCTATCAAATACAGGTAATGCGGCGGAGTAAATATTTGCGAAAAAATCTGCCATTGCAAATGATCGGTATCCTGAAACTCATCAATCAAAGCCACTTTGAAGCGTTGCTGTATTTCCTTAACCAGCAAGCGGCCTTTATCGCCCGCTAAAGCTGCCGACAAGCGGCTAATCAACTGATCAAAAGACACGCTATGGTTTTGCTGCAAGGCTTTATCCAGCTGTTCGCTCAGATACTCCAGCAAAGCCCTGCGCAGGATGACCGCCAATTGTTGCAGGCCGTGCTGCAACTCGTCAAACACAGCGCTATCCAGGTGTAAATTCTGCAAATACTGTTGTTTTTGTTGCTCAGAGCTGGGTTTGAGTTTCCCCGGCATAAATTTTTTGCCATTCAGCCCCGCGGTGATACCGGCACTGCTTAGCCAGCCCACATCAACCGGTTGTGTGGCTGGATCGGCCAGCCAGGCCTGTAAAGCAGCATAATTATCCGTAAAGGTCTTGACATAAGAGTCTTTAAATTTACCGTCCGCCCAGGCAGCGGTCAATATGGCGGCCATCTGTTCGGCGGCCTGGCCCGCCACCCCGAACAGACGCTGTAGCGCATCCAGTTGCGCATCCAGATCAAGCTCATCGGGATAGGTGGTTTGCTGAATGACTATGCCTTTCAAGCTGGCTAACAGCGCATCTGGAGTAGCATATCTGGCGGTCAGCAAACTCACTTGCCAAACCGGACGCTGATAAATCTGCCGCCGCCAAAAATCATCGGCACAATTTTGACGCACTGCGGAAATATCACCCGTCAACTCACAGTCAAACAATTCGCCGCTCTCCAGGGCGTGTTCGCTGAGGATGCGCTGACAAAAACTATGGATAGTAAAAATGGCCGCCTGATCAATATCCAGTAATGCCAGGTCCAGACGCAAACGGATGGTGTCGGCATCCAGGCTTAAACCGGCTAACCAGCGCGATAAGGCCGGGTCGATATCGGCAGCTTCGCCGGCCAGTACCCGGCGTGCCTCTGCCAGGCGCAGCCGAATCCGGTCTTTTAACTCCGCAGTGGCCGCCTTGGTAAAAGTTACCACCAGCAACTGTTTGATGTCCACCTCACGCTCTACCACAAACCGCAACACCAGCATGGCAATAGCATAGGTTTTTCCGGTGCCGGCACTGGCTTCGATCAGATTGATACCCGGCAACAGCTCGGTACGAGTTGCATCAAACTCATACATTTCCATTGGCGGCACTCCAAGCTGGCGCGATCAGAGTTTGGCACAAATCGGCAAACTCGTTGTTGAACACTTCTTCCAGTGACCGACCTGCCAATAACTGGCTGATGTCCGGTTCATAACCATTGTCGATCTGTTCCTTAACCTGAGCAATAACTTTGCTAAGAGCGGCATCGGTATTTTTCTGCTGAACATAGTTGAATGCTGCTTCAGTGAAAAATCCATCGGGACGCTGCAGACCCTGTATATAAACAGCTAACAGACCGAGTAACAGTTCTTCGTTACCTAATTCGGCAGGAAACACCAAGCTATGATCCTGGCTAAGTAAATAGGTATTTTGCCGCTGGATTTGATTGATAATTAAATGATGCAGCCACGCACAGATTAAGTCTTTGCCTTTCAATTTACTGTACCGATAAAACAAGCTGGCGTTGGCATAAATATGCTCCAGCTTACCGACCAAATGAAAGCGGCCCAAACGCAGATCGATGACCAAACCGGGTTGGGCTGGGCCCAAGCCTAATTGCCTGATCTGCTCGGCAAAATCCTGCATTTTGGGCTGTTCACGCTGCCAGACGATTTCGCCCAAAGTTCCCGGCAACCACAGTCCTTGCGCCTGTAATTTGCTCAATTGCAAATCGCCGCCCTGCAGAATTTCGGCTATCCATTGCTGCTGAATGGCGTAGCGGCTTAAGCCATCCAGTTGGAACGGCTCTCGTTCTTCAGGCTCTGCAGCCCATTGCGGCATGCGTACCCCCAGTTGTTGCAAAAAGAAACGCTGGGGGTGCCGATAAAAATCGAATAAATCGCTTATGGCAATGGTTTGTGATTCTGCGAGCGGCACCACACCTTGCCACCAGGGCTGCTGCGCCACTGGCTCGGCATTTAAGCAGCAAGCCGTGGCATAGTCATTCTCGGCATAACTGAATAAGCGCGACCGACTGTTGTCAAAATACCGGACGCTAAACGGATGCAAAGGATGGTCGATGACCAGATCATGTAATTGATAAGCACTTTGCAACACTTCAAGTAACTCAGTGACGATCACCGAAGGCGGCAACCGGCTATTGTCCTGCTGTGACTGGCCGATATAAGTAATGATAAGCTGGCGGCGAGCTGAAAGCAGAATTTCCAGAAATTGATATCGATCATCGGCACGCCGGGAGCGGTCGCCCAGTCTGGGCTGTTGGGCGAGCAGATCGAAACCGGGATTGCGCTGGATGCGCGGAAATTCGCCGTCATTCATGCCCAGCAGGGCTATGACCTGAAACGGAATGGATCGCATCGGCAGCATGGCGCAAAAAGTCAATTGGCCGCGCAAAAAGCCATTGGCAGAAATACTTTCATCCAGCCGGCCATTAATCCAGGCTAACACCACGGCCAGATTCACTGCCGGCTGATGAATCTCGGCCAGTTCGGCCAATTCACTCAGCAAGTCATTGAGCGGCTGGCGTTCCACTGGATCGATATTACTGAACAGCCGGTCGGTATAATTACTTAATAAGGTATGCCAATGCAACAGGCTATGCGCCGCCTGCGATTCGCTACTAGCCTGAAACAGCAGTTGCAAGAAATCGTTAAGTCCGCCCAAGGCCTGACTGGACGAACCTTCGATGTCGGGATAAGGTAACACGCCTGCAACAAAATCATGCTCACTACCCACCGCATAGCCCATAAACAAACGCGCCAGCGCCGCCTGCCAGGTATTTTGTGCCAGCGGCGGTAAGCCCAGGCTTTGCAGGTGATCGGCGGACTTTCCCCAGCGGACCTGGGTATCGCTGATCCAATAACGTATCAGCTCCATATCATCCTGATTCAGACCAAAATTTCTGTATACCACTGGCTGTTCCAGCAAATCCAACACGCTTTGCCAGCCAAAACGGCTTTGCGATAGCTTTAAAAACCCTAACAAACTGCTCAAACAGGCATTGACGATACGCAGGCTGCGATCGGCTATGGCGTGCTGGATATCGGCAAATACCGCACTGATAAATGGCGCGTAGCATTGAATATCCGGGGCCATCACCACAATATCACGCAAGGCGATATCCGGCTGCTGTTCCAGAATCTCCAGCAGCTGATTTTTGAGTACCTGTACTTCGCGCAAACGTGAATGACAGCTATGAATACTGATAGTGCCGTCTCTGCTGAGCTGTAGATCCGGACTTTGGTTGGTGAGAATATCGTTTTGCAGATGTTGCAGATTGCTGGCGGCAGGACTGACTTCAAAACTGCTGGGCTCAAAATGAAATTGTGCCTGTTCCAGCAACAATTGTTGAAACTCGCGGCCTTGCTGTCCCAAGCTGACCAGCAAGGGATGGCCGTTAAAATCGGCCAATTGTTTTTGTAGGTGTTTACTGGGTAAATCCGCCCAATATTCCTGAACCGGATTGAAAATGTATAAATGCACGTCACAATGCTGCGACAAGGCTTGCAGATAGGATAATAATAAGGGCGGCATGTGATTGATGCCAAACACCGAAACTCGTTCCGGCAGGATTCTGGCATACTGGGCCGGTCTAGCCTGCTGTAACAGCTTAATGCTTTGTCGCCATAATTCGCCACGATGTTGCGGACCAATTTCGGCTGTGAGCATTTGCCAAAGCCGGCATTGCCAGGCAACGGTATCTGATTGATCCCGGCAATGGCCTTGTTGCCAGTTATCCAGCACATCCGGACGCAACAATTGGTATTGATCGTATAGATTGGCCAATTGCTGGGCTAACTGATAACGTTTCAGTTCAAGATTATCGCCACTCAAAAACACCTGCAAAGGCTGAAAAACGTCACCATCCAAATCGCGCAGCAGTTTATCGAACTGCCAGACCAGAAACTGACGGTCAAAAGCCCGGCTATCCTCAGCGGCATTTTCATGCAATTGTGTGGTTAAGTTATTAAAAAATGCCCCTGGAAACAAATATTTAAAATTGGCCCAAACCTGAAAATGTTCGGCTAATTGCTGGGATAGCCAGCGCTCCATACCCTGACTTTGAATTAGAAACACTTCCTGAGCAAATGGGCTAGCCAACGGTGCGGATTTGAGCACCGCGACCAGATGTCCGACCAGATTTTCAGTTTTATTTGAACTGTGCAGAATAAACATGGCGACTACCATAACAAACTGACATGGACTTGTCAGCAATGGTAGCAGCCAGTGTCAGCTTACTGCATCCAGATTTTCGTTTTCGTAAATGCGCAGTTTTTTCCAGTTGGCAAATTTACTGTCATCAAAGGTGGCATCATGATCGATAGCATGTTCATAACAGCTACGGAATAACCGTGCCGTACGAAAGGCATGTAATTCGTCATCAGCGGTAACCGTCTGGACATTGCCCACCTGAAAGGTTTTATTGCGGGACTTGCCGTCTTTAACCCAAAACACTGTGTAGCACAGATAACTTTTATCTTTGCGGTGATCGAATTTAATGGTTCTGGACACCCCGGTAACTCCGGTAGTGGTCTTGTTTTTAGGCGGTTTCAAAAACCGGGTTTTGCTGCCTTTAAGTACCACTAACATTTGGTCGCGCCAAGTGATGGCCGCTTTCAGGGATTTGGTTTTGCTACCCCAGAGTTTGTGGGAAAAATACCGGCTGCTTTCTTTGCCGCGCCGCACAATACGCACTTGAAAACCGAAAGCATCCGGCTCGGTAATGTGTTTAACTTTTGTCATGCTTCATCTTCAAAACTACTAAAAATAAAATTAAAAGCCCGCACAGCCAGAACTGTAGAACGAGCGGCCACCGCTTGTAAGCTAGGGCTTACAAATTAACGCGAATTTGTCAGTTGCGCAAGTAGATTTTTCACGTTTTATTAGATGATTACCTAGTAATTTAGTGTAGAATAACACCCGTCCTTTGAATTGAGGCATATATAACATCGCAACATATTGTTTTTTAAATGATTTTGGAGAAAATCGATGAGCGTTTTAGTAGGTAAGCAAGCACCTGATTTTACAGTTCCAGCAGTTTTGGCTGACGGCCAGATCGTTGACTCTTTCAGTTTTTCCGAAACAACCAAAGGTAAATACGCTGTAGTATTTTTCTATCCGCTGGATTTTACCTTTGTCTGCCCTAGCGAACTGATCGCACTGGATCACCGTATAGACGAATTCACCAGCCGTGGCGTAGAAGTAATTGGTGTGTCCATAGATTCACATTTTACTCACAACGCATGGCGTAATACCCCTGTCAACGCAGGTGGTATCGGCCCTGTCCGTTACACCCTGGCCGCAGACATAAAACACGAAATTGCCAAAGATTACGACGTTGAATCTGCAGGCGGCGTTGCTTACCGTGGCAGCTTCCTGATAGACAAAGCCGGTGTGGTACGTCATCAAGTGGTTAACGATTTACCACTGGGCCGTAATTTTGACGAATTACTGCGTACTATTGATGCCCTGCAATTCCACGAAGAACACGGCGAAGTTTGCCCAGCAGGCTGGAAAAAAGGCGATGCCGGCATGAACGCCAACCCTGCCGGTGTTGCAGAGTATTTGACCAAAAATGCTGACAAGCTTTAAGTAACTGCTGACTTAATCGGCAACCATCAGGCGTATTGCTTGGCAATACGCCTGATTTTCTAGCGCTGCATTTATACTGCTAAGGGCTGCATATAGTTAAGCGGCTTTCAACGTTTCTGCCTGACGACCTAAGGCCCCTTCCCGACCAGCTTCGGCAATCTGCATAATTTTTGCTGCCTGTTCCTCGGCCACCGCCAGATCACGCAAGCTATCCACTAAATGTTCCAGCATGATATCGTAATGAAAATCGTCCGGCCCCAGCTTCATCAACCAGCCGTGGGCATCACATAACAAGGTGATGGTGCGAATTTCCCGGCCACCGACGATATCCAGCAAAAAGCCGAAATCATTGCCGGTCACCAAACTGGGCTTGTAATTATTTCTGGCAAACGATGCCATAAAATAAGCTTCCAGCAAATCGTGTAGTTGTTCTGAGCTAGTATTAGTGCTGCACACGGCTGCTTTAACATAGCTGGCCAGAGCTTCAGCCTGTTCGGCGGCGGATCGGGCGTTAAAAAAGCGGTTGATGCGGTAATCGTCCAGCATTTTTTGGTACAAAGCCAGGGTAATCTTGTTAATCAGGGTTTCATGGCCTAACAAGAGTAAGGCGGATTTTTGGGTGGTTATCGCGTTCATGACATGCTCCTGGTGTAGTTATTTTTATGGGCTTGTCTAGTTTTCCTGTTATTTCAGCAATGTCAAATATTTAGGGCAGTTTGGGGATTTTTTTGCTAAAAAACTGCCGTGCCTATGCTTCGAAACGGTGGGCGATATCTTGCATGATCCAGATAAGCGCCACCCCGGCCAGAATAAAGCCGATCTGTTGCAATGAGGTTTTTAAATCGGTTTTTTGATGCAGCGTGGGGATAAGATCAGCCACTGCGATGTAAATAAAGCTGGAAGCGGCCAAGCTAAGAAAATAAGGCAAAATACCGTGCAAATCGCCCAGACTTAACCAGCCCAACAGTCCGCCGACTACTGTAGCCAGGCTGGATAAGACGTTATACAACAAAGCCTTGGCTTTTGTATAACCGCTGTGCAGCAATATGGCAAAATCGCCGACTTCCTGTGGTATTTCATGGGCAGCGACCGCCAGACTGGTGACGATACCCAGTTGGACGTCGGTCAAAAAGGCGGCAGCGATCAGTACACCATCGACAAAATTATGAATACTGTCACCCAGAATAATAAACACACCGGCGGTGTGTGGCCGAGTCGACACATGCTGAGCGCCGCCATGATGAGTGTGTGATTCTTCACCGTGGGCTTCGCAGGCATGAGAGTGGCAATGCCGCCAAACCAGCAATTTTTCCAAAACGAAGAACAACAGGATACCTAACAGTATGGTGGCTGATACGCTGGGGATATCCTTGACGGCTACTTCGGCAAAGGCATGGGGTATCAGGCCGCAGAAAGCCCCGGTTAATAAAGCGCCTGTGGCAAAACTGATGCCGTGCGGCAATAACTTTTCCTGGGATGACTCCGACAACAATAAAAACAGACTGGCTGCCAATACGCTAAGTATGCCGCCAAATGCTGTAAATAAAACAATCAATACCAATAAACTCAAAATTAATCTCTCCAGATCAGACTGGCCATGCGACCGGTTTGTGCACCATCGCGGCGATAGGAATAAAAACTCAGGGGGTCCGCCACCGTGCACCGGTCGCCGCCATAAATGTCTGTAATACCATGAGCGCTAAGGATGATACGCGCCAATTGATAAATGTCCGCCAGCCATTTGCCGCCATGCGTATCACGAAAAGCGGTGTGGGCTCCAGACAGGGTTTCCAGAAAAGCATCTCTGACATCAGCACCCACTTCAAAATGTTCCGGGCCTATAGCCGGACCTAACCAGACTTGAACATGACTACATTTCATCGACTGCAGGGTCTGCTGAATGACCCCGGCCTGCAAGCCCCGCCAACCGGCATGAGCGGTTGCTATTACCTTGCCCTGATCACCGCAAAGCAGTAGCGGCAGACAATCGGCAGTCAATACCGCACAAACAACACCGGCCTGATCGGTATAACTGGCATCTGCCTGCACCAAACCGCAACTGGTATCAGCTTTAATGACGTTTACCCCATGCACTTGCTGCAACCAGACCGGCTCAGCGGGGAGTTTCAGCATATCCCGGATGATTTGCCTATTGGCCAGCACATGCCCGGCATCATCATTAACGTGGGTCGCCGGATTCAGGCTGGCATATGCACCTGTGCTGACACCGCCGCTGCGCAAGGTAACGGCGGCATGAATATGTGCCGGCAATGGCCAGTCCGGTTTAATCCAGTTCATTTTCAGCCAGGACTTTTAACAGATATTGCATATCTGCCGGCATCTCTAATTCCCATTCCATATATTCACCGGTTTCGGGATGTTCCAAACCCAGTTTGGTGGCGTGCAGCGCCTGACGTTTGAAATTACGCAAGGCTTCGGCCAGTTCCGGGCTGCAATCAGCCGGCATTTGAAACCGACCACCATAAACTTGATCGCCTACCAGAGGATAATTGATATGGGTCATGTGCACTCTGATCTGATGGGTGCGACCAGTCTCAAGTTTGACGCGAATCAGGGTGTGGCGTTTGAAGCGTTGTTCCAGCCGATAATGGGTTACCGCTTCCTTGCCGTCACGGCGGACGGTATTGCGTTTACGGTCAACCGGATGCCGGCCTATGGGTTCATCGACACTACCACCTGCGGTCATCCAGCCTTTGACCAAGGCCAGGTATTCTCGGACAATGCTGCGCGCCTGAAGCTGTTCGACCAGGCTGTGATGGGCCTGCAAGGTTTTGGCTATCATCAGCAAGCCGCTGGTTTCTTTGTCTATCCGGTGCACAATACCTGCCCTGGGCAGGATATTCAGATTAGGATCGTGATTCAGCAGCGCGTTAACCAGCGTGCCATGCCAGTTACCGACGGCGGGATGCACGACCAATCCGGCGGGTTTATTGACAATTAAGATGGCCTGATCTTCGTAAATAATTTGCAGGGGAATATCTTCGGCATCATTTTCCAGAACCACTTCCGCTTCAGCATCCAGTTCGATTTCTTCGCCGCCATCCAGTTTCTCGCGGCCTTTCAGAGCCACACCATCCACCTGCACCCGGCCGGCCTTGATCCAGAGTTGCAGCTTGCTGCGCGAATAGTCTGGGAATAGTTCCGCCAGGCACTGATCCAGGCGCATGCCGGCCAGTTCCTCAGGAACCCTTGCTGTTAATATCGTCATAGTCGTTTTTAAGTTATACTCGCTGTCTGTTTGCAGCATTCGGCCGCAAAAAAACCTACAATATTACAACGTGTTGTCTATAGTATGCGATTACTTTTAGTAAAAACTGTTTTTATCGCCATTTTGGCCTGGATGCTGCAAGGCTGTGAAACGCTTAATTTCTTCTCCAGCAAGGAGACGCCGGCCAACAAAGAAGATGAATACGCAGGCTGGGACGAGAAAAAATTTCTCGACAAAGCCAATGAATCACTGGAAGGCAAAAGCTACCAAAAAGCTGTGACTTTGTATGAAGCCCTGGAAGCACGTTATCCGTTTGGGGATTTTGCGCCACAAGCCCAATTGAATGTGGCTTACGCCTATTATAAAAATGATGATCCGGAAGCGGCGATTGCAGCTGCAGACCGCTTCATTAAAACTCATCCGCGCAACGCCAGTGTAGATTATGCTTATTATCTAAAAGGCTTGGTTAATTATAATCGCGGTATCGGTTTTATTGATCGTTTTTTACCCACCGACTCTTCTCAACGTGATCCTGGCAGCGCCCGTGACTCTTATGATAACTTTCAGGAGCTGTTGCGCCGCTTTCCCAACACAAGATATGCTGAAGATGCCCGATTGCGTATGATTGCCTTACGCAACAATTTGGCCATGTATGAAATACATGTGGCTGACTTTTACATGCGCCGCCATGCTTACGAGGCCGCGGTTAACCGCGGCAATTACGTTATCAAGGAATATCAGCGGACGCCGGCGGTACCGATAGCCTTACAAATCATGAAAGAGGGTTATCTAAAGATGGGCCTGAATGAGCTGGCTGCCGATGTTGATCGAGTTTTTAAACTGAATTACCCCAATGGCACTGCCATAGCCGATTATAAGGATGACAGCGCCATCCAGAAGCTTTGGGATACTTTAGGGCTGGATACCCATTGATCCTGACACTGGCTAGGGACAGTATGCGTTTAAACCCGGATGCACTAGAGCTTTTAGTTAACTCATGAAGCTTTGTTTGCTGGCAAGCCTGTTATTGGTCTGCCCCTTCCTTCATGCCGAACCTAAACCGGAAGCCCTGTTCCAGAGCCGGTTTTTCAGTTTGTCCCAGAATACTGACTTGCTCTGCGCCACCAGCCAGCAGCAGTTTATGCCCCAAGCGGAACTGGTAAGGGTTATCGAGTTTTATGAGACCCATCATCCCGGTTTGCATAAACAGGCGGTGGCGGTATTAACCGATCATAACAGCCCGGAACATCTGGCTGACCTGAAAGAGTTTGGTGAAGACTGCCAGGGCAAGCCAGACAATGAATTATGTGTGCTGGAAAAATACTGGGACGACCGGGAAGCGGCCCTGCGGGCGCTGGCGCTGTTTTATGACACCAAGACCGTCATCAAGCACAGCGACGATTATCAGCTGCCGCGTTTTAAAGCCGATCATTTACGTATTTTTGAAAAAGCCATACGCAAAATCCCGGCCTTTTTACGGCAAAAAATCAGCAAGGCCAAGCCTAATGACAATCTGGCGGCAGAAATTGCCGATAAGCCGACCGCGATGCAGGAGCTGATTATTGATGCTTTTCCGGAAGATTATAAAACCAGTATCTGGGAAGATCATACTCATCCGTTGACGCTGGTGCCGGGCTATGGTTTTCGTTATCAAACCGTGGCCCAGGTATATAGCGGCCAGAATTTGATTATTTTTACCATTAAGGCGTTTGACAAGGGCAAGGAAGGCAAAACTTACCGGGATATTAATCTGGAATATCTGGTGGATTTTCGTTTACCGATTGTGGTACATGAAATTGCCCATACCATAGACAATTTCCATTTCTGGAACGGTTCCGACGATTTGTATTTTTTTTACCGGTACCGAAAAATTTCCAATGATGCCGAGATTGGTAAAATCATTGCCGATGCCAAGCTGGCGCTGTGGCCGTCGAAATGGTTTGAGGCTTTTGAATATCTCGGCGAAGTGCATGATGGCCGTTATGACGGCATCACCCAGGAAAAACTGGCAGAACTGCTGGCGCAGTATATTTTGATACCGGAACGGCTGCTGGTGAGCTCTCCGGCAGCTTATCAGTGGTTGCGGGACGAGGTATTTCGCGGTATCGAATATCAGGGCTATGACCGTTGCGCCACACCATTGTCAAGACGGCTGAGCTGGTGGCAGGACGCCACGGCTAAAATGCTGGGGCGTTGAATGCTGATATTTGCCCTGGTTTAGTTTTAAAATACCGGTGTATGTGATCGCACTGAAACTGTGTGTAGTCACGGTGAAGGCCGACATCCTCGATTCCGCTTTGCTGCATCGAGGCTACGTTTACCAAGCATAGTTTATCGACTGTTAACGCTTAATTTGTTTATGAAAAAACCGCAAACATTATCTCTGCAAGATCAATTACTGAAAGCCGGTCTGGCTAATGAAACCAAAGCCAAGCAGGTTAAGGCCGACAAGCGTAAACAGGGCAAGCTGCAGCGTAATCAGGGCGTGGAAGTGGTGGATGAGATCAAACTGGATTTGGAACAGGCCCGTGTTCAGCAGGCGGAACGTGACCGGGAACTGAATCAATTACGTAAACAAGCCGAGGAACACAAGGCTTTGTTGGCGCAAATCAAGCAAATGGTGGAGCAAAACAGTCTGGCACAAGACGCTAATGGCGTGGCTTACCAGTTTACTGACGGCAGCAAGGTGAAAAGTGTTTATGTGCCGGAAAAAACCCGCACCGGTTTGATTGAGGGCCGAGCCGGGATTATCAAGCTGGAGAATGCTTATCATATTGTACCCAGGGAGACTGCCGAGAAAATTGCGGAGCGGGATGCGGGGAGTGTGCTGGTGTTGAATGCGGCTAGTGTGGAGAACGGCCTGGATGATCCTTATGCGGAGTTTCAGGTGCCGGATGATTTGATCTGGTAAGTGGCGTTTTTGGAAGCTTTTTAATTTAGAAACGCTATCGCGAGGCCAATTTAATGTCGGTATCCGCACCGACAAGCGGGATACAGGGGGAAGATCGGCCTGCGGCAGCTTGGTGCGCTTTGCGCGGTTTTTTGAAATTATTTGTGGGTACGCATGCGTACCCACAAAACCTGGATTAATCTCTCAGCAACTCGTTGATGCCGGTTTTGCTGCGGGTTTTCTCGTCTACCTGTTTGATGATGACTGCACAGTACAGGCTGTGGCTGCCGTCTTTGGATGGCAGGTTGCCAGAGACCACGACTGAGCCAGTTGGGATGCGGCCATAGCTGACTTCACCGGTCAGTCGGTTGAAGATTTTGGTGCTTTGGCCGATATAGACACCCATAGAGACTACGCAATTATCTTCGACGATGACGCCTTCGACGATTTCCGAACGGGCGCCGATAAAGCAGTTGTCGCCGATGATGGTGGGGTTGGCTTGTAAAGGCTCCAGTACGCCGCCGATACCAACACCGCCGGATAAATGCACGTTTTTGCCGATTTGGGCGCAGGAACCTACGGTTACCCAGGTATCGACCATAGTGCCGCTATCCACGTAAGCACCGATATTGACATAAGACGGCATCAGAATTGCGCCGGGGGCGATATAGGAACCATAACGGGCGACGGCATTGGGCACTACCCGTACGCCGGCTTTGGCGAAATCGGCTTCGCTGTAACGGCCAAATTTGGTTTCCACTTTGTCGTAGTAACGCACATCGCCGCTTTCGATGACGCGGTTTTCGTTGATGCGGAAGGACAGCAATACGGCTTTTTTCAGCCATTGGTGAGTCACCCAGTCACCGTTGATTTTTTCGGCAACGCGGGCTTCGCCTTTATCCAGCAGATTTAAGGCCGTGCTGACCGCATCGCGGACTTCGGCGGTGACGGTGGCCGGGCTGATTTCGGCGCGAATTTCGAACGCCTGATTAATGATGTTTTCCAGATTAGACATTTAATTATTGGGTTAATGAGTTAATAAAAAGTTTGATGCGCTGGGCCGCCGTTACACATTCATCCAGTGACGCCACCAAGGCAATACGCACATGGCCGCCCCCCGGATTGACGCCGCCACTGTCACGCGACAAATAGCTGCCGGGCAATACAGTAATATTTTGCTGGGCAAACAATTGCCGGGCAAATTCGGTATCGTCGGCTAACCCGTATATTTTACCATTAGCCTGACCTGAGGTTGGCAACCAGAGATAAAATCCGGCCGGCGGCAGACTAATCTGGCAGACATCCTGCAGAACATTGATGACGGCAGTAAATTTTTCCCGATATAAAACCCGGTTATGGCGCACATGCTGTTCATCCTGCCAGGCGGCTATGCTGGCGTACTGGGTAGGCACTGGCATGGCGCAGCCGTGGTAGGTACGGTATTTAAGGAATTGTTGCAGCACCTGGGCATCGCCGGCGACAAAACCAGAACGCAGTCCTGGCGCGTTAGAGCGCTTGGATAGGCTGTGGAACACCACGCAGCGGCGAAAATCTCGATTACCGACCTGCCAAGCCGATTGCAGCAGACCAACCGGCGGCTGGGCCTCGTCGTAATAGAGTTCGGTATAACATTCGTCGGAAGCGATGATGAAATCGTATTGTTCCGCCAGGGCCAGCAGTTTTTGATGATCGGCCTGATTCAAGACCAACCCGGTAGGATTGCCGGGCGAACAGATAAACAGCACTTGGCAGCGTTGCCAGACTTCTGCAGGCACGCTGTCAAAAGCGGCCTGATAGGCGTTGGCGGGATCACTGTTTAGATAATAAGGTTCAGCGCCGGCCAGCAGTGCCGCGCCTTCATAAATCTGGTAAAACGGGTTGGGCATCACCACCAGCGGTTTAGCGGCAGAGTTGATGACGGCCTGAACAAAGGCAAACAGGGCTTCGCGGGTGCCATTGACGGGCAGGATGTGCTGTTCGGCATCAATATTAGCTGTCGGGATATTAAAGCGCTGCGCCAGCCAAGCGGCGATGGCGACGCGCAGTTCCGGCAGGCCTTTGGTGCTTGGATAAACGCTTAAACCCTGCAAATGTTTAACCAGGGCATCCTGGATGAATGGCGGGGTGGGATGCTTGGGCTCGCCTATCGACAGAGAGATATGCGGCAGCGCGGCTGGCGGGGTAACACCCTGCTTCAGCGCGGCCAGTTTCTCGAACGGATAGGGATGGAGTTGCGCTAGGTAAGGATTCATGGGCTTGAGCAAAAATATACGGCGCTACGCGGGCAGCAAAAGGGTGGCATTTTAGCTTATGTGGGGGATTGGGGGTAGATCGAGTAAGTAACGTTATTGAACAGCCTTGGGCTTGCTTTCCAGACAGACCGCGAAACGCTTTAGTAATTATCATTTTCGCCGTATGATTAGCGGCAAACCTATGTCAGCATAGAAGTGATCATTCAGTTGGCGGGGAAAGATATATAACATTTGGCATTTCTTCCCAAGGACGTTTGCTTAGGCTATCACATACCGATAGAGGTAATGCAATTCGAATCATATCGGCACGTCCAGCAACAAATGTTGAGAGGCAAATTTATGAAGACGTTTAAATCAGAAATGGCAGACGAGCTTCGACCAGATATATAAGCAGTCAGATTTTAATGGGATCATACACGGCAAGTATTCAGCACTAATCAAGGCGGAAACCAATGTGGTACTTCTTGATCCCGATATTGCAGAGGCTTTTCCTAATGATGAAGCGGTAAACAAAGCACTCCGGTATTTGCTGGAAGTGGCAAAAACGTCAACTAGCCTCACCCAGCGTTCCAGCGAACTACTCTAAGGCTCCCGGCTTTACGTTAGGAGAAACACACGGCGACCACTTCGCTCTTGGCCTATTTAGTTACACATAACTCTTTGTAGCGAAAACAACTTCCTCTCGTATTCAACAATGAATTTAGGCCAATTTTTCTGCCAGTAAATTTTTCAAGTATTTTTTTATAGATAATAGTTTTCCATAAATACTGCGGTTTTCACTGAAGGAATTTTTTCAACAGAATCGACCAATTGCTATCACCAAGGTATCGGATTTGGAGGACAACTATAGAGCTCCGAGTCTTTCAGCTTATGCTTGAATGTGAGACCTGACCCTGATCTCTCTTATTGTTTGCTTAAAGCCTTGTCATTATTCAGCGTTGCATAGACGAGTGAGGCGTTAGTTGTTAAGTGATTTGACTTAAGAACTTCGAAACATGGTGTCGCGATTTTTGGTCAATCTGCTTCGATATCCTCGATTTCACTGCGTTGCATCGAGGCTACGGGGTCTTGTTTTCAATGCGGGACGTTGCATCCATTAAGTATGTCGGCATCAATGACACTGTTTCAGCATGCTGCCAAATCTATTTGCTCGGCGGCCTTTTTAGTTTACTAATGTTCCGATAATACTATCGCAAGTAGGCTTTGCATAGCCCAAGCCAAACACCCCGGCTTCATGATAAAGTTTTGGTTTGCCAGACACTTATTTTCAGGAAGCACTATGACTATTATCCGCCAGGAGGATTTCATCACTAGTATTAGTGATGCCCTGCAGTTTATTTCTTATTATCACCCGCTGGATTTTATCCGGGCCTTGACGGCGGCGTATGAGAAGGAGGAAAGCCCGGCGGCCAAGGATGCCATGGCGCAGATTCTGATTAATTCGCGGATGTGCGCGGAGGGTAAGCGACCGATTTGTCAGGATACCGGAATTGTGACGGTGTTTTTGCGGGTGGGTATGGATGTGCGCTGGGATGCGGAGTTGGATGTGACGGCTATGGTGAATGCCGGGGTGCGGCAGGCGTATCTGGATCCGGATAATGTGTTGCGAGCTTCCATTTTGAGTGATCCTGCCGGCAAGCGGATTAATACCAAGGACAATACTCCGGCGGTGATACATATGGAACTGGTGGCTGGTGACAAGGTGGAGGTTGAGGTGGCGGCCAAGGGCGGTGGCTCGGAAGCCAAGGCCAAGTTTGTGATGCTTAATCCGGCAGACAGTATTGTGGACTGGGTGATGAAAACGGTGCCGACCATGGGAGCCGGCTGGTGTCCGCCGGGTATTCTGGGCATAGGTATAGGCGGGACAGCGGAAAAAGCCATGATTTTGGCCAAACAGGCTTGTATGCAGGACATTGATATTCAGGATTTGCTGGCGCGGGGGCCGGAAAATGCGCTGGAAGCCTTGCGCCTGGAGCTTTATGAAAAGGTGAATGCGCTGGGGATAGGCGCACAAGGTTTGGGTGGCCTGACCACGGTGCTGGATGTGAAAATTTTGGATTATCCTACCCATGCCGCCAATTTGCCGGTGGCGTTGATCCCTAATTGTGCAGCAACCCGGCATACCCATTTTGTGCTGGATGGTTCCGGCCCGGCGTTGTTTACGCCGCCTAGCCTGAGCGACTGGCCGCAGATTACCCAGCAGACCGGTTCGGCCAAACGGGTGAATTTGGATACGTTGAGCAAGGCGGATGTGGCGGACTGGCAGCCGGGGGAAACGCTGTTGTTGAGTGGTACGCTGTTGACGGGCCGGGATGCCGCGCACAAGCGGATTGTGGATTTACTGGCCAGCGGTGCAGGTTTGCCTGAGGGTGTGGATTTTAACAACCGGTTTATTTACTACGTGGGGCCGGTGGATGCGGTGCGTGACGAGGTGGTGGGGCCGGCCGGCCCCACCACGGCAACACGGATGGATGGTTTTACCGAAACGGTGTTGGCGCAAACCGGTTTACTGGGCATGATAGGCAAGGCGGAACGCGGCCCGCTGGCGATTGCCGCTATTAAAAAGCATCAGGCGGTATATTTGATTGCGGTGGGCGGTGCGGCGTTTTTGGTGTCCAAAGCTATTCGCAAATCGAGGATTGTGGCTTTTCCGGATTTGGGCATGGAGGCGATTCATGAGTTTGTGGTGGAGGATATGCCGGTTACCGTAGCGGTGGATAGCCGTGGGGTGTCGATACACGAGACGGCGCCCAAGCTTTGGCAAAGCCGGATCGGCAAGATTCCGGTGGTGGTTGAGTAAGCGGTGCCACTTAAATAATATGACACGCGGCTTTGCCAGCGTGTCATTCCCTAAGCCTTTGCCAAGCCGCTTCTGCCAGTTTTGGCAAAACCGGCCTGGCAAACCCTGTCAGGATGGGGTCTTGAGTTGCAGCTACCTTTATTTTGCACAAATAAGTCAATTAATTTCATATAGTTATCTCAATACAAAATAATTATTTCCTTTTCGATAATTCTGGCATGCTAAATGCTTTTATGTAGTCATTACAAACGGATGACAAAACACAGGATGTGTTTATCCGACCCAACATAACTATAAAAACTTTTTGACCAGGAATTATTTATGAAACGCCCTTTATCTGTGATGATGCTTGGATTGCGCGGTTTACCTAATGTACAAGGTGGCATTGAGGCCCATGTGCAAAATTTGGCCACTTATTTGCAAGACTTGGACTGCCGGGTAGATGTGATTGTGCGCGCTCCGTATCAACCAGTTGAGCATCGTAAAGTATGGAACGGTATCCGTATCCACAGTTTGTGGTCGCCTGTGTCTAAATCTTTGGAAGCCATTACTCACACGGCGGTTGGCGTTTTGTATGCGGCCATTAAACGCCCTGACATTTTGCATATTCATGCGGTTGGCCCTTCTTTGATGGTGCCTTTGGCGCGTTTATTGGGTTTGAAAGTGGTGGTGACTCACCACGGTCAGGATTATGATCGCCAAAAATGGGGCAAAATGGCTAAGTTCATGCTGAAAACCGGTGAGTATTTTGGCATGAAAATGTCTAATGGCCGGATTGTGATTTCTGAAGTATTACAAAATCTGGTCAGAAATGAGTACGGCAAACGCTCAACTTTGATTCCTAATGGGGTGGTGATGCCGGCTTTGACCGAGAGCGCGGCTACTTTGGAAAAATTTGGTTTGACTGCCGGTAAATATATTTTGACTGTGAGCCGTTTGGTTCCGGAAAAACGTCATCTGGATTTGATTGAGGCGTTTAAACAAGGCCGTTTGCCGGGCTGGAAATTGGTGATTGTGGGTGGTTCTGATCATCCTGATGCTTATACTGATGCGGTGCATGCTGCGGCTGCCAGCCACGAAGATGTGGTGATGACCGGTTTTCAAAGCGGTTTGGCTTTAAAAGAGTTGTTTACTCATGCCGGTATGTTTGTGTTGCCTTCTTCTCATGAAGGTTTGCCGATTGCGATGTTGGAAGCTTTATCTTTTGGTTTGCCAGTGATTGCCAGCGACATTCCGGCCAATTTGGAAGTGGGTATTGCGGCAAATCATTATTTTAAAATGGGTGATGTCAATGCGTTGACCGCTCGTTTGGAACAGTTTGCTGCGACAACTCAGGATTCTGCGGCTAAAACCGAATTACGGGCCTGGGTTGATAACAAATATAACTGGGAAGATATTGCTGAAAAAACCTTGGGTGTGTATTTGAAAGTGGCCGGCAATAATAATCTGGCTCGCCAATATGCTCTGCCAAGATTTGAATTGAAAAATAATTTTGAATTGATGGTTTAAATCTAGCGGGCGATGTAGCCAGATAGATAACATTCTCTCCCTCAGTATTACGCCGGCCCGGCTTTGTTGGGCCGGCGTTTTTTTTGCTTGGCCAAAAGTTATCGGCTTAAGTGCTAAGACAAGAGGTAAGCAGACAATTCCAGCCGCAAAACCCCTCAATTTGTGTTAGTAAAATAACAGTCCTTACAAAAAATGTTGTTTATACGACTAAGTGTTTGTGGAAAAATTTCAATATTTTTAATTTAAAAACAATCAGTTAAACCAATAAAAAATATTGGCACGGCCATTGCTCTATCTTGTGTGCTATCAACAAACGCACGTTCAAGAGGAGAAAAATCATGGCATTACGTCAATGTGCTATATACGGTAAAGGTGGTATTGGTAAATCTACCACTACCCAAAACCTGGTTGCTGCTTTGGCAGAAATGGGTAAAAAAGTAATGATTGTCGGCTGCGACCCTAAAGCCGATTCCACTCGTTTGATCTTACATGCTAAAGCACAAAACTCTATCATGCAAATGGCGGCAGACGCCGGCAGCGTGGAAGATTTGGAACTGGAAGATGTATTGAAAGTTGGATACGGCGATGTGAAATGCGTTGAATCCGGCGGTCCAGAGCCAGGAGTTGGTTGCGCAGGCCGTGGTGTTATCACCGCTATCAACTTCCTGGAAGAGGAAGGCGCTTACACCGATGACCTGGACTTCGTGTTTTATGATGTATTGGGTGACGTTGTATGCGGTGGTTTCGCGATGCCTATCCGCGAAAACAAAGCTCAAGAAATTTACATCGTTTGCTCAGGCGAAATGATGGCTATGTACGCTGCTAACAATATTGCCAAAGGTATCGTGAAATACGCTAACTCTGGCAGTGTGCGTCTGGCCGGCTTGATCTGCAATTCACGTCAAACTGCTCGTGAAGATGAACTGATCATGGAATTGGCTGCGAAAATGGGTACTCAAATGATCCATTTCGTACCACGTGATAACGTTGTACAACGCGCTGAAATTCGTCGTATGACCGTCATCGAGTATGAACCAAACGCTAAACAGGCCGATGAATATCGTGCCCTGGCTCAAAAAATCTTCGCCAATAAAAATCTGGTCATTCCTACTCCAATCACTATGGATGAACTGGAAGACCTGTTGATGGAATTTGGTCTGATGGAAGAAGAAGATGAAAGCGTTATCGGTAAATCTGCTGTAGCAGAGTAATCGTTAAAACAAGATTGTGAGTATGGTGGATACCGTTTAGGCATTCACCATGCCCACCAACTTATTTCCTAAATCTGGTTTGTTGGGAGATTACCCACGACCACAGGAGGATGACATCATGGCAGCCATGACCAGAGAAGAGACTGAAGCGCTTATTCAAGAAGTGCTTGAGATCTATCCCGAAAAAGCTCAGAAAGATCGCGCCAAACATTTGGCGGTTAATGATCAAAGCCTGGAAAAGGCGAATAAATGTATTACCTCGAATCGCAAATCGCTACCAGGTGTCATGACCATCCGTGGTTGCGCTTATGCTGGTTCTAAAGGTGTGGTATGGGGTCCTATCAAGGATATGATCCATATTTCACACGGCCCGGTAGGCTGCGGTCAATATTCCCGCGCCGGTCGCCGTAACTATTATGTGGGTACCACTGGTGTAAATACCTTTGGCACCATGAACTTTACTTCTGATTTTACCGAGAAAGACATTGTATTTGGCGGCGATAAAAAACTGGCCAAATTGATCGATGAAATTGAAGTGCTGTTCCCATTGAATAAAGGTATTTCGATTCAATCCGAGTGCCCGATCGGTCTGATCGGCGACGATATTGAAGCGGTAGCCAAAATTAAAAACAAAGAACACGGTAAAACCATAGTACCGGTACGTTGCGAAGGTTTTCGCGGTGTGTCCCAGTCTTTGGGCCATCACATTGCCAACGATGCTATTCGCGACTGGGTACTGGACAAACGTGACGGCGATGACAGCTTTCCAACCACACCTTACGATGTGGCAGTGATTGGTGACTATAACATCGGTGGTGATGCCTGGGCTTCCCGGACTTTGCTGGAAGAGATGGGCTTACGAGTAGTGGCGCAATGGTCCGGCGACGGTACGATTGCTGAAATTGAAAACACACCTAAAGTTAAACTGAATCTGATCCATTGCTATCGCTCGATGAACTACATCGCCCGGCACATGGAAGAAAAGTACAGCATTCCCTGGATCGAGTACAACTTTTTCGGCCCAACCAAAATCGCTGAGTCTTTGCGCCGGATTGCCGCACACTTTGACGATACCATCAAAGAAGGCGCAGAACGGGTTATCAAACGCTACGAAGCTGAATACAACGCGGTTATTGCCAAATACAAACCACGCCTGGAAGGCAAACGCGTGATGCTGTATATCGGCGGTTTGCGTCCACGTCATGTGATCGGCGCTTATGAAGACTTGGGCATGGAAGTGGTTGGTACCGGCTATGAGTTCGGTCACAACGACGATTATGATCGTACTATCAAAGAAATGGGTAATGCTACCCTGCTTTATGATGATGTGACCGGTTATGAGTTTGAAGAATTTGTGAAACGGGTTCAGCCTGATTTGGTGGGTTCCGGTGTTAAGGAAAAATATATTTTCCAAAAAATGGGCGTACCTTTCCGGCAAATGCACTCTTGGGATTATTCCGGCCCTTATCACGGTTATGACGGCTTTGCCATCTTTGCCCGCGATATGGATATGACGATTAATAACCCTTGCTGGAAAAATATCAAAGCGCCTTGGAAAACCGAGGTTGCTGACGAACCCGTTAAGGCAGTGGCATAACATGCCTTGGTGTTGAGTCAGGCTCTGGGCCTGGCTTGACACTAGCCGGTAAGATCAGGTCGGGGCTTTATACAGTTCCGAGTATATCCTTCCCTTAAACGTAGTCCACAGATTAGTGGCGCGTCAGGAGATTATCATGAGTCAACAAGTAGACAATATTCAACCCAGCTATCCTTTATTCCGTAACGATGAATATAAGGAAAATTTGGCCACTAAACGTGAGCAGTACGAAGAACGTCATCCGCAGGAAAGCATCGACGAAATTTTCCAATGGACGACCACCAAAGAATATCAAGAGCTGAACTTTAACCGTGAAGCTTTAACCGTTAATCCAGCCAAAGCTTGTCAACCACTGGGTGCGGTACTGTGTTCACTGGGTTTTGAAAAAACCATGCCTTATGTGCATGGCTCACAAGGTTGTGTTGCTTATTTCCGGACTTATTTTAACCGTCACTTTAAAGAACCGATTTCCTGCGTTTCTGACTCTATGACTGAAGACGCGGCGGTATTTGGCGGTCAAAAAAATATGTTTTCTGGTCTGGAAAACGCCAAAGCTTTGTATAAACCAGTCATGATTGCGGTTTCTACCACTTGTATGGCGGAAGTAATCGGTGACGACTTGAACGCGTTTATTAATAACGCGAAAAAAGAAGGTTATATCGATCAGGAATATCCGGTGCCGTTTGCGCATACCCCTAGCTTTGTGGGCAGTCATACCACTGGTTGGGATAATATGTTTGAAGGTATTGCCCGTTATTTCACCCTGAATTATATGGAAGGTAAGGAAGTAGGCAAAAGTGGCAAGATCAACTTTGTGCCCGGCTTTGAAACTTATCTGGGTAACTTCCGTGTCATCCACCGGATGATGAAGGAAATGGGCGTGTCCTACACTCTGCTCAGCGATCCTACCGAAGTGCTGGATACTCCGGCTGACGGTGAGTTCCGCATGTATGCCGGCGGCACCACGATAGATGAAGTTAAAGACGCGCCTAACGCGATCGATACCATTCTGTTGCAACCTTGGCAGTTGGAAAAAACCAAAAAGTTTGTGCAAAACACCTGGAAACATCCTGTGCCTAAACTGGAAATTCCGATGGGTCTGGAATGGACTGACCAATTCCTGATGAAAGTTTCGGAAATTACCGGTCAACCGATTCCGAGATCGCTGGAAATTGAACGGGGCCGGTTTGTGGACATGATTACCGACTCACACGCTTGGCTGCACGGTAAAAAAATTGCGCTGTACGGTGATGCCGATTTTGCTCTGGGTATGACTAAATTCCTGCTGGAATTGGGTGTGGAAGTGACTGATGTGTTAGTTAACCACGCGAACAAACGCTTCAAAAAAGCCTGCGAAGAAATTTTAAAAGCTTCGCCTTACGGTCAAACCGCTACTGTACACATTGGTCGTGATTTGTGGCATTTCCGTTCACTGATGTTTACCAATAAACCTGATTTTATGATTGGTAACTCTTACGGAAAATTCATCCAACGCGATACCTTTTATAAAGGCGAAGCGGATGAAGTGCCATTGATCCGGATTGGTTTCCCGATCTTTGATCGCCACCATTTGCACCGGATGACTACCCTGGGTTATGAAGGCGGTATGTATATGCTGACTACCCTGGTGAATGCGGTTCTGGAGCAATTGGATAAAGAAACCAAAGGTATGGGCACCACCGACTATAACTACGATTTGATTCGCTAGTTAATCATTAGGTTAGCTTCTTTCTTTAAGTTAAACTTGTATTCCGGCCAGGATGGCCGGAATCCAGCAAAGACTTGATGCTAATCGAATCTTGGGCCTGCCAGCTCACCTAGACTAATGTTTGGAGAATTCTATGCCCAGCGTCATGCTAAGAAAGCGAGAAGACGGTAAATTACTGTTTTATGTTGCCAAAAAAGATTTGGAAGAGACCATAGAGTCCCTGGAGTTTGACAGCCCGGATAAATGGGGTGGTGAGGTCGTTTTAGGCGACGGTTCGCGGTATTATTTTGATGTGCTGGAAACCCCTCCGAAACTACCTCTGACTTTACAAGCAAAAAGATTATAAACAGGAGGCCGTAATGGCTTTATATATTGTTGCCGAAGAATGTATTTCCTGCGGTGATTGCAAACCGGTTTGTCCAACCGATTCAATCAAGGAAGGTGCAGTGGTTTTTGAAATCAGCAAAAAAACCTGTACTGAATGCAACGGTGATTATGATGTCCCGCAATGTGTGAAAGTTTGTCCGATTGATAATTGTATTTTGCCATTAGTGGCTTGATCCGAATGATCTGTGTGCTGTTTGCACCAGTTTTTATTTAATATAAAGCGCTTTGTCCAGGCCTTGTTACAAGGCATTACCATCAAGGCCTGGGCAGCCTATCCTCGATTCCGCGTTGCTTCATTGAGGCTACGCGGAATCGTTAGGTTTAATTATGGGGCCGGTGGTTTTTCCGTCAGCGGGGAAATAGCCGGATACCTTGTTTACCAGCCGGTTTTGAACAGGAAATAGTATGACCATCAATCCTGAACTACTGCAAAACCTTGCAGAAAAAATCTCTTCCGCTACGCTCAACGAAACTTTGATTAGTGCCGTTAGAAGCGAATATCCGGGCATTCATTTTACCTATTGCATGGAAGATGATATTCCTAATCATGACCCTATTGTCGAACATCCCGGATTTAATTTGTATCTGGTTGATGGCCGGGATCATTGTTTGTGTCTGACCCGAAATTTTGACCACGCCACCGGTATTGTGATTGCTGAAGTGATTCCTGATTAACCGTGACTGATCAGCAACATCGTCCTGTATCCCTGCCCCTGGCTGATTGCAGCTTGTGTCCATTTCGAGGTAAAACCCTGTTGATGGGGCGCTGTATGCCGGGTGACACGTGCGTATTTGTGGAAAGCGGTCGGCAGATTGACCGTTTTTTTCGCATTAATCCCGCTTATGCCGTGCTTTACCTAAACGATAAGTTTTGGGAAAGACGGGCAATTGCCGTACGTTACTCCCCCTTAAAAGCACTGACTGCCCTGATTAATGATGAAGATGAGGTAGTACGTCGCGCGGTTGCCTTGCGCTTGCCTATCCAGCAACTCAATTTGCTGATTAATGATCCTGACCGGGAAGTAAGGATGGCGGTTGCTGACCGGATAGATCTGCAGCAACTGGAACAATTGGCGGACGATGCGGACTATATTGTGCGTTTAACCGTAGCCAAACGCTTACCGCCAGGACGTTTGTTCCGTCTTATTAAAGATGAGGATATGCAGGTCCGGCAATTTGTGGCCAAGCGTTTGCCTGAAGTCAGTTTGGGTTTGATGGCAAACGATGCGGCAGCGGATGTACGGCGGATTGTGGCAGAACGGATGGCTGCTGAGGATGCGGTATTGTTGCTGAACGACAGCGATTGGCTGGTACGCTATACTGCGGCGTTAAAGGTTGCCCAAGAACACCTGCAGCCTTTGCTTGATGACCCTGAAGCCGATGTTCGGGATGTTGCCCGGCAACGCCTTAATTCTCTTATTCCCTCGGATGTCGATCATGACTGAAGCTAAACTCATCCTCGCCGGACAAGATATTACCGGGTGCTGTAAAAAAATTATTCCCGGTCAAAACGATGATTTATTGCTGCAGAAATTGCAGGCACTGATTCCGGATTTTCCAATTTATCTGGCTTATACCGGTGATGAATGGTATCGGTTGGGCGGCGTGGTGGATACTAGCGGTAAGCGTATTGCCGGCGATTTGGTGGAATGGGCCGAACGCAGTTTTCTGGAGTGCGGTCAAAATCTGCAAACCTTGATTGAATGGACTCAGGAACAGCAGTTAATTGCCACCAAACAAACCGGTAAGACCCTGTATTTTGTGGTGCAAACCGGGGACAAGGCAGAAGATTTTACCCTGATAGAAATTGATAAAACCCATGAAGTGACGGACAGATTGCTGGTGGATGAGAATAACCCGCCTGAAGATTTGGAGGAGTTTATTGACCCGTTACAACCTTATTGCATAGAAAGTACCGGTTTGGGCAATTCCCGCTATACCTACCGGCGCAAAACCAATGTTAAATTGTTCATGGAAGTGATTACCGAGCATCATCCGGTTGAACATCCGGTACAGCGCTTTATGGACGACTGGAACCGCAGCAGCGCCGGGCAGAAATACCGGATGACCCAGGACTGGATTATTCGGCCTTATCGCCACACCGGCCGATTTGGAGAGCAGATTGTTAATGTGGAAATTATTAATATTCATCAAAACAATTTACCGCACCTGGAAGATTTTGCCGGGAAAAAAGGCAGTACGCTGAGTAATATCCTGACTCGGTTTGACCGCCACGCCGGTTATCCGTTTGCCTGGTTTTTTTATATGCTGAAGGGCCAGCTGGTTTCTACCCATAGTGCTGATTCGGTGTACCGGGATTTATCCAATGATTTTGCCTATCTGCCGCAACGTGATGAGGCGGTGCTGAGGGATTGGATTGCGCAGCCTTATAATGTTTGAATATTGGGCTGGGCTTGGATAAAGGCTACCATTAGTCTTTGCTGATAGATTGTTGCAGGTGCAGGAGTCGCATAAATGGCGATTATTGCTAGGCGGTAATAATTTATAGTCCAGAAAATTCAACCTGCACAAATTGCCGGTATTCGTGCATTTGTCGTTCATGCCAAGGATGCACCGACAAAACGTTTTTATGAGCAGTTTGGTTTGGTGGCCTCACCAACGGACCCGTTGCATCTATTTATATTGATTAAAGATTTGCTGAAGTCCATTGAGAATTAATGGTTAGATTTGTTACGTGAGAGATACGCCTCCAGCAACGACAATATACTAAGCGAGTGACTCAATTAGGATTAGGGCTTGTGCATCTTATCAATTGCAACCGCAATCAAACATAAGTCTTTATCCATTTTAAATATATATCGGAAGTAGCAACACACATGGATATTGATGCTACTCAATCAAAAAAGTCAAAGCGCATTTGCATGGGGTTGGCATCGGGTTTGCGGAACAGATCGGTGCGTAATGGGCTGTGCGGCTGATCCAGGCCCAGGCGTTTGCTGATTAATTTAAAGCGCTGGGCCAGCAGTTGAGCGTAGATACCGCTACCGCTCATGCGTTGCTGAAAGGCTGCGTCATATATTTTCCCACCTCTGGTTTCCTGGATCAGGTTTAATACCTTGGCAGCTTTTAAGGGGTAATGGTGGTGCAGCCATTCCTGGAATAATTCCGCGACTTCCAGTGGTAAGCGCAGCAGTATGTATTCGGCAGTTTGCGCCCCGGCAGCCTGAGCAGCACTGAGGATGCTTTCCAGTTCGTGGTCATTGAGGCCCGGAATCACAGGCGCTAGCATGACATTGACCGGAATGCCGGCTTCCCGTAGACGGCTGATCGTGCTTAAGCGGCGCTGGGGAGCGGCGGCTCTGGGCTCCAGATTCCGGGCCAGATCTCTATTCAGGGTGGTGACTGAAATGCCGACTGATACCAGGTTTTGACTGGCCATTTGCGCCAGCAAATCAATATCCCGCTCTATCAGCGCTGATTTGGTGACGATGGTCAACGGGTGACGGGTTTCCTGTAGCACTTCCAGAATTTGACGCATGATGTGCTGCTGTCTTTCCAGTGGCTGGTAGGGATCGGTATTGCTGCCCAGGGCAATGGGTGCGCATTGGTAATTGCGCTTGGCCAGTTCCTGACGCAGTAATGCCGGGGCATCCGGCTTGATCAGTATTTTGGTTTCAAAATCCAGTCCCGGCGAATAGCCCAGATAGGCGTGGCTGGGCCGGGCAAAACAATAGATACAGCCATGTTCGCAACCGCGATAGGGGTTGATGGAGCGGTCGAAGGGGATGTCGGGGGATTTGTTATAACTGAGCAGGCTGCGGCTGCTGTCGATGATGGTTTCGGTGCGCAGCGGCGGCAGTTCGGCATCCAGACTGCCCCAGCCGTCGTCTTCGGCGGCTGTGCTTTGTTTTTCATAGCGCCCGGCCAGATTGCTGATGGCGGCGCGGCCTTTGTAATCAAGCGGCTTGGACATGGGCGGACACCGGGAGGCTAATGGTTAAGCTGACGGTATGGTACACCCTGTGCATTATTTTATTCGGAAATGCTTTCCGCCCGGTTCAACATTTCTGCCGAGGTCATTTCCAATGCCTGAATGAAGTAAGCACAGGCCTGATCTTTGTCACCCTTGTTAAATAATACTTCACCCAGTAATTGGTAGGCTTCTACTGAGCTCTCCAAATGTAGGCTTTTTAATAAGTATTGTTCGGCTTTTTCGATTTGCTGGGCTTTCAGGGCCAACTTGCCCAATATTCTTTGCAATAGCGCATCGTTGGGATAGACGGCCAGCCATTTTTCCGCTTCCTGCAATTGTTTGGCCGGGTCGCCGATATCGATATTGGCGTACAGCATCAGAGTGGTGTCATCCCAGTGCCTGCCCAACTGGTTAGTGATGGCCAGCTCAATTTCTGCACTGGCGCCGGCATTGATCATGGCGGCGAAATAAATATTGGCAATGCCGGACAGGGTTTTAATATGATCAGGCACATTGTTCCAGGACTCCTGGATGACTTGTACATCGCGCTGTTCCGCCGCTTGTTTGAGTAAGCGGCTGAAGGTTTGGGTTTCCAGTAATTTGACTTCGCCTTCCATCAGAATTTTGTTTTTCTGTAGCGATGGCAGGATTTTGCTCAACCCTTCCCAATCGCCGATATGCTGGTAGGCTTGATGCATCATTTTCAAGACTCTGGCATGGCTGGGATTGATGGAATGCAGTTTGCTCAGGGTGATCAGCGCTTCTTCAAACTGCTGTTCGGATAAGTGCAGTTCGGCCTGAGTTAAGCCCACCGTCAGGTTGGTATCGGAAGTTTGCTCGGCAGCTTTTTGCAGATATTCGTCACGTTTGTCCAGCGCACCACGCGATTGGGCGGCGCGAGCGGCAGTGAGGTAGTGCAATAAGGGGGCACCACTATTGGCTGCATGCTTGATAAGAATATTTTCGGCCCTTTCCCAGTTGCCGTCTGCAGCATCGAATAAACCGGCAATCAGGGCTTGCTGAGACCGGTTGAATTTAATGTTGTGCTTGTGCTTGCTGTAACGGCCAGGCAGGCGGATCAAGACGCCAAGCAGACGGAAGATGTTGTATAACAGCAAAAATCCGAGTACCTGAACCACGCTGAACACGGTTAGGGAGGTTTCCAACGACCAGTGGCCCAAGCCCAGCAAAACATAGCCGGGATCGTCTTGCTCAAGCAGCCGGTTATGCAGCAGATAAAGCAAAATGCTGACCACCAGCAATATCACCAGAAAATGGCTAAATTTTTTCATGGCGCGACTCATTTGGTTTTGCCGACTGCTTGGGATTCGGGTGCAGTTGGTGCAGACGGTTGGGCAACTGCGGTGGGCTGGGTTGCCGTGGCCGGAATTTCCTGGGCAGCCGGTGGGTTGCTGAATACCACTTTATCGGTTTCTATGCGCAACTTGCCGACATCTTTTAACATTTTTAATGAGGTGCTGACATCGGGATATTGACCGTGTATCTGGATACCGGCCAGTTTATCCAGACCGGCCAGGAATTGCTCGGTTTCGGTATTTTCAGCAAAGTTTTTCTTTAACCATTGTTTGGCGTCTTCAATGCTATGTATATAGAGGGTGTCATTTTGCTGTACCAGGGCAATTTCGATCATTTCCAGCCTGACTTTGAGCTGTTGTTTGATGAAGAGCGCTTCTTCCGGGGTTAATATGGCGCTGACTTGCTGGTCGGTATGACGCAAAATGATGTAGCCATTGAGTTGTTTGGCCAGACCGTTTAATACACCATGCTCCTGCTGTTCCGGGGCATCCGCAGTGGCTTGGGGTTTTTCGTGCTGTTTGCCGATATGCGGCAGAAATACTGACAAGTTTTCCACTTGATCCTGTAAATGCTGGATATTGCCGTAGATACCGACAATGTCGGGAACAGTGGCGCTATCCAGCAAGGCGATTTCTTTGGCTATTTGTTCACGCACTTTGAATACGGCAGCATCACCACTTTCTCTAAGGCGTTGGTCGGCGGCTTCCAGCGCTTCCCGGGTGGTGGCGACATCGCCAACCAGATGCAGGCGCTGATTCGCGACAGTCAGCAGATATTCGGCATCGGCCAGCAGCCAGTCGCCACGGGTTTTACCCAATTGGCGCTGTAAAACCACGATAGAGGACTCCAGATCTTTACGGGTGTTTTCCAGACGTTCTTCGTGGAGTTTGGAAAAATCTGTCAGGGTTTGGGTAAAGTGGTTGTCCTTACCGGTCATCTCGGCATTGACATTGGCGATTTGGGCCTGCAAGGTGGAAAGCTGGCCCTGCAAGCCATTCATTTCCTTGTCTATTTCGATCAATTTCAGGCTGTCCTGATTATTGTCGGTATCCTGACTGTTACGTAATTGTTGAAAAAAGTAAAATCCAGTAACGGCCAACACGATGATTAATACGATGGCCACTATGCCTATCCATAATCCGGCGCGTGACTTTTTTACCACCAGGGTAGTCGCAGGAAATTCTTGTTGTTCTTCAGTTAATTCGGCCACTGTGTTCCCCGTTAAATAAGGTCGTCAAGGTCTCTAATATCGCTGTATCCGTAGGCTGCCGGCTCGCAATAATCTGTTTAAAGCCAAGCTGCTCGGCTGTTTGTGCAATTCTGTCACTCATCACTATCAAAGGCAGTGCTCTGAGTAAATCGGCTAAGCGGTTATCCAGCATCGCCAGCAAATTGTGCAGCGCTTCGACACTGGTTACCGTTACAGCATCCAACTGACATTCCATTAAACTGTCGGTCAACGGCCTTATATCGGCAGTTGGCCTTTGTCGGCTATAGACCTCCAGATAGCCGACAAAGGCTCCCCGACTGCGCAATGCTGCAGCGAGTTTTTCCCGGCCACCAACACCGCGTACGATGATACAGGTTTTTCCGGTAACATCAGCCAACTGGGGTTCGGCGAGCAGACCTTCGCTGCTGTAATCATGGATCGGCACACAATCAACCTGCCAACCGGCCAAGCGCAGACTTTTGGCGGTTGCAGCACCCACTGCGGCAATACACGGCTGGTTTGTGCCGGGCATTGTGCCACTGAAAGCGCTGAGAGCAAAATCCACAGCGTTTGTACTGGTAAAAATCAGCCAATCCGCATTTAGAGCGCACTGTAAACTTTGTGGTTCCGGTGCGTTGGCAATAATTTCCAGGGTTGGCAGATGTAAGGCTTTGCCGCCGGATTGTTCTATTATTTTGCACAATACATCAGCCTGCCCGGCAGGGCGGGTCACTAAAATCCGCGAGCCTGGCAATGCTGATGTCATTGGTAGAGTTCCTGTAAAATTTCTGCGGCACCCTGATTCAGCAAATCTGCTGCTATCGCTTTACCCAATTGTTCGGCCTGATGCAGTTCTGCCTGCGCCTGAGCCCGATACAATAAACTGCCATCTGGCCGCCCCACCAGACCGCGCATGAACAGCTTGCCTGTGCTGATTTCGGCAAATCCGGCTATCGGAACCTGACAACCGCCATGTAATGCTGCATTCATAGCGCGTTCGGCACTGACCCGCAGTTGGGTGTCCGGATCATGCAGGGCGGCTAAAAACTGATGAATTTCCGTGTCATCGCTACGACATTCGATGCCGATTGCGCCTTGACCAATGGCCGGCAAACTTTCCGCCGGGCTTAAGCCAACTGTGATCCGCTCTGCCATACCCAGTCTTTTCAATCCAGCTGAGGCCAGGATAATAGCGTCAAATTCACCAGCATCCAGTTTAGCCAGGCGAGTATTGACGTTGCCGCGCAAACTGAGGATTTCCGCATGTGGAAATCTGGCCTTGATTTGGCATTGACGCCGTAAGCTGGAGGTACCGATACGGGCATTGGCCGGCAGCTCCGCCAAACTTTGGTAGCGATTGGAGACAAAAGCATCGGTTGGATCTTCGCGTTCCAGTATCACGGCCAGATGCAAGCCATCCGGAAATTCTACCGGTACATCCTTCATGGAATGAACCGCTATATCGGCTATGCCATCGAGCATGCCCTGTTCCAATTCTTTAACAAATAAACCTTTGCCACCAATTTTAGCCAACGGGGCATCCAGAATTTTGTCACCGCGCGTGACCATGGTCACCAGTTCGGTCTTTAAACCCGGAAAGGCCTGCGTCAGGCGGTCGGCAACATGCTGGGCCTGCCATAAGGCTAATGGGCTTTGCCGGGTTGCAATGCGTATTGTTTTTTCAGCCAAAATAGTTCCTGCCACTTCCGACGGTTTAAGGCTACTGCCTTTACGTCAAACGTCTTAACAAAATATCGCCTATTGTAATCCGAATCGGCTTGTAAATCCTTGCTAACTTAATTTAAGCTGATATATATGGCTAACGAATATGAAAGTCGGCAAATTCTTCACCGACATGGCATTCTATAACTATGACCTGGTTGACTTTGGCCAATAATGGGCCGTTATGACACCAGGCGATTAGTTCTTGCACGGCTTTGGGCTGACCTTTGGCTATCAGCTTGACATCGCCGTTTTCCAGATTTTCGACATATCCCCTGACATTAAGTTTTAGCGCCTGTTTGCGGGTATACGCTCGAAAATAGACACCTTGCACCCGGCCTTTTACGGTAATTTCCACGCTATGCGTCATCGGCTAATCCTCCAGCAATAATGAATTTTAGCATCTCGGCTAAAATCAACCGGGATGGTATCGGCACTAATATTTTCGATGCGTAAATCGGCCAGGGCTTCGGTATCCAGTTTGAAACGGCGGAAATTAGTGGAAAAATATAAAACGCCATCCTCAGCCAATAGTACAACGGCGTCACGCAATAACTGGACATGATCGCTTTGTACATCAAACGCTTCGTCCATTTTTTTGGAATTGGAGAAGGTGGGAGGATCCAGAAAAATCAGGTCAAATTGCGGCTTACGCGGCAGGGCAGCTTGTTCTGCCAGCCAGACCAGGCAATTGGCGCGGATCAACACATGTCCGGCACCAATGCCGTTTAAGTCGAAATTTCGTTTTGCCCAATCCAGATAGGTATTGGACATGTCGACAGTGACGCTGGACACAGCGCCACCTTTGGCGGCGTGGACGCTGGCCGTTCCGGTATAGGCGAATAAATTCAGGAAACGCTTACCTTGTGCCTGTTGCTGGATTTTTAAGCGTATCGGTCTATGATCCAGAAATATGCCGGTATCCAGATAATCGGCGAAATTTACCCAAAATTTGCAGCCGCCTTCCTGAATGACATGAAACTGTCCGGTTTCCGCGTATTTTTCATATTGATCGGTATTTTTCTGTTTACGGCGGATTTTTAAAAATACCTGATCGGCCGGGATTGCCAGAACCTGTGGGATTTCGGCCATGATCGCGGCCAGACGCTGGTTGGCTTTATGCGGATCTATGGTTTTGGGTGATTCATATTCCTGGACATTGACCCAGGTTTTTTCGCCTTGATAAATGTCGACCGCTACTGCATATTCGGGTAAATCGGCATCATAAAGCCGGTAACAGTCAATATTCTGTTGTTTGGCCCATTTCGCCAGTTTTTTTAAATTCTTACGTAAGCGATTGGCAAACATTTCTGCCGTTACATCAGTGTCGGTTTGCTGGCTATTACGGCTGATTTGTTCCAGGCGTTCCTGCTGGGATCTGGGTTTGGGTTCAAAAAAAGCCGGTGCGTCGATATCAAAACGTAATAATTTACATTCCAGTGGCCCGTTAAACATGGTGATGGGTTTTTGGGAGCGTAGCCCCAGCCGAAAACCCAGCTCTGGATTACTGATAATCATGGCGGCCTGCCAGCCGGCAAAGCTGCTTTTCAGTACTTCGCCAAAGCGCCGGTAGAGATTGGCCGTTTGTTCTTCGTCACCCAAGCGTTCGCCATAAGGCGGATTGCACACCAACAGGCCTTTGGCCCAGCTCTCTGCCGGTGCGGCATCAGCTATTTCACGTTTTTCTACATGAATTCTGCCTTGCAAGCCGGCATTTTCGATATGCTGTAAGGCAATAACCACTGTGCGTCTATCCTGATCGAAACCGGCAATGACCGGCAGTTTTGCCAAACCTTGTTCACGACGCTGTTTGGCTTCGATCAGTAATTTTTCCCAGAGTGGCGCATCGTGTTTTTTCCAGCCTAAAAAGCCGAAATAATCCCGCTGCAAACCCGGCGCATAATCAGCGGCTATCATGGCCGCCTCTAATAGCAAGGTAGCCGAACCGCACATGGGATCCAGCAGGGAACCGCCGGCAGCGGCAATTTTTGGCCAGCCGCTACGTAATAAAATGGCGGCAGCCAGATTTTCTTTGATCGGCGCAGCGATACTGACTTCCCGCATGCCGCGTTTATGCAGGCTTTCTCCGGACAAGTCCAGGCTGAGTTGAGCCATGTCATTATGCAGGTAAACATTGACGCGAATGCTGGGTCTGTCGGTGTCTATATTCGGGCGTTTATCAAATTTGGCCCGCATCTGATCGACGATGGCATCTTTGACTTTCAGAGCGCCGAAGTGGGTGTTATTGATGGCTATACTATTTTTAGCACTAAACGATACTGCCAGACTGTCATCAGGTTTTAAATGCTCAAACCAATTAATTTTTTTTACGCCATCGTACAGATCTTGCTGGGACTTGACCGGAAACGTGCTGAGCAGTAAAAACACCCGATTGGCGGTACGCAGCCACAAACAGGCTCTATAGGCCATTTCCAGATCACCGCTAAACAGTACGCCAGCCATTTTTTGCTGTACCTGTTGTCCGCCCAGGGCTTCGATTTCGGCAGCTAGTATGCCTTCCAGGGCTTTGGGAGTGGTGGCAAAAAGTTGGTATTGGCTCATAGCATTTAAATGGTTTAATTGGAGGAGTAGGATACAGGATGTCTGGCTTTTAGTGAGGTTTTTTGTCCTGTAAATTGGGTTTTAAGGCACGTAGTAAAAGGTGTAGGGCTATGGATGACTATTGGTTGACCCACATGACTTATCCGGAAGTGCCGGAGGATGTGCCGACTCTGGGGGGACATGGTTCGCGAGCGATGCGTACACGGCGTTCAGCGCCTTCTATGTCTCCTACGCCGTATTCGGCGTTGGTTTTAGATGGGGTTGGATTGAATTGGATGGGTTGACTTTTTCTTTAGGCAAAAAAAAAGCCCAATGATTAGATTGGGCTTTTGGAGTTAGAAGCTTGGCAATGTCCTACTTTCACATGGCAAACTGCCACACTATCATCGGCGCTAAGCGGTTTCACTTCCGAGTTCGGGATGGGATCGGGTGGTTCACGCTCGCTATGGTCACCAAGCAATTTTGGTGGGCAGGCGGTTCTTTAACCTGCCGTCAGACCTTTGAGGCTTTAAGTCTTAGTCCTCCCGTATTTCTACGTTGGCTATGACTATTGCATCGCTATCGCTTTTGCAATCTTTTTTGCTTTTTTGCTTCTCAAAGGCGTCTGGAAATCTGTATTCGTCAGTTCTTTTCGTTTCTCTCGCATTTTATCAGCGCTTTGCCAACAAACACCAAACGCATTGGGTGTTATATGGTCAAGCCTCACGGGCAATTAGTATACGTTAGCTACATGCATTACTGCACTTCCACATCGTACCTATCAACGTCGTCGTCTTCAACGGCCCTTCAGGGGACTTATAGTCCCAGTGAGATCTCATCTTGGGAGGGGCTTCCCGCTTAGATGCTTTCAGCGGTTATCCTGTCCGAACGTGGCTACCCGGCAATGCCATTGGCATGACAACCGGAACACCAGAGGTTCGTCCACTCCGGTCCTCTCGTACTAGGAGCAGCTTCCCTCAAATCTCAAACGCCCACGGCAGATAGGGACCGAACTGTCTCACGACGTTCTGAACCCAGCTCGCGTACCACTTTAAATGGCGAACAGCCATACCCTTGGGACCTGCTTCAGCCCCAGGATGTGATGAGCCGACATCGAGGTGCCAAACACCGCCGTCGATATGAACTCTTGGGCGGTATCAGCCTGTTATCCCCGGCGTACCTTTTATCCGTTGAGCGATGGCCCTTCCATACAGAACCACCGGATCACTAAGACCTACTTTCGTACCTGCTCGACTTGTCCGTCTCGCAGTCAAGCACCCTTATGCCTTTGCACTCATTGCCTGATTTCCGACCAGGCTGAGGGTACCTTCGTGCTCCTCCGTTACTCTTTGGGAGGAGACCGCCCCAGTCAAACTACCCACCAGACACTGTCCCCAAGCCGGATGACGGCTCTAGGTTAGAACTCCAAACATACCAGGGTGGTATTTCAAGGTCGGCTCCACAAGAACTAGCGTTCCTGCTTCTAAGCCTCCCACCTATCCTACACAAGTAGGTTCAAAGTCCAGTGTCAAGCTATAGTAAAGGTGCACGGGGTCTTTCCGTCTAGCCGCGGGTACACTGCATCTTCACAGCGATTTCAATTTCACTGAGTCCCGGGTGGAGACAGTGTGGCCATCGTTACGCCATTCGTGCAGGTCGGAACTTACCCGACAAGGAATTTCGCTACCTTAGGACCGTTATAGTTACGGCCGCCGTTTACTGGGGCTTCGATCAAGAGCTTCTCCGAAGATAACCCCATCAATTAACCTTCCAGCACCGGGCAGGCGTCACACCCTATACGTCCACTTTCGTGTTTGCAGAGTGCTATGTTTTTGCTAAACAGTCGCAGCCACCGATTTTTTGCAACCTCCTTACGCTCCGTCCGCGAGGGACTTCACTTATCAAAGGCATACCTTCTCCCGAAGTTACGGTATCATTTTGCCTAGTTCCTTCACCCGGGTTCTCTCAAGCGCCTTAGAATTTTCATCCCACCCACCTGTGTCGGTTTGGGGTACGGCCACTGTTAACCTGAAGCTTAGAGGTTTTTCCTGGAAGCAGGGCATTCATCACTTCGCGTCTCTCTCAAGACACTCGTCATCACGTCTCAGCATTATGAATCCGGATTTGCCTAGACTCACTGCCTACTCGCTTAAACTGCCACTTCCAACCGACAGCTGATGTAGCCTTCTCCGTCACCCCATCGCAGTTAACATTGGTACAGGAATATTAACCTGTTTTCCATCGACTACGCCTTTCGGCCTCGCCTTAGGTGCCGACTAACCCTGCGTCGATTAACGTTGCGCAGGAAACCTTGGGTTTTCGGCGAGAGGGTTTTTCACCCTCTTTATCGTTACTTATGTCAGCATTCGCACTTCCGATACCTCCAGCCCACTTCTCAATGAACCTTCGCAGGCGTACGGAACGCTCCTCTACCACTCACGCCTAAGCGTAAATCCGTAGCTTCGGTACTATGCTTAGCCCCGGTGAATCTTCCGCGCAGACCGACTCGACCAGTGAGCTATTACGCTTTCTTTAAAGGGTGGCTGCTTCTAAGCCAACCTCCTGGCTGTCTGGGCCTTTCCACATCGTTTCCCACTGAGCATAGATTTGGGGACCTTAGCTGACGGTCTGGGCTGTTTCCCTTTTCACGACGGACCTTATCACCCGCCGTGTGTCTCCCGTGCTGGCACTTCTTGGTATTCGGAGTTTGCATCGGGTTGGTAAGTCGGGATGACCCCCTAGCCGAAACAGTGCTCTACCCCCAAGAGTGATACACGAGGCGCTACCTAAATAGCTTTCGAGGAGAACCAGCTATCTCCGAGCTTGATTAGCCTTTCACTCCTATCCACAGCTCATCCCCGTCTTTTTCAACAGACGTGGGTTCGGCCCTCCAGTCAGTATTACCTGACCTTCAGCCTGGCCATGGATAGATCGCCCGGTTTCGGGTCTACACCTTGCGACTAAACGCCCTATTAAGACTCGCTTTCGCTACGCCTCCCTTATTCAGTTAAGCTTGCCACAAAATGTAAGTCGCTGACCCATTATACAAAAGGTACGCAGTCACCCCACGAAGGGGCTCCCACTGCTTGTACGCATACGGTTTCAGGTTCTATTTCACTCCCCTCTCCGGGGTTCTTTTCGCCTTTCCCTCACGGTACTAGTTCACTATCGGTCAGTAAGGAGTATTTAGCCTTGGAGGATGGTCCCCCCATGTTCAATCAGAGTTTCTCGTGCTCCGACCTACTCGTTTTCACTAAGAGAAAGTTTTCGTGTACGGGGCTATCACCCTGTGCCGCCGGTCTTTCCAGGACCGTTCCACTAACTTTTTCCTAGCTTAAGGGCTAGTCCCCGTTCGCTCGCCACTACTTAGGGAATCTCGGTTGATTTCTTTTCCTCCGGGTACTTAGATGTTTCAGTTCTCCGGGTTCGCTTCCAGCCGCTATGTATTCACGGAAGGATGACGGGGTTATCCCCGCCGGGTTTCCCCATTCGGACATCTCTGGATCAGGGCTTGTTTGCAAGCTCCCCAAAGCTTTTCGCATGCTACAACGTCCTTCATCGCCTCTTACTGCCAAGGCATTCACCGTATGCGCTTATTCACTTGACCATATAACCCGAATGCGTCTGTTGTTCGGTGCTCGGTGTTGTTTGGGCTTGGGCCTCATCACTTGCGTGTGCGGCTTGCGCTTTAACTTTCTCCTCTCACTTCACTTCAGTGCTTTTGAGTTTCTAGTCTGCTGACATGTTCGCTGATTTTTGCTTGAGTGTTGTGCCCACTGTTTTCACAGTGAACAGAACCCATCACGATCTTGACTTTCGTGATGTTTACGTTTTACAGATTTCCAAATTGTTAAAGAGCGATTGGGGTTATTCTCCCAATTCCATGCGGTCTGTTCTCTATCCGGTTAAGCTGATCTCAGCCTACAGGATTCAAACGACATGGAGTTGTGAGTGTGTCCTTCATCTAAAACATCGACGCGCGGTTATGGTGGAGCCAAGGAGGATCGAACTCCTGACCTCCTGCGTGCAAGGCAGGCGCTCTCCCAGCTGAGCTATGGCCCCTTTGTGGGTATGGCTTACGGCTTGGCTTTCTTGGCCTTCGCTTTTCAGCGGCGGCTTGGCGTCGGCTTGCTATGCTGCTTGCCTCGGCCCGGTTTAGTTGGTGGGTCTGGGAGGAGTTGAACCTCCGACCTCACCCTTATCAGGGGTGCGCTCTAACCAACTGAGCTACAGACCCAGGTGCGTCGTGTTTTCTATCGAAATAATTTGTTGTGGATACGTGCCAGGATGGCTTTGACTTTGTAAGGAGGTGATCCAGCCCCAGGTTCCCCTAGGGCTACCTTGTTACGACTTCACCCCAGTCATGAATCACAAAGTGGTAAGCGCCCTCCCGAAGGTTAAACTACCTACTTCTTTTGCAACCCACTCCCATGGTGTGACGGGCGGTGTGTACAAGGCCCGGGAACGTATTCACCGCGGCATTCTGATCCGCGATTACTAGCGATTCCGACTTCATGCAGTCGAGTTGCAGACTGCAATCCGGACTAGGACCGGCTTTTTGGGATTTGCTGGCTCTCGCGAGTTTGCTGCCCTCTGTACCGGCCATTGTAGCACGTGTGTAGCCCTACCCATAAGGGCCATGATGACTTGACGTCGTCCCCACCTTCCTCCGGTTTATCACCGGCAGTCTCCCTAGAGTTCCCAGCCGAACTGTTGGCAACTAAGGATAAGGGTTGCGCTCGTTACGGGACTTAACCCAACATCTCACGACACGAGCTGACGACAGCCATGCAGCACCTGTCTCAGAGTTCCCGAAGGCACTCCGCTATCTCTAACAGATTCTCTGGATGTCAAGGGTAGGTAAGGTTCTTCGCGTTGCATCGAATTAAACCACATGCTCCACCGCTTGTGCGGGCCCCCGTCAATTCATTTGAGTTTTAGCCTTGCGGCCGTACTCCCCAGGCGGTCAACTTAATACGTTAGCTCCACCACTAAGTTCTTTAAGAACCCAACGGTTAGTTGACATCGTTTACGGCGTGGACTACCAGGGTATCTAATCCTGTTTGCTACCCACGCTTTCGTACCTCAGCGTCAGTTTGAGTCCAGAGAGCCGCCTTCGCCACTGGTGTTCCTTCAGATCTCTACGCATTTCACCGCTACACCTGAAATTCCACTCTCCTCTACTCAACTCTAGTGACCCAGTATCAAATGCAGTTCCCAGGTTAAGCCCAGGGCTTTCACATCTGACTTAAATCACCGCCTACGCACGCTTTACGCCCAGTAATTCCGATTAACGCTTGCACCCTCCGTATTACCGCGGCTGCTGGCACGGAGTTAGCCGGTGCTTCTTGTATGGGTAATGTCAGTCTACCGGGTATTCGCCGATAGGTATTCCTTCCCATTGAAAGTGCTTTACAACCCTCAGGCCTTCTTCACACACGCGGTATTGCTGGATCAGGCTTCCGCCCATTGTCCAATATTCCCCACTGCTGCCTCCCGTAGGAGTCTGGGCCGTGTCTCAGTCCCAGTGTGGCTGATCATCCTCTCAGACCAGCTATGGATCGTCGCCTTGGTAGGCCATTACCCTACCAACTAGCTAATCCAACATAGGCTCATCTCATAGCGCGAGGCCCGAAGGTCCCCCGCTTTCACCCGTAGGTCGTATGCGGTATTAGCGTGAGTTTCCCCACGTTATCCCCCACTATGAGGCAGATTCCTATGCATTACTCACCCGTCCGCCACTCGTCAGCGCCCGAAGGCCTGCTACCGTTCGACTTGCATGTGTTAAGCATACCGCCAGCGTTCAATCTGAGCCATGATCAAACTCTTCAGTTTAATTTCAACTGACACTAAATAAGATTAGTGTCCAATCTCTTGGCTCGACGACAGAGCGTCTGTACTGCTAAATTGACGTGTCTCTCTGTGTCGATCTTTCTATTAAGCAAAGCTTAAATCTCGACACATACCCACACAAATTATTTCGATTCGGTTGTTAAAGAGCTGAGGCTTTCGCCCCGTTGAGCCGACAAATTATACAGCCTTTCTTATTTCAGTCAAGCGTTTTTTTCAGCGGAGCAGTGAATCATTCATCAATATATAGCTGAATACTGCTTGCCACCGAAACCAAGCGCTTGACCCAGCTTTAAGTAATGAATAAACGCTACTTTAAGCTACGCCAGAAACTTTATCAGTCTCGTCTCTGCGCCGTTCAATCCGAAGATCAATCACCGCTGAAGAGCCGGCCATTATACGGAACTTATCAGCTTAGTCAACTGGTTTTTTTTCGACCGGTTTTTTGGCGCGCGGATGGGCATTGTCATAAACCCTGGTCAGATGCTGAAAATCCAACTGGGTATAGATTTGGGTGGTACCTATATTACTATGGCCCAGCAGTTCCTGAACCGTACGAATATCCTGGCTGGACTCCAGCATATGAGTGGCAAAGGAGTGCCGCAACATGTGTGGATGAACGTGCTCCGGCAGATTGTTTTTAATACACCATTTTTCTAGACGCAGTTGCACGCTACGCTGGCCCAACCGAGCGCCGCGCGCACCGACAAACAAAGCGGGCGATGGGGTTTCCGGCCTGACCGCCAGCCATTTGCGGATAGCCGCGATGGCTACACTGCCTATGGGTAACTGCCTGTCCTTACCGCCTTTGCCAAAGCGTACCCGTAAAAAACCTTCTGCCAAACCTAGATCGCCGATATCCAGCATGACTAATTCGCTGAGCCGCAACCCGGAGGAATAAAATAATTCAAACATGGCCAAATCGCGGATTTCCAGAATGGAGTCGGGATTAGCATCCAATAATCCGGCGATCTGATCCACATCCAGGGTTTTGGGCAGTTTCTTGGCAGACTTGGGCGCACGGATATCCTGAACCGGATCATTACTGACTATTTGCCTTTTTAGCAGATAGCGATAAAAGCTGCGCAGGGCCGCCAATTCACGCTGTATGGTTTTGCCGCCGACTCCGTCTTTATGCCTAAAAGCCGTATAAGCGCGAATGTCACTTGTTTGTAAAGCCTGCCAGCCATTAATTTGCTGTTGTCGACAATAAGCCTGCAGGCGTTGCAGATCACGCCGATAGGCAGATAGGGTATGCGCGGACAGCCGCTTTTCGCCGCTGAGATATTCAAAAAAGCCTTGCAATGCCGAATCTGCATCGCTGTGCATGTCTTAAGCCTGGGGGCGCAGCAAGGAAATCAGCCGGGTACCGATAATTTCGCTCATTTGGGTTAAAAACAGACTACCCATGCTGTGATGAAATCTTTGCTCATCACGACTGCCAATACCGATGATACCTTCCAGTTCGGTGAAAACCATGGGGATAATGGCGCAGGATTTGACTTCAAAAGCTTGCTCAGCAAACAGCAGCTGGGCTTGAGCCAGGGTTGGCCGGCCACATTTGGCCTGGTTGTTGCGCAATTCATTGGCAAAATGCTTTAACACCGGATCGGCACTGTGCACCATAATCCGATTGTCGACATCGACATCTTGTTCGGTAATAATTTTGACTGCGACAAAGTCTGTCAAAAAGCATTCGGCCAGTACTTCGCCTAAATTTATCAGCACTTCATTAATTGTAACGGCCTCCAGCATGGCCAGGGTTAATTCATGCATTCGGTTAAACGCAGCATCGTTTTCCCTGGCAATATCGATCAGCAAGGTCAGCTGATTTTCCTGTTCCTGATGTTTGGCCCGGAAAATCTCCAGTTGCTTGGCAATCAGCGACACCGCATTACCGCTAGGATGGGGAATTTGCATTTCTGCCAGCAATTCCAGCTGATTTTGAAAAAAATCAGGATGCTCACGCAAATATGCACTCACCTCTGCCTCGCTCACCGATCGATTCTCGTCATTACTCATACTATTATTCGCCCCTCAAATACCAAGCCAGCCGGCCCGGTCATATAGACGGCTTGATCACGTCCCTGCCAACTTATTTTCAATGCGCCGCCCGGTAAACTAACATCCACTTCGTGCTCCAGTAAATTCTGCTCTATACCGGCAATGACAGCGGCGCAGGCACCACTACCGCAGGCGAGAGTTTCTGCCGCACCGCGCTCATAAACACGCAATTTGATGGTATGGCGGTCTATGATTTGCATAAAGCCGATATTGGCCCGTTCCGGAAACAGCGGATGACTCTCCAGTACCGCGCCGACTGTTGCCAAAGGCGCCGAGTCAATATCAGCCACCTGAATCACAGCATGTGGATTACCGATAGACAGTGCGGCAAACTCTATGCTGCCGCTGTCCAGCTGTATGGTATAGCGTTTGGCTTCTTGCGGCATATTCAGCGGGATTTGCGCCGGCTGATGCCGGGGTATCCCCATATTGACAGTAATCAAACCATCCTCAGCCACATTCAAAACCAGTTGTCCGGCATGGGTATCAACCACGATGCGCCGTTTGTCTGTCAAGTTTTTATCCACCACAAAACGGGCAAAACAACGGGCACCATTTCCGCACTGAGCCACTTCGCTGCCATCGGCATTAAAAATGCGATATTTAAAATCAGCATTCGCATGTACCGGTTGTTCTACCAATAATAACTGATCGCAGCCCACACCAAAATGCCGGTCGGCAATCAGGCGAATTTGCTCGGACGATAAGTCTATGTTCTGATTGATGGCATCGATAACTACGAAGTCGTTACCCAAGCCATGCATTTTAGTGAAATAAAATTCCATGATGATTTACGGTAGCAGCTGTTCTGTCGCCCATAACTCTGCCAGGGTTTCTCTGGCTCGAATCAGATGGCTTTGATCACCATCGACCAACACTTCGGCGGCTCTGGGGCGGGAGTTATAATTTGAACTCATTGAAAAGCCATAAGCACCCGCTGAACGCACGGCTAACAGATCTGCCGGGCTTAATTTCAATAGCCGGTTTTTGCCCAGAAAGTCACCGGTTTCGCAAACCGGTCCAACGATATCCCAGGTTTGCGCTTCGGCATTACTTAGCGTATTGACCGGAATAATATCCTGCCAGGCACTATACAACGCAGGTCTGAGCAAATCGTTCATGGCGGCATCGACAATGGCAAAGTTTTTACCGGCAGTGGGCTTTAGATACTCAACTCTGGTCAACAGCACACCGGCATTACCGACAATCGCTCGGCCCGGCTCCAGTAAAATCTCAAAATCCCGGCCAGCCAAGCGTTGCAGTAGCGCCGTAATATATTCAGCTGGTTGTGGTGGCTGTTCGTCACGATAATTGATACCCAATCCACCACCCAAATCCAGATGATGCAGTTGGATACCCTCGGCCTGCAATTGATCAACCAGGGCCAAAACCCTATCCAGAGCATCCAAAAACGGTGCGGTTTCGGTTAGCTGCGAACCAATATGACAATCTATACCCACTACTTTAATATGCAGCATTTGCACGGCACGCCGATATTCGTGTAAAGCTTCGCTTATATCAATACCAAATTTATTTTCTTTGAGGCCGGTAGAAATATAGGGATGTGTTTTGGCATCGACATCTGGATTTACCCGAAAGGATACCGGAGCAATCACACCTAATTGTCCTGCCAGACGATTGATGCGATCCAGTTCGCCGTTGACTTCTACGTTAAAACAGCGGATACCGATCTGCAATGCGGCCAATATTTCATCTTCACGCTTACCTACGCCGGAAAATACAATTTTATCCGGACTACCGCCAGCAGCCAACACTCTGTGCAGTTCCCCGATGGAGACTATATCAAAACCGGAACCCAAGCGGCTCAACAGATTAAGTATGGCTATATTGGAATTAGCTTTTACTGCATAACAGATCAGGTGCGGATGAGCGGCAAAGGCCTGATCAAAGGCCCGCCAATGTCTCTCCAAAGTAGCGCGAGAATACACATAACACGGCGTACCGTATTGCTCGGCAATAGCAGTTACCGCAAGGTCTTCGGCAAACAGGCTGTTTTGCCGATAGTGAAAATGATCCATGTTTATTTTTTTGGTTGTTCGGTGGGTGGCGGATTATCCGGCAGGTACAAGGGGCCGATTTGACCACAGGCCTGCAGACATAAAGCCAAAATGATTAAAACTAAGTTATTGTTGTTCATAAGCTCTATTATTTAGCGCCATTTAGGCTGCTATCCGTCTAAACGGGCACGGTGAAAACCCAGGATTAAGGCATGTGCGTGTTGTTTGCTGACAAATAAAACCATTATTGCCAATACCTGCCGATAGTTTCCCCGGCACAGTTTAGGCAAACGGCCCATGTTACGGCTCTGCTTAATTGGCGGCCAAGAATATAGCACAGTGAGGGCTTAAACATAAGAAACCACGACCGGATGTATATAAAATTGTGGTTTTCATTGTATTGTATGTTAATAAGGCGACTTACTTTAGGTCTTCCCTACTCCGGCCAAACCGGTTTAGCTGATAAATACATGGGCTTACAGAGATATATTACCTTGATTAGCAATATTTGCTCGGGTTTATTGATGTAGGTAATTTAAACGGGCAATGTTTTGCCGACAAATTTTGCAGCCTCTTGCATAGTATTAATTGTGTCTACCCGAACAGCTCCGATCATCAAATCACTGCTAGGCAAACTTTTAAAATGGCTGGCCGGCATCATTTTACTATTGGCCGGCACCGCGCTGACAGCCTGCTATTTTTTTGTGCAGGAACTGGACAAGGAATTACCGGATATTGATCAACTGGCGCATGTGCAATATCAAACCCCGCTGCGCGTTTACAGCCAGGACCAGCAGTTAATTGCTGAATTCGGGGAAAACCGGCGCATTCCCTTGGCTTTTGAGCAAATACCACCGCAGTTGATCAATGCTTTTTTGGCCGCAGAAGATGACCGGTTTTACCAGCATAATGGTATAGACATCAAAGGCTTGTTACGGGCCGGCAGTCAATTGCTGGCCACCGGCAAAAAACGCCAGGGCGGCAGCACTATCACCATGCAGGTGGTACGTAATTTTTTATTGAGTAATGAAAAAACCTATTTGCGCAAACTCAAAGAAATCATGCTGGCGCTGAAAATTGAGAAGCGCTATACCAAACCACAGATTCTGGAGTTATATCTCAATAAAATTTATATGGGCCAGCGTGCTTACGGTGTGGCTGCAGCAGCTCAAGCTTACTATGGTAAAGAGATTTACCAACTGGATTTGGCCCAACAAGCCATGATAGCCGGGCTACCCAAAGCCCCATCGCTATATAACCCAATCGCCGACCCGGAGCGGGCTCTGCAAAGACGGAATTATGTATTACGGCGGATGCTGGAATTACATTTTATTGATGCCGACAGCTATAGCCAAGCCTGCGCCAAAGCCGACAACGCTTATCCGCAAACAACTCATATTGAGCTTAATGCTCCTTATGTAGCGGAAATGGTGAGGCTGGAAATGATGAATCGCTACGGAGAGGAAGCTTATACCCAAGGCCTGAAAGTTTACACCACGATTAATAGTAAGTTGCAAATCAGTGCCGAGCGTGCGCTACAGTTTGGCTTACATGAATATGACCAACGTCATGGCTACCGAGACCTGCCCCATAAAAACCTGAGCAAGAGTCCTGCGGCGTTCAGTGCTGCACAGGTAGGCGATACCCGCCAGGCGCTGATTACCGGCTTTGGCGACAACGGGATAAGTGCGCGATTATTTACTGGTGACAGTATTGTCATACCTCAGGCTAATCTGACCTGGACGCAATCGGCATTGAAGGCCCTGGACAGCAAGCATCAAGGCTGGCAACTCAATGATGTGATCTGGGTACGGCAACTGGATGATCAAAGCTGGACTGTGTCGCAAATTCCAGCTGCCGAAGCCGCTTTTGTAGTGCTTAATCCCAATAATGGCGGTATTTTAGCCTTAACAGGCGGTTTTGATTTTATCCAAAGCAAATACAACCGTGCCACCCAATCCAAGCGCCAACCAGGCTCTGGATTTAAACCCATCATCTACACTGCGGCACTGGAAAACGGCTTTACCCCGGCCAGTATTATTAATGACGCCCCCATCATCATTGAAGACCCCTCCCAGGAAAATGACTGGCGGCCGGAAAATTACAGCCGCCACTTTTTAGGGCCAACGCCATTACGAGTAGCTTTGCGGGAATCGATTAATCTGGTGTCTATTCGCTTATTACAGGAAGTCGGCATCAAACACGCCATTGATACAGCATTGCGTTTTGGCTTTGAAAGAGAACAGCTACCGGGCACTTTATCGCTGGCATTAGGCAGTGGCTATGCAACACCGTTAAAAATGGCCGAAGCCTATGCGGTATTTGCCAATGGCGGTTTTGCAATTAAGCATTTTCTGATAGAGCATATTGAAGATCATCAAGGCAATTTGGTATACCAAGCGCATCCCGATACTGTGTGTGCCGATTGCCCGAGCAGCAATACCCCGCAACCGGGCGTAGCGCCTCGGGTTATCACCACTCAAGTCAATTTTTTAATGAACAGTCTGTTAAGAGATGTGGTACAGCGCGGTACAGCCACTTCCGCCAAACAATTGGGGCGTGGCGATATCGCGGGTAAAACGGGTACCACCAATGAACAGCGCGATGCCTGGTTTAACGGCTATGCCGCTGATCTGGTGGCCTCAGCATGGTTAGGTTTTGACAATTCCAGCTCTTTGGGTGCAGGTGAAACCGGCGGTAAGGCGGCCTTGCCAATCTGGATTGATTTTATGAAGACGGCGTTGCGCGACAAGCCGGAAACTGCCTTGACACCGCCGGAGGGCATAGTAGCGGCCTATATCAACCCGGAGGACGGCTTGCTGATGAATCCGAACAATAAAAACGGTATTTGGGAGTATTTTAGCCGGGAAAGCTTGCCCACGGTTTTTTCAGGGCCACGCCCACAGGCAACGGAGACGAATAGCGATTCGGAAGTGAATCTTTTTTAACGGCAGGACAGTTTATTGGGCCTTGATCCATGTTATCAAGCCAATAATAGCTTAACTGGCTGGAAACATAGCCTGGGTATCCGCAAAACATCAAACGGGAACTGGTCTGGCCAACCGCAAGTATTATAGCCTGCGGTTGGCCAAAACCGGCCGATAACGCGTTTATTTTCCGAATTTTTTCCGGAATTTATCCACACGTCCTGAGGTGTCGACTACACGTTGCTTACCGGTATAAAACGGATGGCAAGATGAGCAAACCTCAATATGCAAATCTTTTGTCAATACTGAACCGGTTTCGAAGGTATTTCCACACCCACAAGTTACAGTAATTTGTTTGTATTCAGGATGAATTTCTGGTTTCATAGTGCTCACATACCCACTTGGGCCACGTACTTTGTAGAGAACTAACTATAATACGATGTATTGGTAAGCTCTGCAAGCTGATTATTAGCTTAGCTGGCCCAACACCTGTTTGGTTGATAGCGTCAGCCCTGTTTTGCTGGGCTTATATGCATGCGATTTAATAAACGGCGGGTGGCAGGTCTGCACAAATCGATTTGCTTAACTTGACTTTAAAAACCACATCAATATTATTAACGGCAACCTTGTCACATTGGTTTTTGTAGGGTTTGCTACAAGCCAACAAGAGCGTTTGTCGGCACATAACAAGCACAACAAAACCGCCATCAACAGCCAAGCAATTGAAATTAAACATGTAATTTTAAGATGAAAAACTGGCAACTATTTTGCTATAAGTAATATGGTTTTTATACCAATCTGACTATTTACGGAGCTAGCAATGTCCATCAAGGTAATAAAAGAGTTTTCTGCACAAGCTAAAACTGACGCAGACCTTCAAGAAAAATTAAAAGCCTGTCTAAAAATCAAGGAATTGATTCTATTAGGCAAGGAATATGGGTTTGAAATTGATGAAGTAGAACTTTATCCACCCAATGAACCGCAATTTACGGAAGAACAACTCTCTGAAAGACTGGCTAAAGCCTTACTCAGAGTCTAATCTAAAGCCGACAACTTCCCGGCCTTATGGCCGGGAAGTTGTGCTTGATTGCGTAAGTGACTGCATCAACACCCGACTGAATGCCCATGCACTTACCTGAAATTTTGAGCCGGTTTGACTACGAATCTTTAAACAAGGCGGGATTGGCGCTTAAATTCCATTCAGCAAACGGAAACGGCAGTTTTTCGGTGCTGAAAGTCAAAAACAGCAGAATATGGTAATGGTAACTGGACAAACTACGGCCAAATTCCAAGAGATTGGGGTTGGTAATACCGGTCAGCAATACCGACCCAGCCTGTAAAAAAATCACCAGCCATAACAGCAATTTGACCAGGCTATCTATCACGGCATAGATCAGCATGAAAATAATGCGCTTCCAGGTTTCGATTTTTTTCAAATTCTCATTGATTTGTTCCGACATCGGCTTAGCCTCTGTTCATTACGTCACGCAAATCCAGGGCGGCGGCATTGGCCCGGGCAATGTAATTTGCCATCGCTAAAGAGTAGTTGGCAAACAAACCAAAACCATCACCGTTTAATACCACGGGGCTTAAGGTGGGGGTTAAAGCATTTTCCAGTGCCTGGATCATGTTATCCAGGGTGTTCATGGCACGTTTGTCCAGCAAAATATCGGCAAAGTCATGTTTGATGGCTTTTAAGATATGCAACAGTGCCCAGCAAGAACCACGGGCTTCGTAAAATACGTTATCAATTTCCATCCACGGCGTTTGGCCTATAGTCGGCATATTGATGTCTATCGGGTTGGAAGGGTCGCCGTGGGTAGCACCGGAAAATTTGTCGGTACTAGCCGCCAGCCGGGTGGACAGACCACCTAGACGCTTGATAACCACCTCGGTGTATTGCCACAAGTTGTCGGCCCTGGAGTGAAACTGGGCGGCTTTAGAAGTGGCTGACGGGTGCTGTAAACGCGCCATATATTGATGCAGGGCTTCTATACCTTTGACGTATTCCGACTCGGTGGAAGGCAAGGCCCATGAATTGGGTTCATAGTAAAAACTGGGCTCGGCTTTTGCCAAATCCGGGTCTTCCGCTGACTGGGACTGGTCGCGGGCAAAATGGTTACGCAAAGCGGTTGTGCCATCGCGCAACATGACCAGCGCACCGTATTCCCAACTCTGGATGTTATCGCACAGTAATCCGGGCGGGGCTACATCATTGGAAAGATAGCCGCCGGGCTTGAACAGTATCACATCGGCAACATGTGCCAAAGTGCTGGCATAAACATAGCCGATGGGCATTTGATCGGTGTGGGTGACATTCATGCGCTCTATGGCTTCATCCTGAACATTAAATTGCTCAGGCTCAGTACTCCACCACTCACCTAAAACCAGAAACACAACAAGAACAAGACCAAGCAGGGTACCAGCTCCCCACAACAGGCCCCTAGGCTTTGATTCTTCAAATTCGAATGAATTGTCTGACATGTGTTCTGTATCCAGATTAGAAAAAACGATGAATCGACTTAATACCACCATGTTAGCATGGATTGATTAGGAAGCGTGCTTTCAGTGCAGTTGCCGGGCCTTTTCGGGGAATGATAAGGGCATTAACACCGGCGGCATTTGCACAAAAAAGCCTTTGCTTGCCAAACTGCTCATTACTTTGCTGACATCCTCCCTGGCTAATTTGCGCTGCAAATCCAGTTGCAATTCCATAACAAAAACCAGTTTTCCCAGATTTTGCAGTAAAGCCTCTGGCAATATTGAAAAATCATCGCGCTTATTCAGATACAGATATAGCTCATCTTTTCTGAGACTCTTGTAGATAAAACATTGCATAATGTTGTCCCTATGTTCTTATGCTGGCAATTTTAACTTTTTTGGCTAGAATTTTCAGCCCAGTTCCACTAAATTTAAACGGCATGCAAAATAACGTCATCATTGCTAAAAAATTCTTTAAACATGCCTGTTATTTTGAAGGCTCACTAACCATCCTGGCTGTTATTCTGGGTTGGCTATGCAATACCCTGCCCTTTGCCGGCCTGCATTTTTCCGAATCCGACCTGCTGGTCGGCTTGCTGGGCACCTTACCTTTGCTGATTATTTTTTTGGCCTTGCAACACCTGCCTCACCCCGCCATTCAAGAGATTCGTGCTCTGCTGGAAAATACTTTCGGCGCTAATCTGGGGCCCTTACATTGGACAGATTTGTTGATATTAGCAGGAATTGCCGGCTTTTCGGAAGAAGTTCTGTTCCGTGGAGTCTTGCAACCCTGGCTGGAAAGTATCTGGAACCTGACTGGCGGCCTGATTTTGAGTAATCTGATTTTTGCTCTGGTTCATGCAGTCACACCGCTCTATGCCTTGCTGGCTTTGCTGATCGGTATTTATCTGGGTTTGTCGCTGGATTATCAGGGTGAACGCAATCTGTTAATACCCATTGTTATCCATTCTGTGTACGACTTTGCCGCGTTTATGGTTATTCTGCACAATTATCGCAACCGTATCTAAATAATGCTCTCCATGACCAAACCTAGGGTATTTGCCAATTCCGAACTATTGCCGCACTGGTTTATTGTCGGCGCTTTTCTGTTACTGTTGCTGGGCTATAATGTGGTTTGTCAGGTCTGGCCCGGCCAAATTCGGCTGAATATCGATGCCGCCGACCGCGTTGTGTATAGAAGTGTGTTTTACAGTATCGCCATTATTTTATTCCCTCTGGTGAAATTGTTGCGCTACATTCTGCTCAGGCTTAACCAGACTATGCCGGGCCCCAGCTCTGCGCGGCGCCGTTATTTTTATAGCATCGCGGTTTGTCTGTTGTTGATTGAGCCGGTGGGTGCGTTCGGTTTTCTGATGTTTGTGCTGGGTGACGGAGTTAACACTTTATATATTTTTAGCGGCTTGGCCGCGCTGGGGCTGTTTTTGCATATACCGAATCGGGCGGAATATGTGTCGATTCAGCATGCTTTAGCGAATAAAAAAAGCCTGTCAGTTGAATAGCAAGTGTTTTCCCTTTTTAGGAATGCCGGTTAAGCGTTACAATGACGGGCTTATCCCCGATTAGCCTTAGGTGTGATCATGCAAATCATTCAAGAAGCACTCACGTTTGATGATGTTTTATTAGTTCCGGCCCATTCCAGTGTGCTGCCACGTGATGTTGAACTCAAAACCCAACTGACCAGAACGATTACCCTGAATATCCCTTTAATTTCAGCAGCAATGGATACGGTAACTGAAGCCCGGCTGGCCATTGCCATTGCTCAGGAAGGCGGTATCGGTATTATTCATAAAAATATGACTATCGAGCAGCAGGCTCGAGAAGTTGAACGGGTGAAAAAATACGAAAGCGGAGTGATTAAAGACCCTATCACTGTTTCACCGCATGTCACTGTCAGAGAAGTGATAGAACTGACACGGGCAAAAAACATTTCCGGCGTACCGGTGGTCGATGGTGAAGAACTGGTGGGCATAGTCACTAGCCGGGATTTGCGCTTTGAAACGCGCCTGGACGAATCCATCAGTACCGTGATGACCCCCAAAGAACGCCTGATTACTGTTAATGAATCTGCCAGCCACAAAGAAGCTATCGCCTTGCTGCATAAGCACCGTATCGAAAAAATTCTGGTGGTGAACAAGGATTTTCATTTGCGCGGCATGATTACCGTTAAAGACATTCAAAAAGCCAAAGATAATCCACATGCCTGTAAGGATGCCCTGGAAAGATTACGGGTAGGCGCAGCGGTCGGCACCGGTGCCGACACTCCCAAACGGGTTGAAGCGCTGGTCAATGTGGGCGTGGATGTGATTATTGTTGACACGGCTCACGGTCATTCGCAAGGCGTATTAGATAGAGTGCGCTGGGTGAAACAAAATTTTCCTAATGTTCAGGTTATCGGCGGCAATATCGCCACCGCTGCTGCTGCCAGAGCATTGGTTGAAGCTGGTGCGGATGGTGTGAAGGTCGGTATAGGCCCCGGTTCAATCTGCACTACCCGGATTGTCGCCGGCGTGGGTGTCCCTCAAATTTCTGCCGTCAGCAATGTGGCTGCAGCTTTAAAAGGCACCGGGGTGCCGCTGATCGCCGATGGCGGCATCCGCTATTCCGGTGATCTAGCCAAAGCCCTGGCTGCGGGTGCACATTCGGTGATGCTGGGTAGTTTATTTGCCGGTACTGAAGAAGCGCCCGGTGAAGTGGAGTTATTCCAGGGCCGTTCTTACAAATCCTATCGTGGTATGGGCTCGCTGGGGGCCATGTCGCAACAGCAAGGCTCTAGCGACCGGTATTTTCAGGACGAAATTGAGATGGTGGAGAAACTGGTGCCGGAAGGCATTGAAGGCCGGGTACCTTACAAAGGCAGCGTGCTGGCTATTATTCATCAATTATTGGGCGGGATTCGTTCCAGCATGGGTTACACCGGCAATCCCACCATAGCTGAAATGCATGACAATGCCCAATTTGTCCGGGTAACCAGCGCCGGTATGCGGGAAAGCCATGTCCATGATGTAACCATAACCAAGGAAGCCCCAAATTATCACCTAAATTAATAGATGGTTGGGCAATCTTGCATTGCTGACAGCCACTTTGCACGGTCTTTAAAGTAGGCTTTGCTATAATGAACCCTAACAATCCGGCCCTGGTTTAGAGAAATGCCGCAAAAGAATTTATTGACACCTGAAACCAGTTCCATGCCTTGTAAGCTTTGTGGCAATAATCAGGTTTATGTAATAGCCAGGTTAAGCCGTAGCGGTACAGCATTACGCAGTGTGATTTGCAGCGATTGCGGTCTGGTGTGGAGCGACCCGTTTCCGCATAATCCCCGCCAGTTTTATGAAAAAGACTATCGCCTGGAATACAAGAACACTTACACCCCCAAACCCAAACATGTACTGCGGGCCGGCAATATTGCCCTGACCCGGCTTGAGAAAATCAAGCAGCTACTGGGCACCAGCAAAACTATACTGGACGTGGGTACTGGCGGCGGCGAATTTGCCTATTTGCTGAAATCACTGGGCCATGATGTGCATGGCACCGAACCCAATCGGGGTTATGCCGAGTATTCTAAAGCCGAATATGGGCTAAATTTGCATATCGGTTTTATCCAGGACAGCCATTACCCTCCGGCAAGTTTTGATGTGATTACCATCTGGCATGTGCTGGAACATACTGAAGACCCGTATATTGTGCTGCAAAAACTACATAGCTTATTAAAAGCAGATGGGGTACTGGTGGTAGAAGTGCCCAATATCGAAGCCTGTTGCCAAGCGCCGAAAAGCACTTTTCATGAAGCGCATTTGTTTAACTTTAATCTTAAGTCGCTGATTAAAATGGGCGAAAAAGCCGGCTTGCTTGGCGATAGCCATCTCATTTCCGCAGATGGCGGCAATATTACCGTATTTTTTCGGAAAAACGCTGGAGCAATCTTAACCAGCGATTTCCGGATCAGCGATAACGCTGCCTACATTATGCATCAGATGCAACAGCATACTTGTCTGAAACATTATCTGAGCGCTAAGCCTTATCAACGCCTGTTGAAGCGGCTGTGCCGGAGTGCCGCCGAGATTAATTGCATCAAGGGATTCGATAGTAACAAGGGCTTGCTGGATCAGCTTTACCAAGCCCATAACAAGCTGTAACAAATCAGCCATTCTGGATGAAGGTAGATGCCCAGCGCATGCCGGACCGACAGCATTCTACATTTTAATTTTAAAAGGTTTAGTCTTGACATCTTCTACTGCCCACAATATTCATAACGATAAAATCCTGATTCTGGATTTTGGTTCCCAATATACCCAGTTAATTGCTCGGCGCATCCGAGAAATAGGGGTATATTGCGAAATCTATTCTTGCGAAGCAGCAGCGGCAGACATTAAGAACTTTGCCGCCAATGGCATCATTCTCTCCGGCGGCCCGGAAACGGTAACTGCCAGCCATACCCCGCGTGCGCCACAAATTGTGTTTGAACTGGGGATACCGGTACTGGGCATCTGTTACGGTATGCAAACCATGGCCGAACAGTTGGGCGGCAAAGTGGAATCATCCTGTCACCGCGAATTTGGTTATGCGCAAATTCGCGCGCATGGTCATAGCCAATTGCTGATCAATATCGAAGACCACACTTCTCCAGAAGGCTATGGCTTGCTGGATGTGTGGATGAGCCACGGCGACCGGGTGGTAGAATTGCCCACCGGCTTTAAGCTGATTGCGAGTTCCGGTGGTGCTCCTATCGCCGGTATCGCCGATGCCGACCGGCATTTTTACGGTTTGCAATTTCATCCTGAAGTGACCCATAGTAAACAGGGTGGCCGTATCCTCAGCCGTTTTGTGTTGGAAATTTGCGGCTGTCAGGCTTTATGGACATCCAGCAATATTATTGGCGAAAGTATTCAGGCAGTGCGCGACAAAGTCGGCAATGAGGAAGTAATTTTAGGCCTGTCCGGCGGCGTGGACTCTTCGGTAGTGGCGGTATTGCTGCATAAGGCCATTGGTGAGCAGCTGACTTGCGTATTTGTCGATACCGGTCTATTGCGGTTAAATGAGGGCGATCAAGTAATGGCCATGTTTGCCGAACATCTGGGCATCAAAGTTATTCGGGTTAATGCTGAACAACGTTATTTAGCTGCTCTGGCCGGCGTCAACGATCCGGAACAGAAGCGCAAGATCATCGGCAATCTGTTTGTGGCAATTTTTGATGAGGAAGCTGCTCGCTTAAGTGATGCGCGTTGGCTGGCACAAGGCACTATTTATCCTGATGTAATTGAATCCGCCGGGGCTAGCAGCGGCAAAGCTCATTTGATTAAATCGCATCACAATGTTGGCGGCTTACCGGAAAACATGAAGCTGAAGTTGGTCGAACCTCTGCGCGAACTATTCAAGGATGAGGTACGCAAACTGGGCCTGGAACTTGGCCTGCCCGCCGATATGATTTTCCGTCATCCTTTTCCCGGCCCCGGCCTGGGGGTGCGTATCCTCGGTGAAGTCAAAAAACACTATGCCGACTTGCTACGTCAGGCCGATGCTATTTTTATTGAAGAACTCTACCGGCATGAGCTTTACGATAAAGTCAGTCAGGCTTTTGCGGTATTTTTGCCGGTTAAATCAGTGGGCGTGATGGGAGATGGCCGACGCTATGATTATGTGATTGCCATCCGCGCCGTGGAAACCATCGATTTTATGACGGCACGCTGGGCGCATTTGCCCTATGAGTTTCTGGATTTAATTTCGCGGCGCATTATTAATGAAGTACCGGGTATTTCCCGGGTGACTTATGATATTTCCGGTAAACCGCCTGCCACTATTGAGTGGGAATAATAATCGCGCTGCCATGTCTCCTGCTGAGTTTCAGGCGCTTTTATTAAGCTGGTTTGCCGAGCATGGCCGTAAGGATTTGCCCTGGCAACAGGCGATCAGCCCTTACCGGGTTTGGTTGTCGGAGATTATGTTACAACAGACTCAGGTCAGCAGTGTTATTCCTTATTTCTTGCGTTTTACGGAACGCTTCCCCAATCTGCATAGTCTGGCGGCAGCTGAGCTGGATGAGGTATTGCTGTACTGGTCGGGCCTGGGCTATTACGCCAGAGCCAGAAATCTGCATAAAACGGCCCGGCTGGTCGTTGCCGATGGCGGCGAGTTTCCGGAAAATATTACCGAACTCAGTGCGCTGCCTGGCATAGGCCGCTCCACTGCCGGGGCTATCCTCAGCATTGCCTGTGGTCAATACCAAGCTATTCTGGACGGCAATGTCAAACGGGTATTCGCCCGGTTCCATGCGGTGCGCGGCTGGCCGGGCCAGGCTAAAGTGGCCGAGCGGCTTTGGGAAATAAGTCAACGTTATACTGCACCACTTAACACTGGTGCATATACTCAGGCCATTATGGATTTGGGGGCAACGCTTTGCACCCGCAGCAAACCCAAATGTGAAATCTGTCCGGTCGCCAGTGCTTGCCTGGCTCTGGCTGAAGGATTGGTCAATACGCTGCCTGAAGCTAAACCGCGCAAAGCCTTACCGGTTAAGCAGATATTTTTTCTGATTTTGTCCGATCCTGAACAGCGCATTTTGTTGGAAAAGCGACCGCCCAGCGGTATCTGGGGCGGCTTGTGGAGTTTGCCGGAATTTGCTGAATTGGCACAATTACGAGACTGGTGTCGGCAACTGGGCGCCGACATTGCCGGTCTGCAAATTTTGCCTGCACAACGGCATACCTTTTCGCATTATCATCTGGATTACACGCCGGTATCGGCCAATCTGATAAACCCCATAAACAATGTGATGGAAGCAAACAGCCGGGTTTGGTATAAATCCCAGCAAATCGGTAGTCTGGGCTTACCCACACCAATTAAGCGTTTATTACAATTTTAATAAAGAGGTAGACAATGACAAGACTGGTTAAGTGCATAAAATTGGGCAAAGAAGCTGAAGGTTTGGATGCACCGCCATTTCCCGGCCCTAATGGTCAGCGGATTTTTGAGCATGTTTCTAAACAGGCCTGGAAAGAATGGCTGGCCATGCAGACCATGATCATCAATGAAAGACGTCTGGCCAGTTTTGATCCGGAAGCCAAGAAAATTTTAACGGCGGAACGGGAAAAGTTTTTGTTTGCGGGTGGTTTTGAAGTTCCCGAGGGTTATGTACCCAAGTAATTGAAACCAGCCTTCCGGTTCAGTTGAGCTAAGCTGAGCCGGAAGGCTGTATTGAGAAGAGCACTTAAGTGGCAAGGTGTGGGCAATCAATATGCTTTACCCGATCCAGCTGGGCCAAAAAATACGAATCGTAATTCCAGTTTGGCCTTGAGGCTATAGGTTCTGGTTTGGTATCCATGATATTACTGATGGCAATCTCATGTGTTTTTTTGTGATTGTTAAAACTACTATTCAACTCAAGATCTGTTTCGATATACATTTTTAAGCCCCACATTCCATATCAGATTTTATAAGGTGACTTAGCTTATCAAGGTGCGTTAGCCGAGGTTTATGCCCATGTTAAGCTGTCAGGTTTTATCTGCCGATTTGTCGGCTTTCTGCTTAATCGACTAATTGTGTCGGTTTGACTGCGAACAGCTTTACCATTTAAGTTCAAGATGCGGTGCTTAACAATCCGTGCTTACCCCTAGGTATTTATACCTATGCAAGATTTTGCGTTTCGATAAGTCTGGCCAATTCAATCAGATTACCAGCATGCGTTTTTTCCATGACTCTGGCCCTATGGTTTTCTACGGTACGCGGACTGATGCCCAAATGCCGGGCTATTTCTTTGTTGGTGCTACCAGAGATAAGCAATATGGCAATTTCCTGCTCACGTGGGGTGAGTTTAGACAAGCTGTCTTCTGCACTGGACGGACTGCGTTCGCGGCGACGCACATCCTGAATAATGGCAGCCTGGATGATTTCCAGCAATAACTGGGCTTGAACCGGTTTTGTGAGAAAATCCACGGCGCCAGCCTGAATGGCACGTACTGTGGTGGGAATATCGCCATGAGCGCTCAAAAAAATAATCGGCAAACACAAATTGCGCCGCGCCAACTCCGCTTGCAGCTCGGTTCCGCTCATGCCGGGCATACTTAAATCCAGCACCAGACAAGCAGCCCGATCCGGGCGATAAGCCGCCAGAAACTCCTCGGCACCGCTATAGGCCGCAACGTTGAGTCCAGCAGTCTTGATCAACAAAGTTAAACTGTCTCGCACGGCTGCATCATCATCAACTAAATAAACTATCGGTAAGGCATTCATGATACAAATGGTAATGTAAAATGAAAACTGGCGCCTTGCCCAGGGTTGGGTTCTGCCCAAAGTTTACCGGTATGGGCTTCGATGATGGCTCGACAAATGGCTAAACCCATCCCCAGGCCAGTCGCTTTAGTGGTGTAAAACGGCTGAAACAGTAATTGTGCATCCTGATCGGCAAAACCTTTTCCCGTATCAGAAATAGAAACTTGCAACATGGCCTCATTTGCAGGCATGGGGGCAACTGTCAGAATAATTTGCGGATTTTGTTGTACGATGTCCTGCATAGCTTGCAGGGCGTTGCCGATTAAATTGACCAGCACTTTCTGAATTTGCAAGCGATTAGCCAGCACCAATAATAGTCCAGGGTTAATTCGCCTGACCAGTTTGATCTGATCAAACTCGGCATTTGCCACAAAAATGCTGATGGTATCATCTACGATTTGTTCAATATTGCACGGCTCGATGATACTTTCATCTTTATGCAACAAAGACAGCAATTCGTGCATTACCTGACCAGCCCGATGAGCCTGACGTTCGGCATTCTCCAGTGCATATATTAACGTGGACTCCTCATAGCCTCCCACTGCCAACAGTTGTAAGGCGACAGCGGTATAGGAGGCAATGGCAGTTAGCGGCTGATTAAGTTCATGGGCAATTGCAGCGGCAGTTTGGCGGGCTATCTGATGACGCTGAGCTTCCTCCAACTGCATACGCTGCTCATTGATGCGTTGTTCTGCCGATTTTTGGGCTTGAGCACTCAGTTCCCGCTCTGTAATGTCGCGTAAAATCACGGTATACAATTTGCCTTCCGGTAACTCGATCTGTGAAATTGAGGCTTCGATAGGAAATTCTTCACCGCTGGCACGCAAACCAATCACTTTGGCTGTAGGCACCTTCAGCCGTGAACTGGTTCCGGTTGCAGCAAAATTGCGCACATAATCGGCATGTATCTGCCGAAAAGACTCCGGCATCAATCGGGTTATGGGTTGTCCCAATGCTTCGGCTATGCTGATGCCAAATATTTGCTCGGCGGCCGGATTGAACAAACAAATCAGCTGATGTTCATCGATGGTGATAATGGCATCGGTGGCGGTATTAACCATACCGGCCAGACGCTGTTCACTGGCACGCAAGGCATTTTCAATTTGGCGCTGCTCGGTAACATCGCGCCCAGTAACTACCGAACCAATAATTAAGCCTGCGCCATTGCGGATAGGCGCAAAGCTATAATTGCCTATCCAGGACTCCCCGGTATCCTTGCGGCGAATGATATATTCGACACCGGCCATTATTTCGCCGCGCAAGGCTCTGGGTACCGCCCACTGATCCAAGGGTGCGGCTTCGCCGTTGGCCATAAACACTTCCAGGATGGTGGGATATTCAGCCAGGTTTTTTGCGCATTCAGCCTTGTTATTGAAACGGTGAAACGTGGCAAAGGCTTCATTAAATTCAACAAACTTGCCGCTAGTATCAGAAATCAACACCGCATCGCTCATGCTGGCCAATGCGGCATTTAAGGTTAACCGGCTTACCACCGCATCTTCTTCGGCATTTTTACGATCAGTGATGTCTTTGGTTAGCATCATAATTCCACCAATTGCCCCGGTTTCGTCGTACCAGGGTCCAACCTCCCAGCGCAACCATTGGTGGCTGCCGTCCAGACGCTGAAAATGGTCTTCATCATTAATTATGATTTCCCCCCTCAGCGCCCGGCGATGTATTTCCCGCCAATGCTCGGAAATTTCCGGGAATACTTCATAATGTGAAAGGCCTAGCACTTGTCTGTGCAAATTGTAGTCTGTCATCCAGCGTTGGCTGGTGGCTAGATAGCACATGTTTTGATCAAAAATGGCGATGGCTACCGGGGCGTGCTTAATTAACAGGCTGAGATTTTTTTGATTGATGTTCAGGCTATGTTCGGCCAATTTGCCGCAACTAACATCTTGTAAAATCAGCACCGCTCCTACTGAAGTGGCACAGGCGCCAGTCATAGGAATAATCTTGGCTGCGACGACTATTTCCTCACCATCAGCCGTACTTAACGGCCAATGATTTGGATAATTTAAGGTATGTCCACCATGAACGACATGCTTGATGATATTTTCTGAGGCAAGAAGATCGGTTGCGATGAAATTATTTAAAGCCTGATCCAGCTCTGTGCCAAGTAGCTGGGCTGATTTCCAGCCTATTAGCCGTTCTGCCGCTGAATTAAGGAATGTTATGTTGCCGGCAGTATTGGTAGCGATGACGGCATCGGCAATATTATTTAAAATTTCTCCGCAACATTCCAGTTGGTGCCCATGCAACTTGTCCGAATTATGCGTATCAGTCATTTAATTTCACCAACTTAAGCCATCGTTATTATCCAAATTACTAGCAAAAACATAAGTAATTAATCAATTTTGGTAGCGATTCTACACCTAAGTTGAATTCCTGCAATCTCAATAGACCATAAAGAATTGGACTTTGCAGATACTTATAAAATATTGATTATCGCTAATCAATTAAAGACCACCGAATAACTGCCAAGCACGTGCTCAGCCACGGCTACTACCAGATATTTTAAGTTTAATCAATATGTTACCTAAAAACCTGCTAAGGACTAATTTCTCCAATCTTCTCCAACACCCACTCAAATCCTATCCGCTCCTGCTCCAGCCTTAAATTTGGCTGAATGCGGTTATCGCGTAAATCGTCGTACAGACTTTGTTCGTCGCTGGTCAAATGCGGCAGATCGTAGTTGATGGGTTTGGCTTCGTGGCCCCACATTGCCGAAAAATTTAACAATGTGCTTCTGTCCATCAGCAGGGATTTTACCTGCGGGAAATAAGCCCGCAATTGGGAGAGGATAGCAAAGCCGTGGGTGTCTATGTCTCCCCAATAGCTTATTTGGCATTGCTGCAGCCAGGCGGCTGTGCTGAGCGCCGCAAAGCCATAGCCGCCACCAAAGATAACAATGGCCTGGGGCTGTGGCGGAAATGCCAGAAAGTTGATTTCGTTTTCGGTAATGAACACCAGTCGGATGTTGCCGCGCAATGCGGCAAAGTTTGTCACATCCAGGCTGACATCAGGCTGGTGCAGGCCAGAAAATAAGCCTATGTTGTCATCCAGCACCCTGAAGCGGATACGTTCCGGTTTGTCTAAAAAACCGTAACGGCGGTTAAATCGGCTGACGCTCGCAGTGATGTGTTCAGCAGGCAGAACCAGATCCAACAATTCCTGCAAAATGCTGCGATGCGCTTCGACAAATTTGCTGTGGACACCGGGGACATCAATTTGTCTTAGGTAAATACCGGGTTGGGGATGTTCCTGCACCCAGGCGGTCACCTCCAGCAGTTGCGGCCAGACTTCGGCCAGTTCCAGCGCAACCAGTGGGCGCTTGCCCAGCCAGCTTCGCACTGCCGGCAAGCGGGCCTCGGTTTGCATAAGCAGTTGCCGGAAGCGGCGTAAGGGTTTTTGCATATCGATTAGCGCGGCGGCGGCTTCCGCGCTATCCAGCCAGACTTCGGCAGGCATTAAATTGCTGCCCAGTTGTCGGTGTTGGGTTTCGCGCATGACCACGCGAATATGTGCTTGTTTGTTGACTGCCTGTATCCAGGCTCTAACCTCATCAAAACGAGCCAACATTTCGGCAGCATTAGGGGTTTTTAATGACAAGCGCTTGGGAAACAGATCGGTGCCATTGACTACTTCCGCCAGAATAATGCCTTTCTGCCACAGAACTAAGATTTGGCGACGCAAGTCAGCGGGTGTGGTCCAACTCATGCAGTAGACTCTGCTTTTTCCGCCTGGTATTCTTCGATACTCAAATTCCTGATTTTGGAGGAACGACCCTGCTCATTTTGGACATAACCGACACTGGCCACATACGGTTCGATGATGTGGATTTTCTGTAAGGGCGTGACAATCAGCAATTGCAGGTTGAGCTGATTAAACAGCTTTAAGCCATATTGAGCGGATTCGTCGGAACCCCGGCCAAAGGCTTCATCTATCACCACAAAGCGGAAGGTTCGGGAGCGGGTTTCGCCCCACTCCAGGCCGAATTGAAAGGCCAGACTGGCAGCCAAAATAGTGTAGGCCAGTTTTTCTTTTTGACCACCGGATTTGCCGCCGGAATCGGAATAATGTTCATGCTCGCTGCCGTCTTCGCGCCAGCGTTCGCTGGCCCCAAACACAAAGGCATTACGCACATCACTGACTTTTGCGGTCCAGCGTTTGTCCTGTTCGGTCAAGCCTTCGCGACCGCGAAATCGGTCAATAATTTGTTTAACCTGTAAAAACTTGGCTTCGGAATATTGAGCATCATCGGAACCCGTTAAACTGCCTTCGGTACAAAGCCTTAATTCGGTTTGAAAATCGCGAATATCGGCATCGGCACTGGGTAAGGATTCCAGTACGATATAGCGGCCCGGATTGTAATCAATCTGGTTTAAAGATTCATTTATGCGGGCGATTTTGTCTTTAATGATTTCGCGTTCTTTAGCCAATTGCGCGTTAAAATTGGCAATTTCGTTGATGGTATTTACATTCAATAATTCTTTGAAGCGGGATTCAAAACGAGGTAAGTCATCGGCAGCCAATTTAGTCAGCAAATTGCGAAACTCAAATGCCGCTGCAATACTGGCATCCATTTCCTGGGTTTCCAATTTGAATTCATCCATGAAAAACGACATGGCTTTGATGATTTTTTCCGCCAGTTGCGCCAGTTTGCGATTCTCGCTGTCCAGCCGGGTCTGCAACCAGTTCCGCATATCGCGTTCGTAATTGTCGCAAGATTCCACAGTCAATTGATGCTCTTTTAGCGCCTCCAGACGCATGGCATCCATTTGCTCGATTAAAAAAACCGTTTCGGCAGACTCGGCCAGAATACGCTGTACGTCCTGGTGCAAATTTTCGGCATCCTGTTTTTTTTGTTCAGCTTTGGAGCGACGGTCTTTTTGGGCATCCAGTTCTGTTTCGGTATCGGCCAGAACGGCAATGACTTGCTGCATGCGCCCGTTCAATTGTTTCAGGACATCGGAAGCCGATTCCAACCGCTGTTTTTCTTCCTGCAAAGCGGCGATTTCCGCCGCCACTGCAGCCCAGTCCAGCTCATAAAAGTCCTGAAACTCCTCAAGTTTGGTGAGCGCTTCCCGTTGCATAAGCAGAGTTTTACGCTGATTTTGCAGACTACTAATGCGCACACCGGTATCGGCCAGCGCTTGCTCCAGTTGCCGAGCCTGACGGCTCAAAGCATCGAGCTTGGCCTGATTATCCCAGCCCAACACATAGCGGCTGCGGTCATCAATCCGGAAACGATCATCTTTGTCGTGCCTATCCACGGCTTTTATTTGTCCGGCCTGGGTAATCGCTTGCCTTTCCCGGCGGAATTGTTCCTGACTGCTGCAGCAAGCCACATCAAAACGTTGTGCCAAACTGCGTTCCAACCATTCGTAATGTGGGGAATCCGGTTTAATGGTGAGTTTACGCACCAGGGAATCCGGGTGCAGATTTAACAGCTCACTACGCTGGTTTGCCAAGACTCGGAAGTACACCAGCCGGCTTTTTAAATGGGTTTTATCCACCCATTCGGCAACCTGACGATAATGGCTTTCCGGTACCAGCAGGGATAAACCAAAACCGCGCAGCAAGCGTTCGGCTGCCCCTTCCCAATCGCGCTGATCTTCGCGAATTTGCAATAATTCGCCTACAAAAGGTATTTCCGCTTCAGTAAGCCCCAAAGCCTGGCATATGGCGCTACGCATGGTGATTTGTTCGGCAGGGATGTTACTGCGCCGGGCTTTCAGGCTGTCTATTTCATTCAGCAGCAGCCGATGTTTTTCTCTATCCTGACGAAAAACAAAATCCAGCTCACGTTCCTGATTTTCCAGGTCCGCGCTTTGAGCTTTTAATGTAGCACTCTGAGCTATAAATTGGCTGCGCTGCGTCAAAAAACCTGCTTCGCTAGTGGGGCTGGACTGCTTGATTTGGCTTAATAATTCCACATAACGGTCGGCACGCAGCTTACGCTTGCTGTAATCCTGTTCTTTACTTTTGATTTCCGCCGCCAGCCGTTGCAGACGGTCACCGCCATTTTCGGCGATGGCCTGTTTTAATTCATCAAGTTCCATACTCTGTTTCAAGCGGCGTTCTTCCAGACGACTAACCTGATGATGAGCTCTGTCCCATTCCTCAATCAAGTTCAACAGACGTTTATCGATTAAATTCAGTTTTAAACCGGCAAAATACGGACGTAAACACTCGCGATACTGCCGCAGTTGGTCGATATACTGGAGCAATTGGGTATGGCGCTCGGTGTCGGCCACCAGCGGTGTCAGCAGTTCGACCTGACGTTTGGCGCGCAACACCGCTTCATGGGCGCGATTAAGGTCGTCAAAATGGCTGATTAAGGCATTGATGCGCGGTTGCACATCAAACGGTTCCAGCATGTGACTGCGAACAAACTCGGTTAAATTGCCCACCGATTTCATGGAAACGGTTTGGTGAAACAATTCCAGGGCCTGCTCGTTATTAATCCCAAACCGGCGTCTAAACCAGGCGGCATATTGTGGAAAACTGTCTTCCACTTCTACGCCGGCATTTCTTAATCTTTTTCTGAGCTGACCAATATCGGTGCCAAACTGACTGAAGTCTTTGGCTATGCCTAGTTCGCGCTCGGCACACACATAAAACCGCGCCGGCTGGCCTTGGCTGTCTTTAATCCAGAACACCTGAGCCAATGTTACGGTTTGTTGATATCCGGCATTATGAAACACGCCCAATATCACCGAATAACTATTATTATCTCTGAGACTGACCGGCTTAGCGGTGCCGGTGACTTCGTTACGCTCGGATTTATAATGGCCCAATACATAGGAACGCAAATTACGTTCTTTGGCTTCCGCGCCTGCAGCTTTGTTATAGGCGATACGATGGGCCGGCACTAGTAAGGTGGTGATGGCATCGACCAATGTGGATTTTCCGGAACCGATGTCCCCGGTCAGCAAGCCGTTTTTGCCGTCCAGTTCCAACGTCCAAAGGTGTTGGTCAAAAGTACCCCAGTTAAACACTTCCAGACGTTTTAAGCGAAAGCCGGTCAAAGCTTCCGGCACATCAAAATCCAGCGGCAAAGTATCCTGACTAATCATGATCAGCCACTCCGGGGTTGCTGCTTAATTGGGCCTGATAGGCGGCTAAACGCTCATCCAGTTCCGCCAGCCAGAGCGCATCAATATAGGCTTTTAAAATACGCTTTACTTCATAAGCGGCGTTGTGCGCCGTTGATTTTGGAGTGAGCCGGCGTAAAAAGCCCAATTCCACAATTTTATTGATATGCGTTTCAATTTGATCGATCAGCCTGGCTTCATTACTGCTGTCCGGCAGGAACACCCGCACCAGATCCACGATTTCATCACGGCTTAATACCAAGCGGGTATCGCCGCCCAAGGCATCGAATTCAGCCAGTTTTTTACGCAACAGCGCCAATAACAGACTAACCGGAAACGATAAGGGCCGCCGGGCAATCAAGCGCGGCAGTTTCGGCACATCATCGGCTTCGTTTTGCTGACGGGCGCGTAAAAAGGCGTAACCTTCGGCTTCATCCAGAATTAATTCCAGTCCCAGCACCGCTAAATAATCCCGCACTCGGGATTGCAGTTGGAACAGGGCTTGCCAGAGCTGATTATCATTTTCCTGATGTATCACACCTTTCAACAAATTGATGACCACTACCGATAAATCCGCCGGAGCACCGGCTAGTGATTCTGCGGGTTCTGTATGCATTATTAGGCTTTCCTTAAAAAAATCACTCTGGGCATAGTGACGCGCTTATGGTGGATTTGCCGGTCGGCATCCACCAGCGTCCAGACTATTTGTTCGCGGCTGTCTTCTACCACCAGAGTATTAAAACTCTCGCCGCCCAATTGCAAATAACTGATTAATTCTGCCAGACCTTGTTGTAATGGCGCGCGTTCGATCAGTTCTTTCAGGCTGATCTGGGTTCTGTTTTGCAAGCTTTGCCGTACATGTTTGGCCAACTGAGCTTTATCAATGTAGATTTGCGCATATAAAGCACTGGCATCCAGACTGTCTTCACCGTTTTCGATGCGAATATCACTTATCTGCGGTTTTATGGCCGGACTATATAAAGGTCTTTCCAGTGGTAAGTCAAATTGCGGTACCGTATCGGCTACCGTCATGAGCTCGCCGCCTGGCGGGGTATCGCGCAAAGCCAGTGCCTTAGTCTCAATACCGCGCAAGATATCCATAATGCGGCGATTCTCCAGCCAGGCCTTGTCGTCCAGAAAACGCCGTAATTGCTGAGATAATTGCGCAACTGTACGCTGAGTATGTTCGCCGGCTTCCAGCCAGTCGTAATGTATCCGACGTAATCGGGCATCGGGCTGCAACTCCCGGACGGCGGGCAGGCCCAGTACCTGTTCCAATAAGCCGCTAAGTTCTTCCTGTCTGCGGCCGGACAGTAGAAAATCCCAAAATGCCCGGAAACTGCGACCTTGATCAGAATCACCTATGGCATCGTGTTCCCCCATGATTTCCGCCAGTAAGGCGCCTTTACCGCCTTCCCACAGCGCAATCCTTTCCCGCACCCGCCTATCCAATAGGCGGAAATTATGCTCAACTTCGCGAAAATCGCTTAGCAGTTCACGGGCGATTTGGGTAAATTGCTGGAAGCGGTCTTTCAAAGCAGTATCATCCAGTACGGGTACATCTCCTGCCTGGACTCTGGCTATTTCCCGATCTATTTCCTGCCGCTTTTGTTGCAATTCGGCAATACGCTTTTGCGGGTCGGCTTCACTGTACTCGCTGATTTGTTTTAACAGCGCAAACAGGGTTAACAATCGTGATTCGGTGCCAACAAAATGGCGTTCAGTCAAACTGTCCAACCAAACGATGGCTTTTTCGGCTGCCGGGGTCAAATCGAATTGGACTTCATCGGAATCCTGTCGGTAAAATTTACGCAACCAGCCTTTGTCCGGATGCGCCCATTCGTTCAAATATTCCTGAGCCGGTTTTGGAAATAAATTCTCGGCAAACTGATCGCGTAACACATATAACTCATCCTCCAACGCTTCGATCAAATCCGCTGCTGCGATAACACGTAAATTAGGTGTAATAAACACTCTATGCAGAAAACCGGCCACCAACGGGGCATGATCTGAGCGCAATAAACGCCAGGCCGGATGATGGCTGCGCAAGGCGTTGAGAGAAGCATAATCCAGACTCATTAATTAAATCCCAAAATCCCAGGTTCGGTGATTAATATGGTCATAAGTAAACTGCTTGATTCAGTTATTTGCTTGATGACAATAACACTGTACGACTGAGTAATACTAAAACCTGCCCAAGCCTTGAAATACCACACTTTCTGGGGTCAACTATCTATTTAGCAAAAAAATTAAGCCTAATACAAGTTGAACAGCTGTAATTGACCACAATAAGCGGTTTCGCTAAGCTATGAGTCAAGACTAACAGATAATCAGTAGCAATTAAGCAAGATGTTCGATATTTCAGGCCTGTGGCAAGCTCAAACTCAAAATCTCCCGACTAATCGCCACATCTTTTTCAATTTGTGCCTGCAAGGCCGAGAGTGAGGCAAACCGCACTTCATCGCGGATTTTCTGTTTGAAATGAATTTCTACATAGCGACCGTATATATCTGCATTAAAATCGAATAAGTGGGTTTCCAATACGGCTTGGGTATCGCCGGTCATGGTGGGCCGGGTGCCGACATTGGCCACTCCCTGGTATTCATTGCCATCCAAACCAGTCATGGTCACGGCAAACACACCCGCTACCGGGGTGTTCTTGCGAAACATCTGCACATTGGCGGTGGGGAAACCCAATTGTCTGCCGCGTTTATCGCCGTGGGCAACCCGGCCACAAACTGAATAATCCCGGCCTAACATGGTGCGTGCCTGTTCCAGATTTCCGGCCATAAGTGCATCTCGGATCAATGTGCTGCTGATACGCAGGCCGGCCAATTCCAGAGACATGGTATTTTCCACCTGAAAACCGTATTCCAGTCCCTGGTGAAATAGTAAATCAAAATTGCCGCGTCTGGCTTTGCCAAAATGAAAATCATCACCTACCACCAGATACTTTACTCGCAGCCGCTCTACCAGAATATCACGGATAAATTGTTCGGCATCATAATCTGCTAAAGTACGGTTAAACGGTACCACCAATAATTTATCGATGGGTAGTTTGGCGAATTGTATGACTTTTTCACGTAAACGGGTCAGACGCGATGGTGCATGATCACCCAGAAAATATTCCAAAGGCTGCGGTTCAAATATCATGACCACAGTCGGCAGATTTAAGCGTTTGCCGTGCTCGGCAAGTTTTTCGATAACCAAACGGTGCCCCAAGTGCAGCCCGTCGAAATTGCCGATGGTCAGCAAGCAACCACTGCTTAACGGCTTTAATTGATTTACACCCCTGATTAAACGCATGATAAACCGCTGACTAAAAAAGCGCTGATTTTATCAGTATCAGGCCTGTCACCTATGCTTCATTTATAATATTCCGCAAATGACTTGCTATATTTTTAACGGGCATGATAGACACTCTATATATTGAAACAGCCGTACAGGATCATCCGCGCGTGACGCAAATCCGGCGGCGCTTTCCGAATGCCAGGGTCATTTTCTGTGATCGTTACGGCGAAGTGTTTAATCCCAAAGCACAAAACTTTCGCATACAAAAACAGCAGCCCGCGCTGATATTGGCGGAGAAATATCAAAAATTTGTGTTACCAGCTCCAAGCGGATACGGCATAGGCGGCAACCACAATTTTTATTTTTCGCACATGCTTAATTGTTTGTACGATTGCCGGTACTGCTTTTTGCAAGGCATGTATCAATCGGCCAATTATGTGCTGTTTGTCAATTATGAAGATTTTCAACAACAGATCCGGCAAATGTGTCTGGATCAGCCTGACCAAGATCTGTATTTTTTTTCCGGCTATGACTGCGATAGTCTGGCTTTTGAGCCGGTCAGCGATTTTGCCGCACAGTTTTTACCGGTTTTTGCAGAACTGCCCAATGCCTGGCTGGAATTACGGACCAAAAGTACACAAATCCGCAGTCTGTTACAACGTCCAGTGTTACCTCGTTGTGTAATCGCTTTCAGTCTGTCTCCGGACAGTGTTGCCGATAAGGTGGAAGCCAAGGCCCCGTCACTCGGCAAACGCCTGGAAGCAGCCGCCAAACTGCAACAACAAGGTTGGCAGATCGGTTTACGCTTTGACCCTTTAATTTATCAGTATAACTACCAGCAAATTTATCAGGCTCTGTTTGAGCAGGTGTTTCAATTGATAGATCCCGACAAGCTACATTCGGTAAGCTTGGGCGTATTCAGGCTACCAGAGCAATATTTTAAGAAAATGCATAAACTCTATACTGATGAAAAACTGTTCGCCAGCCCATTACAAACCACTAACGGTATGGTTTCCTACCGCAGTGATCTGGAACAGGCTATGCTGAAGGACTGTAGCCGTATGCTGCTGGATTACATCCCTCAATCCAGATTTTTTCCATGTCTATGAAAAAACGCACTGTCTTGGTCAGCGGCGCCAGCTCCGGAATAGGCCGGGCCATTGCCGAAAAACTGTTAAACCAGGGCCATCACGTGATCGGCATTTGCCGGGATAGTGGTCAATTTCAGCATCCCCTGCCTAATTTTACCGGCATGGAACTGGATTTCAGCCGCCTGGCTGATATTCCGAGTTTTGCCAAACAGCTACAGCAGGCCGTACCAGAATTGGATAGTGTGATCTTTGCCGCCGGTTATGGTCAGTTTGGTCATCTTGAACAATTTTCTTATCAGCAGATAGAAAACTTATTAACAGTCAATTTTACGGCCCAGGTTTTTTTGACTCGGGCACTATTACCCAAATTAAAACAAAAACCGCAGAGTAATTTGATTTATATCGGTTCAGAAGCTGCACTCAAAGGCAGCCGAAATGGTACTATCTACTGCGCGACTAAGTTTGCCCTGCGGGGTTTTAGCCAGGCTTTGCGGGATGAATGCGGTAAATCGACAGTGCGGGTTTCTCTTATTAACCCCGGCATGGTGGATACCGGTTTTTTCGATACGCTGGACTTCCGCCCAGGCCAACAAGCCTGGCAAGCACTCCAGGCTGATGATATTGCCGATGCCGCCAGCTATATTCTGCAAGCTGGTGTACATTGCGTGATAGACGAAATCAATCTGAATCCACCCAATAGAGTCATCGAGTTCAAAAAATAATTCTGCATATGCTGACCAAACTCATCATTTATTTTGCTTATTTTTTAAAGTCTTCACCCAAGTATAGAAACACCAAGCTTTTTTTTTATAATATATTGGAAAATAAGCTCAGTAGGCGGAAAGCCCATTTTGATATATTGATGGTCGGTTTAATCGTGCTCAGCATCATGTTCATTTTATATGATGTTGAGCACACCGCCAGTGTCATGACCGGCTACTTTGAACAGGCTATTATCGTAATCTTTGCCTGCGAATATCTGTTACGCCTGTGGGTATATTCTGACACCCACATTATTATCCTTGAAGAACATGATAAATCGCTGTATCTGAATATTAAGTTCAGTTTTTTTCAAGCCTTGAAAAAAGCCGTATTCAAAAAATTTGAATACATCCTATCGCCATTTGCGATTATTGATTTACTAGCCATATTACCCAGCTATCGGCAATTAAGAATTTTACGGATTTTTTTGATATTCCGATTATTTAAACTACTCAGATACTCCAACAGCACTAAATTATTCTCGGACATTCTGGCCAGCAAACGTTTTGAATTGTTAACGCTGTTGATATTTACCTGTCTTTTAGTATTTATTGCCAGTGTTTCGGTTTATATATTTGAATACCCTGATCCGAACAGTAATATTAAAAGCCTGTTTGATGCGTTTTACTGGGCTATTGTCACCATGGCCACCGTCGGTTACGGTGATGTGATTCCGCATACCACTGGCGGTAAGCTGGCTGCCATATTGTTGATCTTACCCAGCTTGGGGGTATTGTCATTTTTTACTTCATTACTGATCTCTGCTTTTAACGAAAAGCTCCCCGAGCTAAGAGAAAGCCGGGTGTTTGCAGAACTGGAACATTATAAAAATTTTATTATTATCTGCGGCTATGGCCGGGTTGGTCAGGAGATTGCCAAACAATTAAGTAATGATAAACAGAAATTTATTATCATAGACAAGACTGAATATCATGTGGAAATGGCCCGTAAACAGAATTTCTTAGCCATCCAAAATGATGCCAGTAACAATGAGGTGTTACTGAGTGCCGGTATTTGCCGGGGAGCCTCAACGGTGTTGTGTACTACGGGTGATGATGTGACCAATGTGTATGTGACCTTGACTAGTCGCCATCTTAATAAGAATATACGCATAATTTCCAGAACTGACCGACTGGAAAACGTTAACAAGCTTTATCAGGCCGGTGCTAATCATGTGATCCGGCCATTTGAAATTGCCGGTATGCTGGCTGCCGAGTATCTGGGTCAACCCGTGGCTTTTGAGGCGATATCCGGCATATTGCAAAATCAGACAGAAATAGCCATGGAAACCATTTTAGTCAGCGAAGGCTCAGCGCTGGATAATCGGCAAATCATGCAACTGGCATTGGCCCAAAACAAATTGACACTGTTGGGCGTTATCAGCGCCAACCCCATTCATTTAAAGCACAAAAACAAATATCAGGTTAAGGAACAGCATTTTTACTTTAACCCTGACCCAGAGTTTATTCTGCGATATGGTGACATTTTAGTGGTATTTGGTCGAAAATACAGCGTTGATCATTTCCGCGATCAAACCGAACAGAATCGTTTGTTAAGCAGGAAAAGCCTATGAAACATGTGGCCGTTTTCGGTTATAACCGCTTATCTTTTGAGGCGATCAATCGCCTGGATAAAAACCTTTATCAAATCATCGTCATCGACCAGCATCCGGCACAGTTGGAACTGGCACGCGAAAATGGTTTGGCCACTGCCGACATCGATTTTCGTAGCGATGACGATTTGATATCCATCGGCATCGGCACCAGTATTGACACCATACTTTGCTTCTTTGACGAAGATTCCGACAATGTGTTTCTTACCCTTTCCGCACGGGCCCTGGATAAACAACTTAATATTATTTGCATCGTGGAACGGGCAGAATCTGCCGAAAAACTCATGGCAGCCGGAGCCAATAAAATTATCGACCCCTATGAAATTTGCGGACGCAAGATCCATGATATGTTGAAAAGACCGGATCTTACCGATATTTTTGACCATACCGTATTCGGTCAACATGATTTGCATCTGGCCGAAGTGACTGTTCCACCCTACAGTTATCTACTGAACAGTACTGCCAGCTACTTGCAGTTAAGCGCTCAATATAATTTGATTATGATAGGTCTGGTCAGCAAACAGTTCAGCAATAAGCTACACTTTGTGGCTGAAGATTTCGATCAGCGTATCAGTGCCGGCGATATTCTGGTCATTTTGGGGCCCTCACGGGCAATTAGAGCATTTAAAAAAGATGTTGAACATGAAACTTATCAAAATTAGTTCACGCCTCAGTTTTTTTCTGGGCTTTGTTGTCTGTGTTTCATTATTGGCGGTTGGGGCTTATTTGCAATTTGTTAAACAATTAGAGCCCTGTCCTTTATGTATATCGCAAAGGTTGGCCATTCTGGCTACTGGACTGGGGTTTTTGCTGGCCGCTGTGCATAATCAGGGCCGCAAAATCTACGCCGTTTTCATCGCTTTGTTGGCCTTGAGTGGCGCCAGTATTTCCATTCGCCATGTCTGGTTACAGCATTTACCCCCTGAAGAAGTACCAGAATGTGGCCCTGGCATAGAATATATGTTGCAAAACTTTCCACTGGCCGAAACGATTAAACTAATGCTGACCGGCACCGGGGATTGTGCCAAAGTAGACTGGACGCTGTTGGGCTTAAGTATACCGGCATGGACTTTACTGGCTTTTCTGACGCTGGCTGGTTGGGCCTTGTACCAATTTTGGAACAATACCGCCAAATAATCCCGCGTATTGTGCGGAATTGATGCAGACAAGTAACAGCTTATGCACAAAATCAAACATCGAATCAACAGCACCGCTTATTTAAGGCTAGGTCATTTAACACAGCTTAATTATTGCATAAAAAGTAGCTGAATTTCAGTAACTTACAAGACAGACTCAATTCTATGCAATCTGACAAAACTGCAATAAAAACTAAGACTAAGCTGACTTAATCAAGTGCAATCCACAGAGTTATCCACAGATTTTGTGGGTAACTTTAATTTCTTGTCTATATCTAAGTGCTTACCAATGGCTAATTGTTCTGCCGCCGCTGAACGCTGCTTTTTTCAGGTAGCAATTGCCATACCCCTGGATCGGCTGTTTGATTATTTACCACCGAGCGATTATCTAGCCGAAACGGTTAAACCGGGTGTTCGGGTTTTGGTGCCTTTTGGTAAAGGGCGAAAAGTTGGACTGTTAATGGCAATCTGTTCTGACTCAGCGGTGGATAACACTCGTTTGAAAGCAGTAGAGCAAATCCTGGATGACGAACCGATATTATCCGGCCCGGATATCTGCTTTCTGCAGTGGATCAGTCATTACTATCATTACCCGCTCGGAGAAGTGCTGGCTAACGCCTTACCTACCGCACTAAGACAGGGCAAACCAGCACGACTGGACAGCCAAACCAGCTATGTGCTGAGCGAACTGGGTAGCGTAACCCCAATGGAACAGCTTAAACGCGCCCCCAAACAACAGGCTCTTCTGAACCTGTTTCATAATCATGGCGGCGCCATCAGCAGCACGGCGTTATCGGCATTTAAACCGGCACTGCAAACTTTACTGGCCAAGGGTTTTTTACAGCCTATTAGTACTGTACCTATAAATGACAACCCAGGAACTGGTACTCATTTAATTGCCAATCCGGAACAACAGATCGCTATCAACACTATTAGTGCTGCTCTGGGGCATTTTTCAGTCTTCCTGCTAGAAGGCGTCACCGGCAGCGGTAAGACTGAAGTTTATATGCAAGTCATTTCGGCGGCGTTGGCTAAAGGCCTGCAAGTTCTGGTGCTGTTGCCGGAAATTTCTTTGACCCCACAATTAGAATTACGCTTCCGCCAGCGTTTTTCGGCACCGATTGTCACTTTTCATTCTAAATTATCTGACAAGCAAAGACTTGGCGCTTGGCTAAGTATTCAGCGCGGCACGGCCAATATTATGCTGGGCACCCGTTCCGCCTTTTTTACGCCATTGGCAAAACCCGGCTTAATTATTCTGGACGAAGAACACGATACCTCGTTTAAACAACAGGAAGGTTTGCGCTTTTCGGCCCGTGATGCCGCAATTGCCCGAGGCAAACATTTGGGCATTCCGGTGTTACTGGGGTCGGCCACACCGTCTCTGGAAAGCTTGTTTAATGTGGGGCGCCAACGTTACCAGTTACTGCCTTTATCGACTCGGGCCGGTAATGCCAGTGAGCCGGTTTTGCAATTGCTGGATATTCGTAACAAGAAAATGCAATCCGGGCTGTCTGAACAGTTACTGGCGCTTATTCAGGATACCTTGGCACAAAACCAGCAGGTATTACTTTTTATAAATCGGCGTGGTTATGCCCCGGTACAAATCTGTCATGGCTGTGGCTGGGTGGCCCGCTGCCGGTATTGTGATGCAAATATGGTGATTCATGCTGCCGAACGGCGCCTGCGCTGTCATCATTGCGGCAGCGAGCAGCCCCTGACTCCATTATGCCCAGCCTGTAACACTGGAGAATTACAGGCGCTGGGCATGGGCACGGAACGGATTGAACAAACGCTGACCCAAGTGTTTGCCGACAAAAAACTGGTGCGTTTGGATAAGGACACCACAAAACGTAAAGGCGCACTGGAGGATTATTTACAATGCATCAGGGACGGTGATGCCGATATTATTCTGGGCACGCAAATGTTGGCCAAAGGTCATCATTTTCCCAATGTGACCCTGGTTGCCATTCTGGATATTGACAGCAGCCTGTTCAGCATTGACTATCGCGCCGAGGAAAAGCTGGCGCAATTAATTATCCAGGTTGCCGGCCGTGCCGGTCGCGCCGATATGCCCGGTCGAGTTATCTTACAAACTCGGCATCCGCAACACCCCTTGCTGCTTACTTTACTGAACCGCGGTTACCGGGCCTATGCCCAAGCAGCCTTGGCCGAGCGCATCCAGGCGCAATTGCCACCTTATACCCATCAGGCCTTATTTCGCGCCGAGGCCAATAATATCACCGCCCCCCAACTGTTTTTAACGGCATTGTCCGGGCTGATCAATCGTCATAATAGCCAGGGTATCAGTGTTTTCGGGCCGGTGAGTGCACCTATGGCACGAAGGGCGGGCCAATTCCGCTTCCAGTTGTTACTGCAAAGTCGGTCACGTAAAGATTTACATCAGGTTTTGGATCAAATTTTAGCCGGACTTGGTGAACTCAAAGAAGCTCGCAGCATAAAGTGGTCGCTGGATGTTGATCCGGTTGATTTGTATTAAATCTGCCGGCCAGATCAGGGCTTGAGCCAAACTGCCAGACTCAAAGGGCAGTTTGGCCTAGTACATTACTTTGACGGAAACGCCAGAGGATGTGTTGCCTCTGGAAGCAAATGGTTCGCGATTGATGCGCATCACTGCGTTCAGCGCAGCCTACTCCGTATCCGTCAAAATAATATTGGTCGAATACTAGTAAACCTGACTGCCGGTAAAGCCTTTGAAAACAGTTAAAAATACGATTTTAAGATCCAGCCATAAAGACCAATGCCGGATATATTCCAGATCGTGATGGATACGAGCTTCCATTTTTTCTATGGTTTCGGTTTCGCCTCGGCAACCGTTGATTTGGGCCTGACCAGTGATGCCGGGCTTGACCTTATGGCGCATCATATAACCTTGAATCTGCTTCCGGTAAAATTCATTGTGGGCAATGGCATGTGGCCGCGGTCCTACTACCGACATGCTGCCCTGTAGTACATTTAAAAATTGCGGCAGTTCATCTAAGGAAGTGCGCCGTAAAAACGATCCTAGGGGTGTCACACGCACATCATTTGAAGTGGCCTGCTTAACATTTTCCCCATTTTCACAAACTGTCATGGAGCGAAACTTCCACACCTCAATACGCTCACCTTTTATGCCATAGCGTTTTTGCCTGAAAATCACCGGACCAGGAGATGTTAGTTTGATGGCAATCGCGATAATCAACATGGGCAGTGCAATTAGAGGCAAAATAATGGCACATAACAGTAAGTCTTCGATACGTTTTGTCGCACCGTTCATGGCGTTGAAAGGGGTATCGAACAGGCTGACTACCGGAATACCCTGAACATTGCTGACTTTGGACTGTATCAGATTAAAAATAAAAAAATCCGGGACAATATTCACCGAAACCGTACTATCGGCCAACTCCTGGGCGAGCTGAATGATTCTTTGTTCGGCACGCAAGGGCAAAGTGATATAAATATGATCGACGGCACCTTGCTGTGCCATTGCCAGTAAATCTTTAAAATCACCGGTAATTTTGTCATCACCAATTTCTATACGATCTGCCTGAGCTTGCACTCTATCATCAAAAAAACCGACAAAACGGTATCCCAACCAAGGCATGGCCGACAAGGCGGTCTTTAAGCGCCACCCCAAAGTATTTCCGCCTAGAATAGCGTAATAGCTGATATTAAAGCCATGCATGCGCATAAAGCTTAGTATCCCGCGCCTTAATGTGTGTAACAAGATGATGGCCAACGGTGCCAAAGGCAGCCACAATTCCAGAACAGGTACTTGAAAATTAATATCGTCGCGAAAAAAATACAGCACACTGGCGATAAAAAATACTGCCGCCAACCATGACCACAAAATCCGCAATGCTTCATCGAACATCGGTGCGCCACGCCAAGTGTGATAAATTTCCTGGTTTTCGGCAAACAGACTGAAGATAACGATGCCGATTAAACAAATCAGCATGTATTCATGAGTAAGGGGCTCCGCATAAATTTTTAATGAGACCAGGAGGGCCAAAAAAATCAACACATTATCTATAGCGCGCTTCATGCCTTGTAACTGGGAATGCAGCGGCTTAATGAGTCCTTTATAACGTGGCTCGTTCATAACGCAATTTCCTTTTCCGGGACGCCCTGGAACGCAAATGGTTTATATTAATTATTATTGCCACGCCAACAAGCTAAAGTCTATCAATAGCAAATTGCAGTCCAGCAAACCCACCGGCCCAAAACTGAGCCTAATCTCGTCAAACTAGTTTGGCGTATAATAGTCCAGCCATTTAAACATAGCAATTTTGCCTAAGACACCCTACTGTGCCAACCAGCAATACTGACTCTTATCCATCTCAATCAGCCGATCATCCATGACAGACAGCGTATTTATCTCCAGCAAAAACATTCCGGTTCGTGAACGACTCATCATGGCACTGGATGTATCCAGTATAGATGATGCCAAAAATCTAGTTGAACTCTTGGGAGATAGCGTAATTTTTTATAAAGTTGGCATGGAATTATTCATGTCCGGTGATTATTTTGGTTTTATTGAGTGGCTGCAGGCCCGTCATAAAAAAGTATTCGTTGACCTGAAGTTTTTTGATATCCCGGCAACAGTAGCTAGAGCCATCAAGGCTTTAAGCAATAAAGGCGTCGATTTGGCCACCATACATGGCAACGATGCCATCATGGCAGCTGCTGCTGAAGCCAAAGGCAATTTACAAGTGCTGGCAGTCACTGCATTAACCAGTCTGGATCGCGGCGACCTGGAAGATTTGGGCTTTAAATGCGATGTGCAGGACTTGGTGTTATCCCGGGCTAAACGTGCACTGGCGCTGGGTTGTGACGGTATTGTCTCGTCCGGACTGGAAGCTTCGCTGATCAGGGAGCAGCTAGGCTCACGACTACTTGTCATTACTCCAGGTATCAGACCGGTAGACAACCGAGAGGACGACGACCAGAAACGCGCCGTCAGTGTCGAACAGGCCATTCGTAATGGTGCAGATTACATTGTGGTGGGCAGACCGATTCGTGATGCCGCCGATCCTAAGGCCATGGCTGAAACCATCCAGAGTCAGATTGCCGCCCAATTTATTTGAGCAGGGTTTTAGTGCCGATACGCTCGAAACACCCGTCCAAAGCAGCCGATATTGCCTTGTGCTCTGGGCTGGCAGGGCCAAATAGCCAGATAAAATTTTATTCGTGCCTAAAAATGGGCATAATGTGAAATTTTTAGTTCTGGCTCTCAGATTTGTTGATGAAAAACTTGGAAAATATCTATCTGATCGGCCTGATGGGAGTAGGTAAAACCACCATAGGCAAGCAGCTTGCCAAGGCATTACAAAGACCGTTCTACGACAGCGATAAATTCATAGAAAAATCAACCGGTGTTAGTATTACCACTATTTTTAACTATGAAGGCGAGGAAGGCTTCAGAATGCGTGAGCAAGAAGTCATTGCAGAACTAACCTCTTTGCACGGCATTATTTTGGCTACTGGCGGAGGCTCGATTCTAAAAGCGGAAAATCGCGAGGCCTTGAAGCAAAATGGCTTTGTGGTGTATTTACAGTGCTCAATAGACAAAATCCTTTATCGAACCCGGCATGATACCCAACGCCCGCTGTTACAAACTGCCAATCCCCGCCAGCGTCTGCAAGCATTATTAGCAGAACGAGACCCCTTATACCGGGAATGCGCGGATTTTAAAATTGATTCGGGTAACACCCCCGGAAAAATTGTTGTTAAAACCATTTTGCAGCATTATCAGGCTGCTTTGGATGCACATGAAAGAATTGCAAGTTGAATTAAATAACGCCAGAAGTTATCCCATTTATATAGGCTCCGGCCTACTTGGCCAAACAGCATTACTTAACCGGCACATCCGTTCCAAACAGGTGCTGATAGTCAGCAATGACACTGTTGCGCCGCTGTATCTGAGCACCCTTCAGACCGGTTTGTCCGATTATCAGGTAGAAACCATTGTTTTACCGGACGGCGAACAATTCAAAACCCTGCAATATCTGGAACATATCTTCGATAAACTGCTGAGCAAAAAATTTAGCCGTAATGCGACACTATTGGCTTTAGGCGGTGGTGTGATTGGAGATATGGCCGGTTTTGCTGCCGCCTGTTATCAGCGCGGCATTGCTTTTATCCAAATCCCCACCACCTTGCTGGCTCAGGTGGATTCCTCTGTCGGCGGTAAAACCGGGGTCAATCACCCGCTGGGTAAAAACATGATAGGCGCATTTTGTCAGCCGCAATGTGTGATAGCTGATGCCGATGTCCTGGATACTCTGGATGACCGGCAACTATCCGCCGGCTTGGCGGAAGTCATAAAATACGGTTTGATACGCGACCCGGATTTTTTTGTCTGGCTGGAAACCAATATGGCCTTACTATTACAACGGGATAAACAGGCCCTGGCTTATGCGATTGAGCGCTCCTGCATCAACAAAGCTGAAGTCGTGGCTGAAGATGAGTTTGAAACCGGGGTAAGGGCTACTTTAAATCTGGGCCATACTTTTGGCCACGCCATCGAAACCGGTACCGGCTACGGCCATTATCTGCACGGTGAGGCCGTGGCGATAGGCACTTGTTTTGCGGCGGATTTATCCAGGCGTTTGGGTTGGCTGAGCGACGCTGATGTTTCCAGAATTATTGCGATTTTCAAGGCCGCTAATTTACCGGTAACCCCACCGGCCGAGATGACGGTAGCGCGTTATATCGACTTGATGTCAGTAGACAAAAAAAATGTCGACGGCAAAATCAGGGTCATTTTGCTGGAAACCATAGGCAAAGCCCTGCTACCTCTCAATGTTGAACTCAATAAATTGCAAGATACTTTACTTCAGTATGCAGCTTAACGCGGTTTCGATACATAGTCCTGCCAAACCCAAGGCGGGAGCATTTCCAGATCGGAGTTTAATTTCGGTAGCACGTACCGAAAAACTGGAGTTGGTGATTCATCTGCTCAGCAATTTGCAGCAAGCACTGATCATCTGCGGCCCTACCGGTATTGGTAAAACGGCTTTACTGGATTTATTGCATAGCCGGCTCGGTGAGCCGTGGCGGCAATGTCGGCTGACTGGCGCTTCGGCATTAAATTTTGCCGGCATTATCAGCCAACTTAACAGTTTTTTAGGAACCACAGATTTACTTGGCTATTGTCAGAAACAACCAGTGGTACTGATCATAGACAATGCCGGTCAGTTGATGGCCGGACTTATTGAACAATTGATCAGTTTTGCCGAGTCCATCAACGGCCTGCAGTTGGTTTTTGCCATGACATATGATGAATATCATATCCAGCGCATTAGTGATAAAGCCCTCGATGATTGTCATTTTATTGAATTACCGCCCTTAAATATTAAGGAATGCGGCGATTTTATTGCTTATATAGCATCACGTACCGCAAAACCCGGCGCTGCCAAGCTCTACTCTGACGAGCAATTAGCCGAAATATATCGAGATTCTCATGGTATCCCCGGCAAGATTTTAAAGTTTTTAGCTACTTTTAATCTAGGAAAAACTCGGCACCAAACATTAACTGGCGCGAGGCTTGTGACTGGATTAGCATTGTTGGGCCTAGTGTTCGGTATTTTACCGCGATTATCGGGACCTGACGGTTTGGCATTTAAGCAGACATTCTTAGCAGAATTTGCCGATTCACTTTTTAAGCTCAACCCGGAAAAATCATCCATCACGACCTCTGATCGCTTAGAGCGCAAAGTTTTGGCGCCTCAAGCTCAGGTCAAACCAGCGCAAAATGCTGATGCACAGGCGCCAGCCGATACCGGTAATTCTCATCCTGTCGTTAACCGGCCTCAGCTGAGCATACCGGTTATTAATAAGGTACAACCGGTCAATATAAGCAACACTGCAGCACTAAACCCGCTCCAACCAATCGCAACTATTGAAGCCGGCCCGGAAAAATCCAAGCCCGACACCGGCAGCCAGGCTTGGATCATGGCGCAACCGGGCGATAATTACACTTTACAAGTCATGGTGTTAACCGATAAAGCTGCTGTAAACCGATTTTTGCATAAATATCCGGAATACACCAAACATTTGAAGACCTATTCGATTACCAAAAACACTCAGGAAAAATATGTGCTGATATACGGCTCATTTAATAATCTTACCGAAGCCAGAACCGCCAAGACTCAGTTGCCGAATGAATTTAAGCAATCGCTGGAAAGACGCCTAAAATATATCCAAAATGAAAGCCGTCAATGATCCCTAACCTGCCACGCATCGAATGACTAATTTACAAAACGATTTATTTATCAGAGCCCTGTTAAAACAACCGGTGGAACGCACGCCGGTGTGGATGATGCGTCAGGCTGGACGCTATCTGCCCGAATACCGACAAGTGCGCAGTAAAGCCGGCAGCTTCATGCAGTTATGCACCAACCCGGAGCTGGCCTGTGAGGTTACTTTACAGCCCCTGGCCCGATTTAATTTTGATGCGGCGATTCTGTTTTCGGACATTTTGACCATTCCGGATGCGATGGGACTGGGTTTATCGTTTAGCGAAGGCGAGGGGCCGCAGTTCGCCAACCCCATTAAAACAGCCGATGATGTGAAAAATCTGCCGATTCCTGATCCGGACATTGAATTACGTTATGTAATAGATGCCGTGCGTCTGATTAAACAAAATTTGCACAACCGGGTACCGCTGATCGGCTTTTCCGGTAGCCCCTGGACACTGGCTACTTATATGGTGGAAGGCAAAAGCAGCAAAAACTTCCAGAAAGTCAAAGCGCTGATGTTTGAGCAACCGCAAGTAATGCATCAGTTACTGGATAAACTGGCGCGATCAGTTGCCGCTTATCTGAATGCCCAAATTGCCGCCGGCGCGGATGTGGTGATGGTATTCGATACCTGGGGCGGGATGCTGAGCCATGATGATTATCTGGAGTTTTCCCTGCGCTACGCCCATCAGGTACGCGAATTACTAAATACCCAAAGCCAAGGCCGGAAAATTCCCACCATTCTGTTTACCAAAGGCGGTGGTTTGTGGCTGGAAGCAATGGCGGGCAGCGGATTTGATGCTTTGGGCCTGGATTGGCAAACTGATATCGGCGCGGCGCGGGCCAGAGTCGGCGCTCAAGTGGCCCTGCAAGGCAATCTGGACCCTATCAGCCTGTATGCCTCCCCAACCGTTATTCGTGAAAAGGTGGCAAAAATTTTGCAAGATTTCGGCCACGGTAGCGGACATGTGTTTAATTTAGGCCACGGTATTTTACCGGACATCAATCCAGAACATGTGAAGGCTATGGTAGATGCCGTTCAGGAATTAAGCCCGGTTTATCATGGTTTAGGCTGATGTGGCTGCAAAAATCCCTGCAAATAAACGCAAAACCACGCGGTTTTCATCTAATTACCGGTGAAATTGTTGGACAATTAGCCGAGTTGAAACAATTCAAAATCGGTCTGGCACAGTTTTTTTTGCAGCATACTTCAGCATCCCTGACCATTAATGAAAATGCCGATGCCGATGTACGCCGGGACATGGAAAACTGGTTTTCCAGAGCAGTAGCGGAAAATCAGTCTTATTTTCGCCATACTTTGGAAGGTCCTGATGATATGCCTGCCCATATCAAAACCGTATTACTGGGTAGTAGCTTAACCATCCCCATTAGCGAGGGTCATTTGGCCTTGGGCATCTGGCAGGGTATTTATTTGGGTGAACATCGCCATCAGGCCGGCACACGCACAATTATTGTCACCTTATATGGCGAATGAGGATCTTGCTGAGCTTGCCTAATTACAAAGCCGCTTGCTACACTGGCTTGGCAAGTCCAGCTCGAAAAATGATGCTGAGTAGCAAAAAAATGAGACTAACTCACCAACAAATCGATATTATCCGGCTTAGCGCTCAGGAAAGCTTTGGTGCCAATGTGCAGGTGTTTCTATTCGGATCACGTCTGGATGACAACAAATTAGGCGGCGATATTGATATCATGCTGGAACTGACTGAGGCGGTCGTAAACCCGGCTTTACTTTCCGCACAATTTTCTGCCAAACTGACTCGCTTACTTCAAGGCCGAAAAGTAGATGTATTGCTTGCTGCCCCCAACCTCATACATTTGCCTATACACGAAATTGCTTTCCAGCAAGGCCAAAAGTTATGACTTTTGCTGCCGACACTTTATTACGTTTACAGTGTCGGGTGTGGGTCACTGAACCGAAACTGCTTAATAACTATAGTCGCTTTAGCGCTGAAATTCAAAAACGCGGTTGGGCTAATATTTAGGCTTATCATCAACCACTCAAGATTTGGCTCGTCTTACTAACCTCACCCTCTAAACATATGCTGTCTTTAAATCGTACCCCGCTGTTATTGTTACTACTGGCAAGCTTGAATATAGGCGCTGCAGAATCAGATAAAGCTATCGATATAACTGTTTACCGCAGTGAAAGCTGTAGCTGCTGCCGTAAATGGCAGGATCATTTACAACAAAATAATTTTAATATCAAAAGCTTAGTCAGCGACGACCTACAAGCAGTCAAAGACAAATACGGCATCCCGGACAAACTGGCATCGTGCCATACCGCACTGGTGAATGGTTATATTGTCGAAGGCCATGTTCCAGCCCAGGATATTAGAAAATTGCTGCAAACCAAACCAAATATTGTCGGTATAGCTGCACCAGGGATGCCTATGGGTAGTCCGGGGATGGAAATGGGTGATACACAAGCTAGTTTTCAAGTAATTTCTGTCGATAAATCAGGTCATTTTGAAGTATTCTCCAACCATAACGGCAACCAATAATGTCGTCAGAAAAAAAGCTTAAATCAGGCATATCGGCTAAATCAAACCGGTGGCTGCTTTTTTTGCCTATCCAGATGCGAAACAGCTTTCAAAATAGGCCCAATTTACATAAGGTCTTGATTAATACCTTCTGGCTGTTTGCAGATCGTATCCTGCGTATGGGTATGGGCTTACTGGTAGGTGTATGGGTAGCTCGATATTTAGGCCCAGAACAATTTGGCACCATGAATTATGCAACTGCTTTTGTCGGTTTATTTAGTGCCATAGGTAGCCTGGGCTTAAACGGAATTGTGGTTCGTGATTTGGTTAGAGAACCGGAAAATGCTAATACCATACTTGGCACGGCATTTCTATTGCAACTATTTGGTGGCTTACTGGCATTTATATTGGGGATTATTGCTGTCACTTTTGTCCGGCCAGATGACGAAATTGCCCAACAAATGATTGCTGTGCTGGGTTTTGTAACGGTATTTAAAGCAAGCGAAACTATAAGGTATTGGTTTGAGGCAAAAATTCAATCTAAATATATAGTTTGGATTGAAAATGGTACATTTTTGATCTTCGCGGCGATCAAAGTTATACTGATTTTGAACGTGGCTACGCTAATGGATTTTGTCTGGATCAATTTTGCCGAAGGCTTGGTAACCGCAATAGGCATATTTTCAATTTATGTTTGGTCCGGCGGTCATTTAACTGCATGGCGAGGTCATTATAGCCAAGCCAAAAAGTTACTTAAAGACAGCTGGCCACTGATTCTTTCCGGCATAGCTGTCATGGTGTACATGCGCATTGACCAAATTATGTTAGGTCAAATGCTGGATGATAAAGCAGTTGGAGTATATTCCGCTGCAGTACGGATTAGCGAAGTTTGGTATTTCATCCCGTTGGCTATTATTTCTTCTGTATACCCGTCAATTATTGAAGCTAAATCTGTTAATGAAGCACTGTATCTAGATAGATTACAAAGGCTTTTCAATTTCATGGCCTTGATTTCCATAATTGTGGCCATATTTCTGACGCTTTTTGCCAATATAGTTGTAGAAACTTTATACGGCAATGAATATAAGGAAGCCAATAATGTATTGGTATTATTGGCTTGGGCAGGTTTATTCACCAGCGTAGGTTGCGCGTCAGCTAAATGGGTAGTGATTGAAGGGTATTTTTTGAATGCCTTAATTAGAGTTGTTGCCGCTGCAATAATCAATATTATTGCCAATTTATTCTTAATACCAGCCTATGGCATACAAGGCGCGGCTATTTCCACTTTGTTGGCTTATGCAACTGCTAATTGGTTAAGCTTATCTATATCACCAAAAACCAGAATATGTTTTATTATGCAAACTAAAGCTATATTTAGCCTGGGAGGACTATTATGTCGCCAAGGAACATGATGCATAAATTAAATATTTCTCTACAACTTTCCTATCTAAAAATCAATAATAAATTTGGAAAAAGTTATGGCATTACTCAGCTAAATGAACCTAATATTGTTATTAGCTTAACTACATATAAAGATAGAATAAACATAGCCTATCTAACTGTTGAAACCCTAATGTTGCAATCCAGAAAGCCAGATAAAATTGTTTTGTGGTTAGCCAAAGAAGATTGTAGTCCTGCTAATATTCCAATTGAGTTAAGACGTCTTGAAAATCGTGGATTACAGATAGAATATGTAGATAGAAATATAGGTCCTTATAAAAAATTAATTTACGCGCTAAGCTCATTCCCAAATAGCACAATCATTACCTGTGATGACGATGCTTTATATCCGCAAAATTTTTTAGAAAATTTATATCAAGCTTCATTAAAATTCCGTTCAGAAATTATTGGTTATAGATGTAACCTAATTAAGTGCTATAAGCAGTCACTCCTGCCTTATTTGCAGTGGACTACCCCTGTGGGCAAAGGTCCTTCTTATAATTTATTTCCAACTGGTTTCGGTGGAATACTGTATCCACCAAACGCTCTGCACAAGGAAGTTTTAAATATAAATAATTTTTTGCATATGGCCCCAACAGCCGATGATGTATGGTTTAAAGCCATGGCTTTGCTGAATGATAGAAAAACTGTTATGGTTTATGATCATAGCATGGAATTTCCAGCCATTCCCGATTCGCAAGATAATGCTTTATGGAAAATAAATACCATATCAAATCAAAATTATGGAAATAATGGATTATGTAAAAACGATTTGCAAATCAAAAAAGTGTTTGATTATTATGATTTAGTGAAAAAATTAAAATAATATTATAGTATGCATTAGGCAATCATAAGCCTTTGCACTTGAATTTACCAACGTGAATCCACTGATGCCTTACTAATTGGTAGCATAACACTATATTAAGTTAAATACCATAGCTGGCACCCAATTACAAAAAGCTGAAGGATCATGAACCCTAATAAGGCCTATACTGTTTTAGTAATTATTCTAATAATTGCCATGCTAATCGGCATATTAGGCTTTCAGTTAAATTTTCCTATACCTTGGAAGGATGAAGCGAGCTTCATTTATCAGGCAATTTCATGGAGTGAGAAGAACACACTGTTTTCTGAAAGTCTTAGTCAAAATAGAACAATAATGTGGATGCCACCAGGATATATGATTACCCTAGGGGTAATCTATAAGATATTTGGAATATCCCTGGAATTGGCCAGATATGTTTCATTGATATTTTTCATGGCATCATTTCTTATCTGGATTTATATTGTAAAAAAATATATTAGTCCTGTTGCTATTTTATTGGTAATTTTATTTTTTATATTACCTTCAAGTCTAGTCAGCGCCAATGTAGCCAGAATGGATGTTTGTATCGTATTTTTTTCATTACTATGCTATTTAGCAATTATTAAAGATTACTTAACAATTGCGTTTGGATTAGTGTTAGTTGGTATATTATATCATTTTAATATGGTATATATGTCTATTCCTTTATTAGGGGGAACTCTTGTTAGACTCCATAAAAACAAAAGCATCAAAGGTTTTTTTTATGTAAACACATTTGAACTTTTATTTTTATTAATCAGTTCTGTATTATTTGTCTGTTATTGCATATATGTTTTAAATAATTATGCCGATTTTTCTAATGACATGGAAACTCAGTTTATTAGAAAACTGGAAAGACCCGCCTTTTACCACTCGATTCAAAATGTTTCATTTATAACCTTGCTGTTATTATTTGCCACTTTTTCATACTTTAAATCCAACTGGATTAGTTTAGTAACTTTTCTTTATTCTTTGGCATTGTTCCTTATGTATGCCATTGGACAAGAGATGTGGTATGCTATATTTTACAACATCAGTATTCTTAGCTTTTTTGTTGGCCTATGGGCTATGCAAACTGCTAAGACAAAAACACCTTTACTAACGGTTATCTTAATTTTAACGGTTATATTTTTCTTAAAGTCAAATCGACAATTTTCGGGTATGTCGCCATCCTTTTTTGATGTGCCTTATATGGATATTGCTACAAAACTGAAAATTGAAGGCAAGATTTTGGAAGCTTTAAATGAAGCTAAGTTGAATGTGAAGCATAAAAATTCTGCGCAATCATTTACTATTTCCTTCAGCGGCAAAGGAAACAGCATATTTTTTTATCTTTTTGCAAAAAAAAATGGCATAACCTTAATACATGACCTACCGGAAACTATCCAAAAAACTCCAGTAGCCGATTTATGCATTGTTATTAAAAGGCAACAAGATCCTTTATGGATATCTCAATATGAAAAACATAAGTTACCTGCTGCTTGCAAATATGGTTTAATTACTTCAGACAGAAATAGTGAAGTTAGTTTTTTTCGAATAGATCACGATCAATTCGTGTTATCTGATGGTTAGTAATTTCAAATTTGAGAAAACCATGCTTGCTGAACACTATAAGTAACTCACAATAACCTAGTATATTTTTGCGACTAAGCCAAGAAGCTGGATCCGGGTTTTCTGGCAGGAATCCTGGCAGCAAGTCCAGCTGGGAGTATTCGCGGCATCCCCTTCCGGAGGCCCGGTTCCAGCTTGGCTGATTTATCAGCAAGCTTTATGGTTAGTGGCTTTTTAGAAAATCATACAGTCATAAGATAAACAAATTATTGCCCTGCGACAAAATCATTTAATTTAATACATTCTTATGAATAATTATCAAAATTACTTTTCGAACAGGAATATTTCGCCTGAGTCATATATCAACTATGAGCTACCGGCACATTTGGAGAAAGTTATTCCAGAGAACAAGGAAGCATTAATTCTTGATTTTGGTTGTGGTTTTGGTCAAATTTTACAGTGCCTTATTAATAAAGGCTATCATAATGCAAATGGTTATGACATTGAGCCAGACGCGATTAATTACTGTAAAGACAATGGATTACCCATCATTGACGGCACCAAAAATGAGCTGGATAAATTAACCAGTAAATTTGATTTTATTATTCTAAATCATGTGTTAGAACATTTCCCAAAACCTGAAATTATTCCAATGCTGGTAAAAATTCGTAATTTACTTACTGCCGATGGGGAAATTTATATAGCTGTGCCGAATGCACAGTCTAATACTGGTGCTTACTGGGCCTATGAAGATTTTACTCACCATACTTTATTTACTGGTGGCTCGTTGTTATATGTATTACGTCAGGCTGGATTTAGCAGCATTCGATTTATCGATCCCGATTGTCTTGAACAAAGCTCGTCTCATTTAAAGCGTTTTATTCGTAAAATACTATTACGCTTTTATAAATGGAATTTCGCATTCTGGAACTCTATTACCCTCAGCAGCTTTCACTTGCCTTCACCACAAATATTCTCTTATGAAATTAAAGTATTGGCAAAATTCTAACCGCCTATCAAATATTTAATCAGCTTATTTATTTTTCTCAAAGCATACCGCCTTAATCTGATAGGAAAAGGCGGTGTTAATTGAGTATAGAATGCCTTTATTTCTTGCACTGCAAGTTGAGACTCCTCAATATTGCTTGGTAGTCTATTATAAGAAACCGCTAAATTATTATGCCAGAATATATTGTTTTCTTGACTATTTATACCGCTACCGTCATTCCCGATATTTTGCACAAAAGAATGAGTTGGACTCAAACATAACCCATTATGCTCAAAAATAGTCGCATACCAAAAAATAGCCCATGTATTTAACTTTTCAGACTGGTTTAAGTCCACTTCTTTCCAAAAATCATAAACTCCGTCCAGATTAAACCGTTTAATTTTATCCTTATTCCATTTTAAAAGTAATTTAGCCGGATTTTTTTCAAAATATTGCCAGCGATCTGACCAAGTTGCCCAACCCCAGCAATTCATTAACCGCCAAAAAAATGTGCCATCAGTATTTTCGATATTTACAGGATAACTCCAACCGGCAATATGCCAAACACTTTTTTTATTTGCATATTCATCTAATGCGTGGTTCATATAGGTAAGAAAACAAGGACTAGTTACAATATCGTCCTCCAGCACAATCACGCGTTGATATTGATTACAAACTTCTGTTACTCCTGTAATTATGTTTCTAGCCAAACCGAAATTTGTATCGCGCTCTATTAATGTAATGCTACGAAAGCCGCCTGTATTTCTAATTATATTTCTAACTTCATCAACCCGCTCCTGGTCAACGGGGTTATTTGCGCCATCAGCATAAATAATTAAATCACTTTGCATAGCAAGTTCATTTGCTGCCAGAGCATTCAATGTGTTTTTGGTGTGGTGAGGACGTGCAAAGACGAAAAGAACAATAGGCGCTAATTTACTCAAAACGATCTCGGAGATATGGGATTAATTAAGCGGGATGCTAGGTTGGTATTGATTAGCATGGTTATAAGTCTAAAATCTAATATACTTCGACTGATTGGGCTTTAGTTTCCATATTACACACTAGTTCGTCATTAAAGGCTTTTATACTGAAAATATATGCCCAAGGCTATAAATCATGGTAATATTACCACAGAGGTCAAGTTCTCTCAATATCGACAGCGATCTGATACTGAGCAGTATTAATATACGCATTTCACTTAGCGGATTAGGTAGATTCCCATATCTAGGTAACACTCAAGCTAACTGCGCTCTGAACAAAGTTGTAAACCGATATGAAATTACGGCTTCCAATTGAGCTGTTATCAGTTGCATTTTAGTCACAACTCTGCTTAAGTTCTGTGACACATTTTAATTGCACTACCAAAACTATTGTGCTGTATCATGAAACTTAGCCACCCGCCAATGATCATACCAATTACATGGACTTTTATGTGCAGGCCCGATGCCCCATTGTGAATCTGCTACGCACAAATTTATAATGCCAGCCTTTGCCATACGACAACCACTCACTAAACATCCAACAGCAGAGATCGAAGTGTTTGGAACGGATGCACATCAATCTTATCAGGAACAGCTAGTAAGGCTTTGCAGCGTTGATACATAATATTCTTAGATTCTGTTTAACTCAGATACTATTATTTGGCGACTTTTTTATTAATCGCCTGACCAATACCAGACAATCCGGCTTGGTGATTATTCGTTTAAATGCCATTGGTGATTTTATTCTTTGGCTGGATACCGCCAAAGAATACCGCCGGCTTTACCCCAACACTCGTATTACTTTAATAGCCAATTCACTCTGGTCGGATTGGGCTAAACATTTTTCATATTGGGATGAAGTTTGGCCGATTCAGTTGTTACAATTTACTCGCAATCCTTTATATCATTGGCAAACTGTTTACCGGCTTAGAAAAGCCGGATTTGCCATTGCCATTCAGCCTACCTATTCACGACTTTTTCTACATGGCGATATTATGATTAGAGCCACTGGTGCGGCTCAACGCATTGGCAGTCAAGGAGATCTGAGTAATATTACCGCCAGGCGTAAACATCAATCAGACTTTTGGTACACTAAGTTATTACCCAGCATTACAACTGAACTTAATGAACTGGATAGAAATGCCGAATTTATTGCGCTGCTGACCGGTAAACCCTACCATGTCAGCTTGCCTAAATTACCTCACCTGCTTGAACTACCGGTTGAGCTAAACCTGCCTAAACCTTATTTCGTGGTTTTTCCAGGGGCTTTATGGTTTGGCAGACAATGGCCTGTGGCCAATTTTGCCGAGCTGATTAATAAATTGAATGCCACTTATGGTTATCAGGCCGTACTTTGCGGCTCGGCTGCCGAGCTTAAGGTGTGTGAACAACTGGCCAGTATGACTCAAGCTCATGTTGTAAATCTTGCAGGAAAAACCTCATTAATGCAATTCGCTGAACTAGTAAGATCTGCAAATTTATTGATCGGTAATGAGACATCAGCTATTCATATTGCCACTGCTGTCAATACAGCTTCGGTATGCATTTTAGGCGGCGGCCATTTTGGCAGATTTCTGCCCTACGCCCACAACTTAACTGGTATTAAGCCCTATTCAGTTAACTTGTACATGCCTTGCTTTAACTGTAACTGGATCTGCACTGAAGCTCATGACAAGTTAGGCCCGGTTCCATGTATTGCCAATATTTCAGTTGATATGGTCTGGTCCGCATGCCGCGCAATTTTGTCACCCAGCAAGACCTAAACCCAGGTAACAATTATGTCAGGAAGCGATGAAAATCAATTAGTTTCAATACCACGGACGGGGACTGGTATTGTGCCGACCGGCGGAAAACGCCGACTAACACCAAAACCGGCGGCAACAACCACTGATGCCTTAGTCAGTATTATTACTGCTACTTATAATGCTGCAGCATATTTACCCAATCTGGCCGCATCACTGCAAGCTTTAAACTATCGAAATTTTGAATGGATAGTGGTGGATGCCAATTCCACGGATGAAACCATTAACCTGTTAAACCACTATGATGAATTAATTGATTACTGGATAAGCGAACCGGATCAAGGTATTTATGATGCCTGGAATAAGGGCTTACAGGCGGCTCAAGGCGAATGGGTTTGTTTTATGGGGGCAGATGATCAAATAACTCCTGATAGTCTAACTGCTATGTTGGCCATTGCCGCTGCCAGTGCAAAGCCACTGGATTTTATCTCGGGACGGGTAGCCATGTATCGTGGCACTAAATTGCTCAGAACTATCGGTAAACCTTGGAGCTGGCGACAATTTCAAACCTATATGTGTGTTGCACATACCGGCGCATTACATCGTTTGGGGTATTTTAAACAATACGGAAGCTTTGATAATTCTTTTAAAATTTGTGGTGATTACGAGATACTGTTGCGTAGCCATGCTAATCTTAAGGCTGGTTTCACGCCAAGCGTAGTGGCCAGTATGCAGGTGGGTGGGCAGAGCAATCACAACCCGGCTGTTTTTGCGGAGGTGCTGCGTGCCAGACTTTTACATAATCTGACCACGCCTTTTGCAGGACAGTTAAATGCCATATGGGCAAAAACCAGATGGCATATACGCAAGCTTATTGGTATCGTTTAAACATAAATTAATCAATATTCATGATTAACCTAGGCATACCAAGCAATCCAGCCCATGTTAATCTGTGCTAAATAATGACGCCTATTACAATTTCCCGCAAGTAATATGAAAAAACGACTGGTTATTTCTGCTGTCAACTTAATCGAAGGCGGCACATTGACTGCCTTTAGGGATTGCCTGACAGGAGCAGAAAACATTCTATCTCAGGACTGGGAAATAATAGCCCTGGTACACGACAAATCCTTGTTTAACAACCGCAGAGTTGTGTTCATTGAATTTCCTGAGGTCAAACGCTCTTGGCTTAAACGTCTGTATTATGAGTTCTGGTATTTTAAATCGTTATCCAAACAGCTTAAACCCGATGTCTGGTTTTCCATGCACGATATTTCTGCGCACGTTACCGCAAACAGACGAGCGGTATATTGTCATAATCCCTCGACTTTTTATCGGATCAACTTGACCGATATCTGGTGGGAGCCCAAGTTTTTTTTATTTACCTTGTTTTACCGTTACCTGTATGGCTTGAATATACATGCCAATAATCTGGTGGTAGTGCAACAGAACTGGTTACGTAATGCTTTTCAAAGCATGTATCAGCTAAATAATGTTGTGGTTGCGCATCCGGTTATTCGCCATCAAAACCGGCAAGACACCCCGGATCGTTCATTACCAGGTGTATTTTTCTACCCGGCTTTACCCAGAGTATTCAAAAATTTTGAAGTTTTATACGCGGCTGCCAAAATTTTACGCGAACAAATTGGTAACAGCTTTGAAATTCGGTTAACGCTATCTGGACATGAATCTCGTTATGCTCGGCATTTGCTAAAACGATTTGCGGATATGCCCAATATTCGCTTTATCGGTTATCAGAGTCAAGTTCAAATGTTCGAACAATATCAGCAGGCATCCGCCATCGTATTTCCTTCCAAACTAGAAACTTGGGGCCTGCCAATTTCTGAAGCTAAAAATCTGGGTAAACAGCTGATAGTAGCTGATTTACCGTATGCTTATGAACCTGTAGGTACTTATCATAAAGTGGTATTTTTCGAACCAGACAACGCCGAGCAATTAGCCGCTATTATGTTGAGTCATATACAAGGCAGGCTGGAAAATCAGCAAACGGCGACACCCTCCATCAGCCCTCCCTATGCGCAAAGCTGGGAAGAACTTATAATGCTTGTGATCTCAGATACGGTATGATTTCAATATCGATGGTCAGCCATCATCAAGGCCAACTAGTTCAGGAACTACTTACTGATCTGGCGCTTATTGCCGATCAGGACGTATTTGAAGTCATTTTGACCCTAAATTTACCTGAACAATTGCCATGTACAAATGACGATTTTCCTTATCCCCTTAAAATCATAACCAACCCTGAGCCATTGGGATTTGCAGCCAATCATAATCAAGCATTTCAATATGCCGAGGGTGACATTTTTTGTGTGATGAATCCTGATATCAGATTACCCAATTCACCATTCGCTGGACTTTTAAACAGTTTACAATCAGTCCAGGCTGGTCTGGTCGCACCACTAGTGATGAATTCTGCAGGTAAAATTGAAGATAGTTTTCGCCATTTCCCCACTATTTGGGGCTTGTTTTTAAAATTTTTGCGGATTGATGATGGCCGCTATGCAATTCCAGCTGATAAACTACCGTTTCAAGTTGATTGGGTTGCCGGCATGTTTATGTTATTTAAAGCTGATACATTTAAACGTATCGGTGGCTTTGATGCTGGTTTTTTTCTATATTATGAAGATGTGGATATTTGTGTGCGGCTTTGGCAACAAGGGTTAAAAGTAATAGCTAATCCAGCCGCAACAGTGATTCACAACGCTCAGCGCACCAGTAGGCGCAAACTCAAATACTTGTTTTGGCATCTCAGCAGTTTATGTCGCTATTTGGGCAAACATTTGCTCAGTTTACCTAAAACAGACCGTTAAGCTAAGTCATGCCATCTTATCATCGCATCACCTTATTTTATGCTTGAGCAATCAGCATACATACAGCCATTAACTATGTTAGCTAGAGATACCAAGATCCTGGTAACGGGTGCAAACGGCTTCATCGGCAAACACCTTAGCAACTACTTGGCACAGCAAGGATATTCTGTGCGTACCAGTAGCCGGCAACCCCTGGATCTGCCGGATCATTGGTCGTTAAATTTAGCTACAGATCCCTGCCCAGACCAGCTTTGCGCCGGTATAGACACTATTTTTCATCTGGCCGGCAAAGCCCATGCACTAACTGAGAATAGTCAGGATGCCGCCGAATATCTGCAAATAAATACCGAAGGCACCCGTAAATTACTCGTTGCGGCACAACAGGCCGATGTTAAGCGCTTTATATTTTTCAGCAGCGTTAAAGCCGTGGGCGAGGCTGTGATCCAGCCTATGGATGAAAGTTTGCATATTGCCGCCGACACGCCATACGGCACTTCTAAATATCTGGCCGAACAATTGGTACTTCATGGCGACTATGTGCCTCACCCGGTAGTGATCAGACCTTGTATGGTATACGGCAACACTCACAAAGGTAATTTGCCGAAAATGATCAAGGCGATACAACGCGGCCTATTTCCACCATTGCCGGAATTTCATAATAAGCGCTCAATGGTGCATGTGGAGGATCTTATCCGGGCAGCCTTATTGACAGCCACACTCGCTCAGGCCGCTGGTCAAATTTATATTGTCAGTGATGATGAACCTTATTCAACCCGCCAACTCTACAATTTGATCAGATCAGTGTTGGGTAAATCAACACTATCTTGGTCATTACCACCAGCACTATTCAGCCATTTGGCAAAACTGGGCGACACTCTGGGCCAAATCAGTGGTAAACGCATGATGTTTGATAGCGATGCCCTGCAGAAATTAACCGGTTCGGCACACTACTCATCTGCTAAAATCAAGGCTGAATTGGGGTTTCAACCACGACATAACTTACCGGAATCCCTGGCAGATATTATTCGTTTTCTATATTTGATTTGATGTGCTTATCCCTGTCTTAACCATTTTTCTGGTCAGCATCGTCTTGACCGGCCTGATCCGTTACTATGCCTTGACGCATCAGGTACTGGATATACCCAATCAACGCAGTTCACATAGCAAACCTACCGCACGCGGCGGCGGTCTTGCTATTGTAATGAGTTTTTTTGGTGGTCTGATTTTGCTGTTTTTGCAACATGATCTTCCCGGAGCATGGTTTGCTGCACTCAGCGCCCCTTTGCCGGTCGCAATCGTCGGTCTCCTGGACGATCATGCCCATATCGCGGCGCGCTGGCGACTTCTGGTGCATATAAGCAGTGCGGCATCAACCCTGTTTTTTTTGTATGGCTGGCCCGAGACCATAGCACCAAACGCTGAAAACCCGTTTATTTCCATAAGTTGGCTAAGCTTTATTCTGCTGACAGTGCTATTGGTTTGGCTGTTGAATTTATTTAATTTCATGGATGGCATTGACGGTATTGCCGGTTCTGAAGCGGTGTTTGTATCTTGGGGTTTGGCGGGATTGTTATTTTCGGTAAATCAACAGCTGGCCATAGCCGCTTTTATGTTGGGGGTTGCGGCCTTGGGTTTTCTGGTGTGGAACTGGCCAGCAGCTAAAATTTTTATGGGGGATGTCGGCAGCGGCTTTCTTGGTTTGCTATTGGGCATCCTGATCATTATGGCCAGCCGGCAAAGCCCTGTGTTGCTTTATTGTGGCTTGATATTATTTGGAATATTTGTGGTGGATACCAGTTATACCTTGTCGATACGGGCCCTTACCGGCCAAAAATGGTATGAGGCACATTGTTCGCATACCTATCAGTACGCGGCCAGGCAATATGGACATTTACGGGTATTGATAGCCTGTTGGCTGATCAATCTGTTCTGGTTGTTACCGATAGCCGTGCTGGTATTTTTTCAGACTGATTATGCCTGGCTGGGTTTATTTATCAGCTATCTACCATTACTGGCTTTAGCCGGCTTTTTTAAAGCCGGAACGCAGGCAGTGTAATTTTATGAAATTTAGATTTCGCTCTCGTACGACCATTTTTTTACACGATCTGGGCATGATACCTTTGGCCTGGTTTGGAGCCTATTGGTTACGCTTCAACCTGCAAAAAATTCCAGATAATTTTTTTGATTTGGCCGTGCATTATTTGCCGATCATCTGTGCGGTGCAAGTCAGCCAATTTTGGTCTTTTGGGCTCTATCGGGGTGTCTGGCGTTTTTCATCCTTACCTGATCTGGTTCGTATCAGCAAGGCTGTAATAATCGGCGCTTTCATGATTGCCGTTCTATTGTTTTTGTATAACCGACTGGCTGGTGTGCCGCGTTCAATATTGCCATTATATATAATGAATTTACTGGCATTTTTGACCATCCCGCGTCTGACGTACCGGTTCTGGAGAGAACAGGCTTATCTGGATCGGCGCGGTAAACGCGCATTGATCGTAGGTGCTGGTTGCGCTGGTGAAATGCTGGTGCGCGACTTAATATCAAATGCCGATAGCGGCTATTTTCCGGTAGGCTTCGTTGATGATGCGCCGGCTTCCCTAAACCGCGCGATACGGGGTATCAGCGTCCTGGGTGCCGTAGAGGCATTGCCGCATCTGATCAATCAATTACAGGTTGAGGCAATTTTGATTGCGGTACCTTCGGCTAGTGCCGCTCAAATGCGCCGTATTGTGGATGTATGTGAAAGTTGCCGGCTTCCATTTCAAACCTTACCGTCGGTAAAAGAATTGTTACACGGGACGGTGAGCAAGACCAATCTGAGAAATGTGTCCATAGAAGACATTCTGGGCCGGGATCCGGTCAAGCTGGACTGGCAAACTATTCAAGGCAGTTTGCAAGATAAAATTGTTTTGGTAACGGGTGGTGGTGGCTCTATCGGCTCCGAGCTTTGCCGCCAGTTAGCTAAAGCCCACCCTAAACAATTGATCATTTTTGATCAATGCGAATTCAATTTGTATAAAATTGACGCTGACTTAAACCAACTTTATCCACAGTTATCACATCAGGCCATATTGGGTGATGTTGCCGATGCACTTACCGTTGAACGCTTGATTCGGGGACTGCAGCCGGAAATTATTTTTCATGCGGCTGCCTATAAACATGTGCCCTTACTGGAACATCAGGTCAGGGAGGCGGTACACAATAATCTGATCGGCACTAAAATCTTGGCCGAAGCCGCAATTGCCGCCGGTGTCGGCAGATTTGTGTTAATTTCCACCGATAAGGCGGTCAATCCCAGCAATGTAATGGGAGCCACCAAGCGCGCCGCCGAGATTCTTTGCCAAAACCTGGATCGTAAGGACGCCACCCGTTTTACCACGGTGCGTTTTGGCAATGTCCTCGATTCAGCAGGTAGTGTGGTACCTCTGTTCCGAGCGCAGATAAAGGCCGGTGGACCAGTGACAGTGACGCATCCAGACATTACCCGCTACTTTATGACCATTCCGGAAGCCTGCCAGTTGATTATGCTGGCTGAAGCTGTCGGTCAAGGCGGAGAAGTATTTGTTCTGGATATGGGCGAACCCATTAAAATCAGCTATCTGGCCGAGCAAATGATCCGCTTGAGCGGCAAAGAACCTGGTAACGAGATACGTATCGAATACGTGGGATTACGCCCCGGAGAGAAGCTCTATGAAGAACTGTTTCACGAACAAGAACTTCTGCAGGAAACTCGCTATAAAAAATTACGGAAAGCCCATGCCCGAGTTTATGCCGGTGATGAGTGGGCGGCATTAGCTGCAGAACTGGTAACAGCTTGTCAACAATGCGACCAAAACCATATTCTGGGCTTGCTAAAAAAACTGGTACCGGAATTTAAAACAACTTAAATATTCCCCGGCAACGCCGGGGGTTGATTATTGGTTTATTGATTTGGCTGTCTTATTGGCTGGATAACTGATAGTTAACGCTAAAATCTGCCAAGCTGGTAAGAACGAGCGGAATTTGGGACTGATTTTCCAAGGCAAAGGCGTTGACACCAACCCGGGACAGAAAATAGACTTGATCCGGCAAGTAATGACCTACGGCCCTAATCTCCCCCTGGAAGCCATACTTACTGCGCAGCAGGCGTGCCAGGGAAAACAGTCTGCCGTCTGTAAACACCGGGAAATTCAATTCTATCAGGGCCAGCTGGTCCAGATGATTTGCCAAGTCGTCGATATTATCGGCAGGTAGCAATCTGACCCCAATTTTTCCGGCTCTATCCAGTAATGACTGACTTTGGTTTTGCCAACGTTGCAAAGATACGCTGATATTGCCGGCATCCGCGCCAATTTCACTGTCATCGTCGATAAATGTCCATTGGTTTTCGACAATTTGTTTATCTTTAATGATTTGCATAAACTCTATCTCTAAATGGTTCCAGGCCGATACGTTTGACGGCTTGTAAAAAGGTTTCGTCTGCCAGGCGCTGTTGAATATAGACATCCAGAATGGCAACTACGGTTTGGGTAATCTGATTTTTAGCCACAGCCGGCCCCAAACGCTCGCCAATTGCCGCTTCATTATCAGATGAACCGCCAAGGGTAAGCTGATACCACTCTTCGCCTTTTTTGTCGACGCCCAAAATGCCGATATGGCCGACACTTTGATGAGCACAACCATTCATGCAACCCGACATATTAATTTTCAGATCGCCGATATCGTGTAGATAATCAATGTCGTCCAAAGCTTCGTTGATTTCTTTGGCAACACTGATGGAACTGGCATTGGCCAGCGAGCAGAAATCCAGGCCTGGGCAGCAGATCATATCGGTTGCAGTACCGATATTGGCGGTGGCCAGTTTAATGGCATCCAGTTTTTGCCAAAGCTCGAATAGATCAGCCTGCTTAACATCGGCCAACACCAGATTTTGCCGATGCGTGCTTCTTATTTCCGCAAAGCTGTATTGATCGGCCAAGTCTGCCAGCGCATCCAGTCGATCGGCGGTAATATCGCCGGGCGGTGAATCCGGTGCTTTCAATGAAACGAAAACAACCTGATAGCCGGGAATACGGTGATCAACCGTGTTATGTTTCAACCATTTGGCAAAACCTTGATCAACTTCTGCCTGAGTTTTATGGCCGGTATGATTTGCCGCATCAGCAGCATACGGCGGCGGAGTAAACTGGGCCTGCATGGCGGCAATCTGGGCATCACTCAACAGAATGTCATCTTTAGTGCGCTGCCATTCTTCTTCCACCATCGCGGTAAATTTTTCCAGCCCGGTTTCCTTGACCAGAATTTTGATACGGGCTTTATATTTATTGTCACGTCTACCGTGCAGGTTATAAACCCTAACAATGGCTTCCAGGTAAGACAGCAGATATTTTTTCTCCAAAAAGCTTTTAACCGTTTGGCCTATGATGGGTGTTCTACCCAATCCACCACCCGCCAAAACTCTAAAGCCGATTTCTCCTGCCTCGTTTTTGACCAGATATACACCGATATCATGTAACTGCACTGCCGCTCTATCGTGTTCGGAACCGCTTACGGCAATTTTGAATTTGCGGGGTAAAAACGCAAACTCAGGATGCAGTGTTGTCCACTGACGAATAATTTCGCAATAAGGACGCGGATCTTCCAGTTCATCCGGTGAGACGCCGGCCAAATGGTCCGAAGTGGTATTTCTTAAGCAATTACCGCTGGTTTGAATGGCGTGCATTTGCACTGTGGCCAGCTCGGCCAGCAAATCAGGTACTGTTGCCAGCTCCGGCCAGTTATACTGGACATTCTGACGGGTAGTAAAGTGACAATACCCCCTATCGTAGTCACGAGCTACTTTGGCCAGTTTGCGTAATTGTTGGGAAGAAAGTAATCCATAGGGTATTGCAACGCGTAACATGGGGGCATGGGTCTGAATGTACAAGCCATTCATCAAGCGCAGAGCCCTAAACTCATCAGGCCCAAGTTGTCCTTGCAAAAATCGCTGCGTCTGGCTGCGAAATTGGGTTACTCTCTCATCTATGAGTGTTTGATCGTCGTCGGTATATTGATACATTTAGATTACGTGCCTTTGAAACAGCATTTGTTTAAGTTGCTTGTGGTGGATAATATACTGCCTGTGATTAAATGACAAAAATTGCTGTCTAATGATAACATGTGGCGTTATTTTTATACTGCTTTCATAAAAACTATAACTTAAGATTTGGGAAGGGGGTTATCTTGCTACGCGTACTATTAATTATGGCCGGTCTGCTGTTATTGCCGGAACTGGCTCATGCTGAAGAATTTAAAAATCTGGGCTTAACGGGCACCGAACGAGGCATTTATACTGTTCTGGTGTTCTTGATAGCCTATGGCTTTGTCATGACTGAGGAATTTACTCATTTACGCAAATCCAAACCAGTGATTCTTGCGGCTGCGATTATCTGGGCACATGTGTCTGTGTTGGCCAGCGATGCCGGCATTCCCAGCGGCGAATTACATCAGGCATTTGAGCATGATCTGAAAGAATATGCCGAGCTGATGCTGTTCCTGCTGGTAGCTATGACGTATATCAACTCCATGGCCGAACGTAATGTGTTTGAAGCCTTGCGTTCCTGGCTGATCAGAAAACAATTCGGTTACAAACAATTGTTCTGGATTACCGGTATCATTACCTTTTTCCTGTCTGCAGTGGCTGATAACCTGACATCGGCGCTGTTGGTCGGTGCCGTAGTAATGGCTGTAGGTGCAGATAACGAAAAGTTTGTTTCCGTAGGCTTCGTCAATCTGGTGATTGCGGCCAATGCCGGCGGTGCATTCTGTCCATTTGGTGATATTACCACCCTGATGGTATGGCAAGCTGGTTATGCCGAGTTCTTCGACTTTTTCCGTCTGTTCGTTCCTTCAGTGGTCAACTTTGTGGTTCCGGCTTTCTTCATGTCCAGGGCAATTCCTTCAGGTCAGCCACTGGCCACCAATGAAGCAGCGGTTGTATTAAAGCCCGGCGCAATTCAAGTGTGCGGCCTGTTTCTGTTAACCATTATGTTTGCAGTCAGTTTCAAACAATTCCTGCATTTGCCACCGTTTATGGGCATGATGCTGGGCTTGTCCATTCTGATGTTGTATGGCTATTATTTAAAAGTCACCTACCCCGATCAGGAAACTGGGGCTCGCTTTGATATTTTCGAAAAAGTCAAAGAAGCTGAATGGGATACTTTGCTGTTTTTCTTTGGCGTAGTATTCGCGGTAGGCGGTTTAGGCTATATTGGTTATCTGGAATTATTGTCATCTGCCATGTACGATGGCTTGGGTGACACTACTGCCAACATTCTGGTTGGTATCATTTCAGCTATTGTTGACAACATTCCGGTGATGTTTGCGGTATTGAACATGAACCTGGATATGGATCTGTATCAATGGCTGCTGGTGACCCTGACTGCAGGTGTAGGCGGCTCACTGTTTTCTGTCGGTTCGGCTGCTGGTGTAGCGTTGATGGGACAATCCAATCACAAGTACACTTTTTTCAGCCATTTGAAATGGACACCCGCGATTGCTGCCGGTTATGCCGCCAGTATCTTTACCCATTATTTAATCAACAGCTAAACCTGCACATTCATCGCAGCTATTTGAGGGAAAGCGCATGACCAATACCAACGCCAGTTGGCGTAGCGCTTTCTCAGTTTATGCCCAGCCGCGCGTGCTGGGCATGATTCTGCTGGGCTTCTCAGCAGGCTTGCCTTATTCGCTAGTCTCATCAACGCTTTCTGCCTGGCTGGCAGACGAACAAATCTCCTTGTCTATCATTGGCTATTTCAGCTTGGTCGGCATTGCTTATTCCATCAAAGTTTTTTGGGCACCGATCATAGACCGGCTGCACCTGCCTGTATTGTTTAAACTATTAGGCATGAGAAGAAGCTGGATGCTGTTATCTCAGACCGGCATTGCCTTGGGGCTGTTAGGCATCAGTACCATAGATGCGCATCTGCACTTGCAACATGTAGCTATCCTGGCCGTATGTGTGGCTTTTTGCTCAGCCACTCAGGATATTGCCATCGACGCTTACCGGATTGAGGCCGTCATCCCCAAATACCAGGGGGCAATGGCCGCCATGTATGTGTTTGGCTACCGTCTGGCCTTACTCGCTGCCGGAGCCGGTGTGTTATACATTGCTGAATATTTCAGCTGGCAATCGGCTTACCGATTTATGGCCTGTACCATGTTGGTAGGCATTATTACCACGATCTCAATCTCTGAACCTGAACATAACACCGACACCCGCACTAAAGCTATAGAAGCACGTATTGAGTCAGTTCTGGGCGTCAACAAAGTCAGACCCTTTATTGCCAACTTGTTAAAGTGGTTTTCCGATGCCGTCATTAGTCCTTTCGTAGAATTTTTTCAACGTAACGGCAAATCTGCGGTTTCGATTTTAATGTTGATCGCGGTTTACAAAATGAGTGATATGGCGATGGGCGTAATGGCCATTCCGTTCTATCTTGATTTGGGTTTCAGCAAAAAAGACATCGCCGACATCAGTAAAGTATTCGGTTTTTTTATGACTATTATCGGCACTTGGCTGGGCGGCCTGCTGGTGGTGCGTTTCGGCATTATGCGGCCATTGCTGCTGGGTGCCGTCTTGGCAGCATTAACCAATTTGCTGTTTGCCGGCTTGGCTTCCAGCCAACCTACCCTGGCATCACTAGCTTGGGTTATCAGCGCTGACAACTTGAGCGGCGGCATTGCCGCAGCCTCCCTGATAGCTTATTTATCCAGCTTAACCAATACCGCTTATACGGCCACTCAGTACGCCTTGTTCAGCTCGCTGATGACTTTACCTGCCAAGTTGGTAGGCAGTTTTTCCGGCAATGTGGCCGTGACTTTTGGATATGATGTATTTTTTATCTATTCGGCGATTATCGGCTTACCCGCCATCGTTCTGGTACTCATTTTAATGCGCTCACCCTTGACGCTGAATCCAACTAATCCTGAAAACGAAGCCGACTGACCGGTGTTATTGCGAAAGGGTACGCAACAGGTTTTTGTAATCTTCCGCCATTTTCACATCATCCACTTTTAATTCGGCTATACGTTTACAGGCGTTAATCACTGTTGTGTGATCACGCCCGCCAAAGGCATCACCAATTTCCGGATAGCTATGCGAAGTCAACTCTCTGGCCAAACACATGGCAACCTGTCTAGGGCGCGTGATGGATTGCTTGCGATTTTTAGCCGATAAATCCGCCACCCGTATTTTGAAATACTCGGCAACGGTTTTCTGAATATTATCGATACTGACCAGTTTATCCTGCAAACTAATCAAATCATGCAGGGCTTCTTTGGTAAACTCCAGGGTGATTTCCCGCCCGGTAAACTGCGAATTGGCCACTACTCTGCGTAAAGCACCTTCCAAATCCCGGACATTGGATGGGATACGCTTGGCGATGAAAAACGCTATTTCCTGTTGGAGATCAACTCCAACAGCCTGGGCTTTTTTGATCAAAATAGCGGTTCTGGTTTCCAAATCAGGCGGTTCTATCGCTACCGGCAAGCCCCAGCTGAATCGTGATTTTAGCCTGTCCTCCAGCCCATTAATTTCTTTAGGATATTTATCGCAGGTCAGTACAACCTGATGTTTTTGATCCAACAGATTATTGAAAGTATGAAAAAACTCCTCCTGGGAGCGCTCTTTACCGGCCAGAAACTGGATATCATCCATTAGTAAAATATCAATACTGCGATAATATTCTTTGAAATGATTAATGCTGTTTTGCTGCAAGGCCTTGACCATATCTTGCACGAATTTTTCCGAGTGCAGATAAACAATGTTGGCATTGGGATTTTTCAGTAAAACCGCATTGCCGATGGCGTGCATCAAATGGGTTTTACCCAGGCCTGAACTGCCGTAGATAAACAAGGGATTATAGACTTTACCAATATTCTCGGAAACGGTTATCGAAGCCGCTCTAGCCAGCTGATTTGATTTGCCTTCCACAAAACTTTCAAAAGTGAACGCTTTGTTGAGAAAATTCGGCTGATTTTTTTTCTGCGCAGAATTTTTACTAAGTACGGCAGCCTTGACCGCAGGTGCTTTTTTACTGCCTATTTCAAATTGTACTGACAGGGTGGCATTGGAAAATTCGTTGACGGTATCTTCGATAACGGCAAAAAAGTGCTGTTTGATATGATCAATGATAAATCGGTTAGGCGCCAGCAGCTTGAGTTGTTTATCGGTTTCCACGGCTTGCAGGGGCCTGATCCAGGTGCTGAAATCCGCACTGGGAATTTCGTGTTCAAGCTTGGACAGACAATTGTTCCAAATACTACTCAT